>NZ_JAQOTI010000003.1:259790-260060 GCF_028401915.1 Delftia sp. DT-2
CGCTCGGCCGCCAGCAGCGAGGAGCGCGCCAAGGCGGCGATGCGCGGCGGCCCGTCGATGACGACGTGATCGGCCCGCCTGGCGAGTTCTGGCGCTTCCTGGTGCAGCGTTTCGCGTGCGAGGCCCACGGCGCTGAACAGCCTTGGCAAACCTTGCTGGCTGCGGCGCTGCGTCCAGTCCAGCGCGGAGCCTTGCGGGTCGGCGTCCAGCAACACGACGTGTTGGCCGCGCATCGCCAGCTCGCCAGCGATGTGGGTAGCCAGCGTGGTT
>NZ_JAQOTI010000003.1:260084-504780 GCF_028401915.1 Delftia sp. DT-2
AGCAGCGCGACGATCATGGCCTGGCCCTCCCTGTTGGAAAGCCCGGTTGTTGCCGCTGTGCTTCGCGCCGCGTGGCGGTTTTCCACCGAGGTGCGGCGCTTCTACTACCAGTTAGATGTTTTAAGTTAGGGAAGTTAGGGGAGGCCGAAACCCGCGCCGTTATTGGCTTTGCGGCCGATCCGTACTCCTGATAGCACGAGAGTCGTACTCCCGATAGCACGATACCTCGTACTCCTGATAGCACGAGCCCGTCCACAAGCTGCGCACCGTTTATCCCCGTGCCGCGAACGGCACGGGCCGGAAGGTCAGCAGCTCGGCGCTGTTGTCCGGCATCCGCTCGATGCCTAGGACGTAGCCGGGCAGCGACTGCCGCGCGACCAGTGCGCGCAGGTCGTAGGCGAAGTCTGAGAAGCGCGTGGCACTGCCCGATTTCCGATACAGGTGTCGGAAATCGAATTGCCAACCACCCGGCTGTCGCCCGCCGTGTTTGCGCACCAGCCGGTACAGCCATCGCTCGATGCCGCCCGTGAGCCGGAAATACGCTGGGTCGATGGTCAGCACCAGCGCGGCATCCATGACGCCCGCGTAAAACCAGTCCGGCAGGATCAGCTCCAGCCCTAAGGGCGTGCCCTTGGTATCGGCCAGTTCCTTCCATTCGTTGATCCACGAGAAGCGGTGCAGCCGTCTTCCCGTGGTCTCCCGAATGGACGTGGCCACCGTCGTGGATTGCAGGCGATCCAAGGCCGCCTTGAGGCGCTGGTAGTCGCGCAGCGACGTACCGCGCCCAATGAATCGCTGGATCTCGTAGGGCGTGGCCTGCATGAGCCGCGATGGACGCAAGCCCGCGTCGCGCGCCTCCACAATCTGCGAAGCCGCCCAAATGAGCACATCTGCATCCCAAATCGTGGCGATGCCATGCTCCTGCGTTCCCTCCACGCGGATCGTGATGCCGCTGGCGCGGAAGTCGATCGGCGCCACGCGCCGCGACTTCGCCAGCGAGAAGAACGGAAAGGCCATCAAATCCTGGCTGTCGCGCGGCGCCATGTCGCCCGGCAGGGCACGGAACAGGTCGAGCTGTTCGCGCTCTGGCACGAGCCGCTGCCGGGACGGCAGCGCAGGGCTGGACATGGCGAAAGCCACCCGCGCGCCAGCGGTCAGCGCGCACGGCTGTCCGCCGAATGCTGCTCGGCGTACTCGGGATCGGATGTGCTCTCGAAGCTGCGCTCGGAAGCCCAGGCATCGAGATCGGCCACGGCGTACATGACGCGGCGGCCGAATTTGCGGAACTTGGGGCCGCCGCCCAGCACGCGCTGCTTTTCCAGCGTGCGCGGTGACAGTCGCAGGTAGTCGGCGGCTTCGTCGTTGGTGAGATAACGCTGCGGTTGCGCGACAGCGGCCGAGGTGGTTGCGGGAGCGGCGGCAGGCCGCAAGGGAGCAGGACGCATGGTGAGAACCTCCATCGGTTGCAGGGCTCCGGCCACACAGCGCAACCGGATGGAGGCAGTCTCAGAAAATGAAGCTCTCTTGCTCAGGGTCGTTTTGCGTGGCCTTCAAAACGACCCTTCTCAAGCGGCGCAAGCTGTGCTAGGCGGCGATAGCCGCCGCGCATCAGCGCATCGCCGCGCCGCGTCAGGCGGCGCACCTTGGAGCGCAGGCCGCCGTCGCTGTACCAACCGGCTGCGGCATCCACGCCGAACAAGCCTTCGGCCACATCGCGCAAGGACGCACCCGCCAGGGTTGCGTCGAGCGCCTGCAAGGTGTGCAGTTCCAGCAAGGCCGAATGCGATGGCCGGGGCCGAGCATTGGCCAGCGCCGCACCGGGCGCATGGCCGCGTGCAGGTGCGGCAGCACCGCCGTGATGGGCATAGGCGACAGCCATGCCGTCCTCCAGGCCGGGTGCCAGCGCGAAGCGCAGGCAATGGCCAGGGCTGCGCGCGATCAGCACCAGCCGCTTGCCATCGTGGATCAATTGCTTGTGACCAGGGATGCGCCAGAACGCGAAGGCGGTGGCATTCTGCGGTGGGTCGGCATCGGGGTAGAGCTGCACCACGCCGGCATGGCCGGGGAGCCAGGCCGGATGCGCGTCGCGCGCATCCAAGGCTGGGTCTTCCAGCAGGCGTAAGCCCCAGCGATGCGCCGCGTGCTGTGCCGCCTGCGGCCGGCGATGACGGTGCAGCCAGTCGAGCCGGTAGTCGGGATGGCGCCGCAGGTACTCCCAGGCCAGTGCGAGTGCATCGAGCCGCAGAACGTAGAGGTAGGCGGCGGTGGGATACCAGTGCGGGAAATGGTGAGGGCTGACCATGACGAAAGCTCCTGTCGAACAGCAGGAACGTCGCCACGGGCCGATCAAAACGAAGCTATCGCATCCAGATCAAAACCATCATCTGCATCAATTCAAGCATGTAACATGCGGTGTCAAGACTGATTGGCTCCGGTGTATTGCGAATCCCGTCCGAATGCGACGACCGCCCGACCCGACAACGTCATGCGGCACAAAACACCGTGCCCGTACCCGCATAAAAGATCGTGACTGATTGGGTCACACCAGCACGGGTTGAATGCAAGAGTGCGGATTCAGACCGGACAGGTCTGGAATAAGACTGAAATAGTCCCAATACGCCCCGCTTGGCCGCAGTGCGAACGGTTCAATCGAGGATGGAACCATTCTCCTGGGCCAGCCGCAGATATTCCGACAGCGGGCGTGCCGCCTGAAAATACCGATCCCGCATCACGGGCTGCTTGCGTGGCCCGACGATGGATTCCAGATCGGACAGCTTCACGGTGCCCAGCTCGGGCATTCCCAGCCCCAGGTCGATCAGGCCAAAGGCCGTATCGCCATCGGCCGGATCGAGCGCGGCCAGCAGCCAAGTGAGATGCGCGTCCGGCGTGAACAACCGCACCACGGGCAACGGGTCGATGGAGCCGCCAGCGGCGCGATTCTGGCCGTGGGCCAGCAACTGCCTGCGCTCGTCCTCGGTGATGAGTCGGTTCATGGGCAGCCCTTTCTTGGAACAAATCCACCGAAGCGTGAAAGCGTAAAGCCGTATCGGCGGATTTGAGGAAATGCACGGATTCGGTTTTGTGCTTCCGTGAAAAACCGCAAATGCGTATTTCTGTAAAGACGTAGAAGCACGAAAAAGGATTGATTCGGAATGAATGAGTTAAAGATAACGTGGTTTTAATTGTGCTGCGAATTGACGCTTCTGTCTATGCAGAAGCGAACCGTCCAGCGCGGCCGACCGGCCGGCTCCACCACCCATGACGCCGAGCTGGCCCACGCCTTCGGCGCGGCGGTGCGTGCTCTGCGGATGGAGCGCGGCATCGCGCAGGAATCGCTGGCACACCAGGCCGGCATCGAGCGTTCCCACATGGGGAAGATCGAGCGCGGCGAGCACATGCCCACGCTGGCGATCATTTTCAAGATCGCTGGCGCGCTCGAATGCAGCACGGCAGTGCTAATGAGCGAGGCTGAAAGCCAGCTCGCAGCGGCGGCCCCGCCGTAGGCGCTGGCCCGGCCGATCCGGCGCAAGCCGGTTCGGCGGTGTTCAAGGGGCGCCAAGTGCAGCGCGGCGGGGATGGGCCTTGCGCCGATCCCCTGGAGCAAGCGACGCGCGCAGCGCCGCAGGCGCGAAGGCGTGAGGGATTGGCGCCGAATGGCCGTGACGACAAAGACGGCACGGGGCGCAGCCAGCTAAGCCCGGCGGTGCAAGGCACCGACACGCCCGGCCGTTCTTGCAGCCGCAGACTCGCCCCATGCCTCAACAGAAGCGGCCCAACATGGGCCACGCTCCTGCAATGACCAGGCTTCCATGCAGCTCTGCGAAAGCGGCACGGCGCCCCGCCGCGTGGGCGGGGCGCTGGCGGCCATCAGGCCGCCTGGGGCTTGCTGCGCGACCAGATCAGCGTGTGCGTGCCGTCCTCTTCCTCGATCAGCCGGGCATAGACCGTTGCTGGGAACGAAGGATCGTCGAGGGTCACGGACACGTAGGGCCGTTCGGCCTTGCTGACTTTCTTCCACGCCGCGCCGATGTCGAAGCCCGCCGCCTGCACGCGGAAGTCGGGGGCGTGTTCGTTGTCCCCCTTGTCGTTGGGAACCAGCTTGGCCTTGACGTTGAGGGTCAGGGTGCGCAGCGTGCCGGTGAAGCCGTCTTTGTCCGCGGTGAAGGTGCCGATGGTTGCCATGATGAATCTCCTTACGATTGAACAAGGTTCGCGCCCATCGCGTCCTTGTTGTGATCCGACCGGCGGGAGACGGGCTGGCTGCACCGCTTGCGGTCGCAACGCAGTGGAGAACCGGGAGGCGAAAAGAATTTGTCCCGCGAGGAATGCGCGCAGCGCAGGGGGAAATTGTTTTCGCCGGACGGTTGCAGCCATAAAGCCCGAGGCGCAGCCGTGCCACCGCCAGGATTCACAACAAGACAAGGACGCCTTGGGCCGAACCGCTTCGAAAGGAGACAGGGCTGACTCGGCATCCCCGCACGAACGCTGCACTGGCTCGCTCCCAGACGCGGGCCAGGTCAACACCCCAATGACGGGCGAGAACGCCCCGGTCACACCTTGCGGCGCCAGTCTTGAGGCGTGGCATGGAAGCTCCATAGCGATGCCGGGCGGGATGCCCGTGAACCGTCCTTCGTAACGTGATGGGCAGGAACCGTCAGCGTCGGGGACGGCACGCATCCGTACAACCTGCCGCAGCAAGCTCCAGCGTATTCGCCAGTTCCCCGCCCATCGCGGCGGGGGCGCCGGCTTGGCCGATCCGGCGTTGCCGGTTCGGCGGTATTCGACGGGCGTCAAGCACCGCGCGGCAGGGATGAGCCTTGCGCCGATCCTCAGGAGGCAAGCGCAGGCGCGAAGGCGTGAGGGATTGAAGCCGAATGGCCGTAATTCGGCACGAAGCACGGGACGCAGCTCGAAAGCCCGGCGGCGCTTCGCGCCGACACGCCCATGCCATTCAATATGCCCTCAGGAAAAACTAAAGATGCGGCATGAGCCAGAACCACAATGCCACCCCCATCACCAGCCACAGCGCCACGATCATCACTGCCCCGAACCGGCTCCGCGGCTTGGCGCCTTCCGCCAGCATCCATTCATCGGCCTGAATACGGCATTGCGCCAGCACATCGGATGGCAGCAGCTTCACAGTCAACCAGATCAGCACGGGCAACAAGATCACATCGTCCACATAACCCAGCACCGGAATGAAGTCTGGAATCAGGTCAATGGGACTGAGCGCATAGGCCACCACGAACAGCCCCAGCGCCTTGGCATACCAAGGCGTGCCGGGATGCTTGCCGGCAAACCACAGCGTCACGCCATCACGCTTGATCCGCCTGGCCCAAGCCTTCAAGGTGACGCCGATGCTCATGCGGCCCCGCGCTGCACTTCGATCGTGACATGCGACAGTTCGTGAATATGCGCGAGCAGTGCCTTGTAGTGCGCGGGCTCCTGGGGCTCCCGAGCCACCAGTGAGACGATGGCCGCGAAATGCCCTGGCCCCACCTGCCAGACATGCAGATCTGTAACCTCGCTTCCCGTCGGCTCCACGGCCTCCCGAATCTCCTGCCGCACTTCCTCGCCCTCGACTGCCGCATCGAGCAACACGCTGCCGGAGTCCCGGATCAGCCCCCATGACCAGCGGGCAATCACCAGCGCGCCCACCACACCCATGACCGGATCAGCCCACAGCCAGCCGTAGCTGCGGCCGAGCAGCAGCGCGACGATGGCGAATACGGATGTCAGCGCATCGGCCAACACATGGATGTACGCGGCGCGCAGATTGTTGTCGCGGCTCTTGCCTGGCACATGATGGTCGTGATCGTGGTGGTGATGTCCATGATTGTGACCGTGATGCGCATGGTCGTCCTTCAGCAGCCAAGCGCAGACCAGGTTGACGCCCAGGCCCACGACAGCCACGGCGATCGCCTGGTTAAAGTCGATATGGATGGGTTGGGTGAGCCGTACCAGACTTTCCCAAGCGATCAGCAGGGCAATCAAGGCCAGGACGATCGCGCTGGCGAAGCCGGCCAGATCGCCGAGCTTGCCCGTGCCGAAGGTAAAGCGCGGATTGCCCACATGCTGGCGCGCAAAGCGGTAGGCCAGCGCGGTAATCAGCATCGCGCCCGCATGGGTGGACATATGCCATCCATCGGCCACCAGCGCCATGGAGCCGTAGATCGAACCGGCCACGATTTCCACCAGCATCATGCTGGCCGTGAGAGCGATCACCAGCCACACCTTGCGCTCATTGCGCTGGTGGTCGCTGCCGAGAAAGAAATGGTCGTGGCCTGAGGCCGAGGGGGTATAGGTCATTGTCATCGGGGAGTCCCTGTCATCTGGAAAAGGTCGCCGGCGGGCGGCGGGTTTATTTCATGTAGGCTCGGATGACCTCGACCATTTCCTCGCCGCCCTGGCGGCGCTCCTTGTCCGTTTCAACTTCCAGGACGTGCTCGCGCAAATGGTCTTCCATCACCTCGGCGGTCAGGCCATTGACCGCGCCGCGCACTGACGCGATCTGGCGTAGCACTTCCACGCACGCCGCGTCTGATTCCAAAGCGCGCTCGATGCCTTCCAACTGCCCTTTGATGCGGCGAACACGGGCGACCAGCTTGTCTTTCTGGCGAGAGGTATGGGACATGACAGCCGACAATTAATATAGTCTAGGGGGCTATATTATAACAACAGCAAAGACGGCATGAGGCGCAGCCGGAAAACCCGACAGCGCGTTGCCGGGCGTGACGCCCGGCAATTTCAACGCCGCCGCCTGAGTGCCAGCGAAGGCGGCGGCGTTCTGATGGAGCTGTTGGGCCTTCAACACCGGGCGCGGCCACCGCCGCGCCCGGATTGGGCTTTTACCGCGCCCAGGACGGAACGGCCTGGGCGCGGTGCTGATCGCGGTTATTCCTTCGTTTTGATGAGCCACCACACGGCGCGCGGCAAGGCGCGTCCCGTGATGGGGTGAATGTCGGCGAGGTCGGCGCGCGTCGTCCAGCCCGAGGGCGGGAGGTAGCCGCACACGTCGCCATCGCCGCGCCAGCGGCGGGCGCGCACCGTGCCGGGCGCGTAGATCGCCGCCATGCGCGGGCGGCTGGTCGTGGTGCGGGTCATGGGGCGGTTCTCCTTCCAGCGAAGCGCCCCGGTCAAGGCCGGGGCGATTGCCATTGGCGCGGGTCAAGCAGCCAGCGCCTCGGCGGGTTCATCCGCCATTACCTCGGCATCCTCCGGGGCGTCCTGTTCCGGGCCTTCCTCCTGCGCAGCTCCCTGCGAGCCTATGGCCTTGAAGATGGCGGGCATCCAGCCCGTACCATCGGCCAGTCGTTCGGCTTCGCTGGCAATGTCGGCTTTCTTCAGCTTTGCCAACCGGGTGACGTGCTCGGGCGCGTACTCGCCCACGGCTCGCAGAATCACGGCCTTTGGAACATGCCGGAAATACCCCTCGGCAGTCGGCTGCCACCACGCGGCCATGTCCAGCCCCACGGCCTGCGCTAGTTCCGCGCCCGGCTGCTGCACCGTGGCACGCGGCGTCACCACGTCCACCGTCGAAGCCACGCACACGGCCAGCAGCTTGACCAGTTCGCCTTGCTCCATCGCCAGCAGCGCAGCGAACAGTTCGGCGCTGTCCTCGGGCAGCTTCTCGCCCCATGCCTGCTGCGCCTCGTGCAGAGCCACAGCAGCAGGCGATTCCGGCCAGTCCGGGGCCATGCCTTCCAGCCTGTCCTGCACCGTGAGGCGAACCCCCAGCGGCAGATCGTGGCCGTAGTGACTGCCCTGCAAGATGGTTTGCACCATGCCATGCACCAGCGCCGCCAGCGCCACCTGCGGATGCCGGGCGACTTCGGTTTGCAGCGCGGCGGTGCGGTGGGCGCTCAAGCGTTGGGCCAGCCGGTCGGACATGGCTGCGGCCTTGGGTGCTTCGTCGGCATCTTCGCCGTCGTCGTCGCCTTCGATTTCCGCGCCGCTAAAACCTTGGCGCAGCTTCTCCAGCGTGCGCAGCGCCTTGGCCTCGGCTTCGCGCAGCAACCCGCGATGAATGACGGCTTCGCCGTTGCGGTCGATGGTGACGATGGCACCGGCTGCGGCCTTCACGCTCGCGGCATAGTCCAGCAAGCCATCCTCCAATGCCTGCAACTGCTCGCCCAGGCGCTCGCCTTCTTCCTGCAAGGCTTCGGCCTTGTCCTCGTCGTCGGCGTCCATCGCGGCATCAATGGCTTCGGCCACTTCCTGCATCTTGGCCTGCAACTTCTCGATGCGCTGTGCGTCGCGCTTGCCCGGTGCGCGGCGCTCCCTCGGCGCACGCTGAAAGGCGTGCAGGTCGGCATGGGTCACGCCCGGCGTGGCATCCACCCATGCCCAGCCCTCGGTGCGGATTGTGTCGGCAATGCTCGCCAGCTTCTGGCGCACCAGCGTTTCCAGCAGAGCGGCATCGTTGAGGTACACGCCCGCATCGCCTTCCGCGAACAGGTCGCGGCGGATGCCTCCGCCTGCCTGCTCGTAGGTGTCCAACCCGACAAAGCGCACCAGCGGATGCGATGCCCCAATCTCGCGCTCGGTCAGCCGCTCGCGCAAGTTGGACGGGTTGCGCTGCCACTGTGGCGCATCATAGAACGCGGCCTCCTGCGCGGCGTGGTCGTCGGTGATGGACAGCGCCATCAACTGATCCAGCGTCACGGCATCGGCGCGATAGTCGGCCATCAGGCGGGGCGAGACATTCGCCAGCTTCAAGCGGCGCTGCACCACCAGCGGCGTGACGGAGAAATCCGCCGCAATGTCCTCGATGGGCCGGCCCTCGGCCACCAATGCCGCAAACGCTTCAAACTGATCTGCGGGGTGCATGGCTTCGCGCTGCACGTTTTCGGTGAGGCTGGCCGTGCGGGCCGTGCCATCGGCCACCTGCAGGCAAGGCACCTCCCAATCCTTGGCGATGCGGTGTTTCTTCGCCAGCAGCTTGAGGGCTGCAAGGCGTCGGCCACCGGCCACCACCTCGTAATGCTCGCCATCAGCGGCGGGAATCACGATCAGGTTTTGCAGCAGGCCAACGCGCTGGATGCTCGCGGCCAGTTCGGGGATGGACATGCGCGGGGTCTTGCGCACATTGCGGCCCGTGGGGCGCAGCACCAGCCGCGACAGCGGAACCAGAATCATGTGCTTGCTCGGGTCGGCGGCTTGCAGCACGTTCGCTGCGCTGCTGGCTGCGGTGTGGACGGCGCGGGCTTCGGTAGTGGTAACGGCGTTCATGGTGAATCTCCAATAAGTGAAACAAGGAAATGGAGGGGAACCGCCCCTCCGGCGGGGGAACGGTTCAAGCCTTAAGCTGGCGCATACCATCGGCCAGCAGCCACAGGGCACGGTTCAGCCGAATGTCGGAATCAATGCCCTGCACGGGGCGGGTCTGCTGCCTGCGTCCGTTGGTGCTGCGCCCGGACAGGCCGCCTTTGGTGAGGTTTTCTTGAGTGCGGTTGAACACGCTCCACAAGTCCGGGCGGCGGTCGTCGAAGCGGCGCGGCATCAGAATTTGCGATTCGGTGACAGGCGCTGGCTTGTCCGGGTCGTCGTACTTCAACGCCAGCGCAGCACGGGCGAACACCTCCGATTCGCCATCGTCCAAGGTGATGCCGCGCATCAGGTCGCGCGATTCCTTCACCCGCTCGAAGCCGCTCAACACCTCATAAGCGCCTTCGATGACGTGCCCGGCCACGTTGCCTTTGTGGGGTACGCGCACATCGGCCACGGTGTCACCGCACACCAGCCCATTGCTGCACACGAAGCGGAACATTCCGGCCAGCATCTGGTAGCTGCTCGTGCCGTCATGGGAGTTCAGCAGCACGATTTCGTTAGCTTCCGCGCCGTTGATCTGGCTGGCATGGCGCAGGCGCAGCATGTGTTTCGTGTGCTCGCGCTTGCCTTCATCGCGCACGCGGGTCTGCGTCACCATGAAGGGTTGAAACCCCTCTTTGCGCAGTTCGGTCAGCACGGCGGCGGTGGGGATATAGGCGTACCGCTCGGAACGGCTCTCATGCGGTGCATCCGCGAAGATGGACGGGGCCACCCTGCGAATCTGGTCATCGGACAGCGGGTAGCCGCTGCGCAGCGCCGGGGAGTGGGAAGCGAAACGGGTTGCAAGCATGTCGTTCTCCTGAACAAAAAGGCTGTTGAAGAAAACCGCACACCGGATTCCTAGATTCGGAGCCCAGCCTTTCGGCTGTTCGGTGCGGTCGGCACGAGGAACCCGGTTGGCCCTGTTGCCACCGTCCTTCCTGAGTTCATCGCCCGCGACGGTCAGGAGCGCGCGGACGGGGGCCGTCAAGGAGACAAGCGCAGGGTTGGTGCGGCCCGCAGGCGCAGCCGAGGACACGGCCCTGCGCGCCTTGACGGCACACAGCCGCGGGCTACAGTCGCGGTGAAGGTGATGAAGTCAGGGAAGACGGCTGGACATGGCAACGGCCGTCCCTACACACCGACCGCACGGCAAGCGAAGCGCGCAGGCCCGAAGCTGGAAGCCGGGCCGGAGGCGTCAGCCGAGCGGAGCGAGGGAACGATGGAAGCCCGAAGGGGCGAGACGCCGCAGGCGGCTCGATGCGCCACGCGCACGACAGCGCGACCGGCTATCTCCCAGGTGGCCGGGGACGCCCAGCCTTCAAAGTGGAATGAACAACTGGATCAGGATGAGCAAACGCGAGGCATCGTCGATCTGCGGCTGATGTTGTCTGGCCGATCCGGCGCAGCCGGTTCGGCGGTCTTTGAGGGGTGCCAAGCATCGCGCGGCGGGGATAGCCCGCAGGGCTTTCCCCTGGAGGCAAGCGAAGCGCGCAGCGCCCCGTCAGGGGCGCGTAGGCATCATGCCGAGTCGTCAGGACGCAGGCTGGATTCCGCAACCGGCATCCACGGCGATGACGAGTCCAGCAGGTATCGCGCACCGCGCGCGTACAGACCCGACAGCCCGGTGGGCTGGTAGAACCCGGTGACGCGGCGCCGGAACTGTGCGCCGTACTCGTTGGTGTAGATCACCGCGTCGCCGATCTTGAAGCGCAAGGGCTGGCCGTTCTCCGGCGCGAACGGCTTGAGCGCATCGTGCTGCGCCGTGATTTCGATGATGTAGTCGTGATGGCTGCTCATGGCATTGATCTCCTTCGATGGTCGAGAAAGCACAAGGAGCGCCTTGCGGCGCTCCCAAGGCCAGGTCAGACAGCGATCCGCCCGGCCAAGCGCGCATCGCGCGCATAGGCGCTCAACCGCTTCTCGGCGCGGAAAGACAGGTCACGCTCGATCGGCAACCCCAGCCGCCCGCGCACCGCTGCCAGCTCGCCCAGGCTGACCCAGCCGATTTCCGGCATCCCCAGGCCTAGGTCGCAAAGACCAAAGACGTGGTCGTGGTCGTCGGGATCAATCTCGGTCAGCAGCCAGGTCGCGCCCGCATCGGGCGTGAACAGCTTGACTACGGGCGCCGGATCGAAGTCCGGGTTCTCCAAGGATGCGCGGCCGTTGGCCAGCAGCAGCGCACGCTGCTCGTCGGTGATGAATGCGTAGTTCATGCTGAACTCCTGAAAGGATGCCGGGCGGAATTGCCCAGCCCCTGCGGGTCACGGCGCAGCGCAAGCCGTCAAGGGGCACGACGGCCGCAGGCCGCAAGCGCCCATGGCGCGCCGCCCTTTACGGCGCGAACGCCGTGGCACCATGGGGAGACAGCAAGCCGCCACACCCCACCATCCAGCTACACCCGGTCTTGGCAAGCGCAGCGCGCAGGCCCTGGTCAGCAAGTTGGGCCGGAGGTGTCAGCGATGAGAGCCCGCATGGGGCGAAACCCGCAGGGGTTCAATGCGCAGCACGACAGCGTGGCCGGCCATGCTCCAGTGGCCGGGATCGCCCTGCATCTGCGGTGAAACAGAAAAACGCCTTGGGTGACGATGCTGATCACCTTGATCAATTTGCAGGAAGGATGCGACTACGAAACGCGTGCGCGTTCACCGTAGTCGCAGGCTCACATCGTCTGCGGCGCGTTATTTGACCGAGGTCACGACGTAGCCGTCACCCTCTTTCTTGAACCCGACGTGGACTTTCGCGCCCACGGCGAGTTTGTCGTACAGGGCCTTGTCCTTGACGCCAAACGCCATGGTCATCGCGGGCCACCCCAGGCTCTTGACGGGGCCATGCGCAAGGGTGACCTTGCCCTGGACCGCGTCAAATTCCTTCACCACGGCATCGGCCTCATGGGCCGCGGACTTGGCGGTGCCTTTGGCGTCCATGCCTTTCATCATGTCCTGGCACTTCTTGGCATCCATGTCCTTCATGTCCATGCCCTTCATCCCCTTCATGTCCATGCACTCCTGCATGCCCTTACCCTCCATCTTCATGCTGCCCATGTCGCCGGATTGGGCGAAGGTGGCAGCAGAAAACGCCAAGGCGGCGATCAGCGTTGCGGTTGAGACGAGTTTCATGATGGATTTCCTTTTCTGAGCTTTAAAAATGGGGCCGGCCTTCTGGCAGGCCCCGGATGGAACGCGGCCACTGGGAATGGCCAGCGTTGGAGAGTCATGGGCTGGTGCTCACGACCCGGGGTTCGTGCATGCCTTGACCTGGGCCTCGTAACGCGCCTTGCGCATCCGGTTTTCTCCAGGCGTCGTTTGGGCACGCGGGCCGTGATCCAGCGGCAGCACCAGCGGGTCGGTCGGGCAGTTCACCCGCTGACCTGTGGTGCCGTCGACTCGGGTGGTACTGGCCGTTTGCGATGCTGCTGCCGCCTGTTTGGCTGCGCGTGCCTTCTCGATGGCCTGGAAGTCGGGGCCGGCCAGTGCAGGCAGAGAAGCGCCCAGCGCCAGGGCGGCGATGAGGGGGAGCAGTGATTTTTTCATGATGGTTTTCCAAGGTTGGTTGATCCAAAAAGTCCGAGAGGAGCCTCATCGGATCAATCCAGCCACCGGCAGAACGCTAGGCGTACAGGCCATCGCAGTCGACCGCCTCCCGCATCAAAGAACCAGGTCGGCGCCGGCGCCACCGTCGCAAGCGCGAGCCAGGCCACCGGAGCCTGCTCTCGCGCTTCGCATTCGCCGGTGAATGCGTGAGCCGCTGGTGCCGGTGCGATGGCACAAGCCGGGCATACCTGGCAATCGTCGGCGCTGCTGGGCAACGGGCGCGAGGCCACCATTGCCGTCATCACCGGGCCGGCGTGCTGAATCTCCTGGGCGGAAACGGCAGCGCGTGTCGCTGTGCCCAGCAGCAGCGACAGGCAAAGCACCGCCGCACCCCATGCGCGGCCGCCACCGGAGCGTTCAAGTGGCCGCATGACGACGCCTCCAGAACATCCGCCGCGATGCCTTGCGCTCGCGCGGCCGCCGCATCAACAGGTAGGCCGCGGGAATGACGAACATCGACAGCAACGGGGCCGTGACCATCCCTCCCACCATCGGCGCGGCGATGCGCTGCATCACCTCGGAGCCGGTGCCCGTGCCCCACATGATCGGCAGCAGGCCGGCCAGGATGACGGCCACCGTCATCGCTTTGGGCCGCACGCGCAGCACGGCGCCCTCGCGAATGGCATTCAGCAGATCGGCCTCGCTGGTCGTGCCGCGGCCGACTCGCTCCTGCCAGGCGTTCTTGAGGTACAGCAGCATGATCACGCCGAATTCGGCGGACACGCCAGCCAGTGCGATGAAGCCCACCGCACCCGCGATCGACAGGTTGTAGCCCAGCAGGTACAGCAGCCAGATGCCGCCCACCAGCGCGAATGGGAGCGCAGCCATGATCAGAAGCGCTTCACCGAACGCGCCGAAGGTCAGGTACAGCAACACGAAGATGATGAGCAGCGTGAAGGGCACCACTACCTTGAGCTTGGCGGTGGCCCGCTCCAGGAACTCGAACTGTCCCGACCAGGAGATTGAGTAGCCCGGCGGCAGCTTTACCTGCTTGGCCACGGCCTGCTGCATGTCCTGCACCGCGGAGCGCAGGTCGCGGTCCCGGATGTCGACGTACACCCAGCCCGACAGGCGCGCGTTCTCGCTGCGCAGCATCGGCGGCCCGTCGGCAATGCGGATGTCGGCCACGTCGGACAGCACCAGGCGCTGGCCGCGCTCGGTCACGACGGGCAGGGAGCGCAGTTTTTCCAGCGAATCGCGCATCTCGCGCGGGTAGCGCAGGTTGATCGGGAAGCGCTGCAGGCCTTCCACCGTCTCGCCGATGTTCTCGCCGCCCACGGCGGACGAGACCACCGACTGCACGTCGGCGATGTTCAGGCCGTAGCGGGCCGCATCGTCGCGCCGGATGTTCACATCCACATAGCGCCCACCCGTGAGCCGCTCGGCCAAAGCGCTGCTGACGCCGGGCACGTCCTTGAGCGTGCGTTCGATCTCTGCGGTGATGCGATCGATGGTTGCTAGGTCGGTGCCCGCGACCTTAACCCCCACAGGGCTCTTGATGCCCGTGGCCAGCATGTCAATGCGGTTGCGGATCGGCGGCACCCAGATGTTGGACAGGCCCGGCACCTTGACGATGCGGTCAAGTTCCTCGACCAGCTTGTCGGTCGTCATGCCGGCGCGCCACTGGTCGCGCGGCTTGAACTGGATCGTCGTCTCGAACATCTCCAGCGGAGCGGGGTCGGTGGCGCTCTCCGCGCGGCCGGCCTTGCCGTAGACGCTCGCGACCTCCGGCACCGTCTTGATCAGGCGGTCGGTCTGCTGCAGCAGCTCTCCCGCCTTTCCTGCCGACAGTCCCGGCAGCGCCGAAGGCATGTACAGCAGGTCACCTTCGTCCAGCCGCGGCATGAACTCGCCGCCGATGTGCTGCAGCGGCCACAGGCTGGTGGCCAGCACCACGACCGCCACCACGAGCGTGAGCTTTGGGGCGCGCAGCACCCTGTCGAGCAGCGGCCGGTAGACCGCGATCAACAGGCGATTGAGTGGATTGTTTTTCTCATCGGGGATGCGGCCACGGATCAGGTAGCCCATGAGCACCGGAATCAAGGTCACCGACAGGCCGGCCGCAGCCGCCATGGCGTAGGTCTTGGTGAACGCCAGCGGCGAGAACAGGCGTCCCTCCTGCGCTTCCAGCGTGAACACAGGCACGAAGGACAGCGTGATGATCAGCAGCGAGAAAAACAACGCCGGCCCCACCTCCGCCGCCGAGTCACCGATGACCCGCCACCGGGCCGGCCCTTCGAGCACCTCGCCGGGGTGCTCATGGCTCCAGTGCTCCAGATGCTTGTGGGCGTTCTCGATCATCACCACCGCCGCGTCGACCATCGCACCGATGGCGATCGCGATACCCCCCAGCGACATGATGTTGGCGTTGACGCCCTGGTAGTGCATCACGATGAACGCCGCCAGGATGCCCAGGGGCAGAGAGATGATCGCGACCAGCGCCGAGCGCAGGTGGAACAGGAAGATGAAGCAGACCACCGCGACGACGATGAACTCCTCGATCAGCTTGTGCGTGAGGTTGTCGACCGCGCGTTCGATCAGCCCGGAGCGGTCGTACACCGGCACGATCTCCACGCCCCGCGGCAAGCTGGACGCCAGGCCCTTGAGCTTGTCCTTGACCGCGGCAATGGTCTGCAGCGCGTTCTTGCCTGAGCGCATGACGATCACGCCGCCGACGGCTTCGCCCTCGCCATTGAGTTCGCCGATACCGCGGCGCATCTCCGGACCGATCTGCACCCGGGCCACGTCGCCCAGGCGCACTGATACGCCGGCGGCTGTCGTCATCAGCGGCACCTTCCTAAAATCCTCAAGACTCCCCAGGTAGCCCGAGGCGCGCACCATGTATTCGGCCTCGCCGAGTTCGAGCACCGAGCCGCCGGTCTCCTGGTTCGCGCGCTGGATCGCCTCCACGACCTTGGTGTGCGGGATGCCGTAGGCCGCGAGCTTGTCCGGATCAAGCACGATCTGGTACTGGCGCACCATGCCGCCTACCGAGGCAACCTCGGCCACGTCGGGCACGGTCTTGAGCTCGTACTTGAGGAACCAGTCCTGCAGGGCGCGCAGTTGCGAGATGTCCATCTTGCCGCTGCGGTCGACCAGTGCGTACTCGTAGATCCAGCCCACGCCGGAAGCGTCCGGACCGAGCGAGGCCTTAGCCTGGGCCGGCAACCTCGACTGCACCTGGTTGAGGTATTCGAGGACGCGGGAGCGCGCCCAATATTGGTCGGTCCCGTCCTCGAACAGCACGTAGACGAAGGAGTCGCCAAAGAACGAGTAGCCGCGCACCGCCTTTGCGCCCGGCACCGAGAGCATCGTCGTCGTCAACGGGTACGTGACCTGGTTCTCGACGATGCGCGGCGCCTGGCCCGGATAGGTGGTGCGGATGATGACCTGCACGTCCGACAGGTCGGGCAGCGCGTCCAGCGGCGTTCGCTGTACCGCATAGATGCCCCAGGCGCTGAGTGCCAAGGTGGCCAGCAGCACGAGGAAGCGGTTGGCGATGGACCAGCGGATCAGCTTGGCGATCATGGCTTGCCTCCGGCCGCCATCGGCGTGACGTGCGTGAGCTGCGGCAGGTCGTCCGCGCCCATGAAGAACTCGAAGCGCACGCGATCACCGACCTGCACGTTGCGCGCCGCGCCGTCGGGCGGCAGTTTGAAGTCCATCGTCATCGGGCCCCACTTCATTGTGGGAATGGCGCCGTGCGACAGGGTCAACGCGTCCTTGCCGACGCTGACGACCTTGGCCTCACCGACATGCCGTGGCGCGCTGGCGGCCACCGGGGCCGAAGGCGAAGCTGGGGCAACCACGGCCGGCTCGCTGTTCAAGCGGGCCTCGACACCCTTGAGGCTGGCCTCCGAGTCGATCAGGAACTGCGAGGACACGACGACGCGCTGCCCCGCCGACAGGCCGCGCTTGATCTCGGTCTGGCCACTGTTCTCCAGGCCCGCCTCGACATCGACCGGACGGAAGCGCCCGTTGTCTTCGGCCACGATCACCACCGTGCGTTTGCCGGTCTGGATCACCGCCTCGGTGGGCACGAGCAGCGTCTTGTCGGGCCGCATGTCCACGAAGTTCATCGTGACGAACATCCCCGGTACCAGCCGGCTGCCAGGATTGGCGAGCTCCAGGCGAGCCTTCAGTGTGCGCGTGCTCGGATTCACCTCGGGCAGGATCGCCTGCACCTTGCCATCGAAGCTGCTGCCGGGCGCGGCCGGGCTACGGGCCTGCACCTTGGCGCCCGGGCGCAGCAGCGCGGCCTGGCTCTCGGGCACCTCGGCGTTGGCCCACACGGTGGACAAGCCGTTGATGCGGAACAGCGTCGCGCCCGGCATCACCGTCATGCCTTCACGCGCCAGCAATTCGACCACCACGCCGCCGATGGGCGCGCTCAGCGTGATGCGTGGCTGGGTCTTGCCGCTGCGCTCGACCAGCGCGATCTGGGCATCGTCCATGCCGACCTGGCGCATGCGCTGGCGCGCACCGTCGACCAGCCCACCCAGGTCCGTGCCTTTCATGCGCCGTACTGACAGGAACTCTTCCTGCGCAGCAACCCAGTCCGGGACATAGAGGCTGACCAGCGGTTGCCCCTTGGCGACCGGGTCCAGCGTGGCACGCACGTACAGGTGCTCGACGTACCCGGTGGCACGCGCTTGCACGATCGCCTGGTCACGCTCGTTGAAGGCGATGCTGCCCACCGCCGACACCTGCGGCGACAGCGTGCCTTCGGTCACTTCGGCGGTGCGAACGCCGAGGTTCTGCTGGATGCGCGAGCTGACAGTGACGTTTCCCTTATCTGCATCCCCGTCGGCATAGACCGGCGACATCATCATGTCCATGAAGGGTGACTTGCCCGGCTTGTCGAACTTGTTCGCCGGTACCATGGGATCGTTGTAGTACAGGATCTTCTTGCCATTGGCGGGATCGACGTCGCCGGCCTTGAGGCCGGCCGCGATATGCCGCCGCGTGGCGTCCTCGCCCGACTCATTGGCAGGCGCAGCAACAGCGGGAGTCGCCGCTTGCGGCGATGCCATGCCACTGGGATTCGAAGGCGTGGCCGGCATGTCGGCTCCGTGGCGCATGCCGAGGGTGTAGAGGCCGTAGCCGGCGGCGCCCAGCACGCCGGCGGCGACGAGGGCCATCACGAGGTTTTTGGTTTTCATGGGAGGTCTCTCGGTTGTGCTCAGGGGCGGGGTGCGGCCGTGTCGTGACCAGCCGGCACCAGGTAGTTCAGTTGTGCCCACAGGCGCGCCGCGCCCATTTCCAGGCGCAAGCGTTCGACGCGCGTGTCAATCTCGGCGCGGCGTGCCTCTAGCACCGCGGTCAAGGTGCCCGCGTTGCCGCGGTAGGCGGCGATCGAGGCGCGCGTGCGCTCGGTGGCCAGTGGCAGCAGCGAGCTGTCGTAGCGCGCCAGGCGCTCTCGGTCGCTGCGCCATTCCTGCAGCATCGCCAGTGCCTCGGCCACATGGGCGCGCGTGGCTTCCTCGCGCTCGGCGCGCTTTTGCTCGACACTGGCGAGCTTGGCGGCCAGCTCGCGGTCCTGGCGGTTTTTCTGGTCCCACTGCAGCGGGATCGAAACATTGAGCGAGACCATGTTCGAGTAGGCCGGGCCGCGCTGGCTGTACATCAGCTCGACGCTCACATCGGTCTTCTTGTTGGCTTGCGCGATGTCGGCTTCGGCCTGCGCGACCTCTTCCTGCTTTTGCATCACGGCGATTTCAGGGTGGTGGGCCAACTGGGCTTCCAAATCCTGCGGGCTCAGGCGAACCGTATCCAATGCCGGAACCGAGCCCAGGGGATCGCTTGCGACGGAGCCAATCCAGCGCGCCAGTTGCGTGCGGGCCGTGGCGACCTGGCGCTCGGCCTGCTCGATGCGGTCGTCGATCTGGGCGACCGCCGAACGGGCGGCGAACACATCGGCTTGCGTGCCGCGCCCGCCCCGGTAGGCGGCATCAGCGGCGTCGATCTGCAGGCGCGCTTCGTCGCGCTGGGTCACCAGCATGTCGCGCACACGCTCCTGGAAGAGACGGTCCAGCCAGGCCAAGGCGGTGTCGCGCTGCAGGTTGGCGAGCGCCAGGCTGCGCCCGGCCTCGGCGACTTCGGCCTCGCGCTCGTAGCGCCCGGCACGGGCCTTGAGTTTGTCTTCGCGTGTGAACTCCTGCATCACGCCGATGGAGCGCATGGTCATGAAGTCGCGCGTCGGGCTGAACCGATCCGCGCCGTTGACGGGCAGGTTGTTGATGCCGAGCTTGAGGGTGGGGTCTGGCCGCTGTCCGGCGGCGACCGCCATGTCCCGTGCGGCCGATGCCGTCGCATCCTGGGCCACGAGCGCGCGAGAACGGGTTTGTGCCAGGCGCAGCGCCTGATCCAGCGTCAGGCCGTCGGCGGCATGGGCTGCACCGGCGCCCATGGCGAATGCCGCAACGATGCCGGCAGCAAGCCTGCGCCATGGCACAGCGCCGCCCGGCGTGCGGAAAGAAAAAGAGTCGATGAACATGGGATCTCCAGTTGACGAATGCCATCAGGTCGAATGGAGCTTGGCGGGGGCGAGCGGAAACTCGCGGACACGCGCAAGCGCGACCGATCGGTCTGGTTCAGCCGGCTCAGGCCGGCCGCACCAGCGTCAGGAGATCAAA
Organism: Delftia sp. DT-2; assembly: GCF_028401915.1. Lineage (NCBI taxonomy): Bacteria > Pseudomonadati > Pseudomonadota > Betaproteobacteria > Burkholderiales > Comamonadaceae > Delftia > Delftia sp. DT-2. The sequence continues at coordinate 279,622 of NZ_JAQOTI010000003.1, forward strand.
TGCGAAAACAGCAGTGCAGGATGGCGTGCGGCGGAGACGCCGCGACGCGCCGGAATATCACGTCGGCCGAAGGCCAGCCATGCCCGAGAGGCTCGGGTTGCACCGGAAGGGTGTAGAGGGTCGTCAGCAGCGCCGCGGGTACGGTCGGGGCCGACGCATGGTCGGCGCTTTGCTGGCCGAAACGGCAGTGCTCTACGCACAAGTTGGCGGCGTTGTCGTCGATTTGGTCGCAGCTCGCCATGGCGGCCATGTCTGACGTTGCGACCATGTCGGGCGACACGGCCATCGCAGCACCGGCCTCATCACCGGGCATCGCCGCGGCCGACGCATTCAGGGCCATCGTCGGAAGCGACTGCGGCATGCCCGACAGTGCGGGGCAGGCGTAGGCAGCGATGGCCAACTGGCCGAAGACCAGCACACCGAGCATCAGCCGGCAGACGAATCGCCTGAACATGCGCGTCATCGTCATGCGGCCACCCCATCAGTGCGGTGATAGGCTTCAGCGCCCGGCCGCACGGATCTGCGTCGGCCGGCAACGCTTGCCTGCGCAACGAGGCTCGGATCGGCGATGGCCGGATCTAAGTCCTGCTCCCCGGTCAGCGCGGCGATGATCGAACAGGCCGAACCTTCTGGCGCTTTGGCGCAGCAATCGGCCAGATTTTCCAGCGCCGAGGCCATCGACTGCAGGTCGGCCACGCGCTCCCGGATCTCCGCGATGCGTTCGCGGGTGATTTCCCGCACGCGCAGCCGATCACGCTTGGTACTCAAGGACATCAGTTCGGCGATGTCCTCCAGCGAGTACCCCAATGCCTGAGCCCGCTTGATGAAGCGCAGACGACGGACATCGTCCTCCGAATACTGCCGGAAGCCGCCGTCCACGCGATCCGGCGCAGCCAGCAATCCACCGCGCTGGTAATAGCGCACCGCCTCCACGCCAACGCCTGCCGCGTCGGCGAGTTTGCGTATGGTGAATGCATGGGTCGGCATGGGGAAAAGAATGGCTCAGGCGATCGAACGACGAAAAGACTCTATGTCTGTTGTTTGGTACGTAGTTTAGGCGGTCTTGCCGGCGCATGTCAACACAGCCTTCGCCTGCTGCCAGTGCTTGCGCACAGGCGTCTTGCCCTGCGCCATCGATAGATCTGTTTGACTACGCTTCCCGCTGCGCTGCAGAGACCAGCTCGCCAAGGATGCCGCACTCTTTCGCTTGATGTCCTGCGGAGCAGCGGGCGCGCAGCGTCGTCAGTTGCCTTTCCAGTGCTTTCAAGCTGGTCAGGCGGGCACGCACCCTCGCAATCTGCTCGTCGACCAGCCGGTTGATGTCCGCGCAATCCTCATCCGGACGGGATGTGAAGTTCAGGAGCCGCCTGACATCGGCCAGAGGAATGTCCAAGGCCCGGCAGTGGCGGACAAAGGACAGTCCATCGATGTGTTCCGTCCCGTATACCCGGTATCCATTGGTCTGCCGAGCTGGCGGCGGCAACACCCCCGTCCTCTCGTAGAACCGGATCGTGTCGGTGTCCACGCCGGTGGCGTGGCTCAACTCGCCAATTTTCATCGCAGAACACTCACATGTTGTCAGGACATGCATCGTAGCCGCTTGACCTTGGAGCTACTCCAAGGTGTGAAATAGCCCTTGTAAATGAAAGCACAAGGGGAACGGCACCTGTCGCAACGCTGTCGGCGTCTGCGCTTTGGCTCTCCTGCGCGGAGACTGGCAAAGCTGGCCCGTCTCACCACCTGACTCTTGAAGAAGAACGGATCGATCCATGAAAGCAGACACCGAAACCTCCTGCACCACGGCGTGCTGTTCAGCGAGCGCCATGAGCGCAGCGGCGACCGTTGAGCCACTCGTGACCCACTTCGGGATAGCCAACATGGATTGCCCCAGCGAGGAGGCTCAGATTCGCAAGCGCTTGGCGCAGGTCGATGGCGTCCGGGATATGGCTTTCGACTTGACCCGTCGCCGCCTTGAGGTCACACACGAACCAGCTGGACAGAACGCCATCCTGCGCGCGCTGCACGACATCGGCATGCGGGCGGTCGTGGAACCCGCGCCGCAGCAGGTCATCTACTTCATCAAGGAGATGGACTGTCCCAGCGAAGAGCGCCAGTTGCGCTCGATGCTGGAGCCACTGGCGGGCGTGCAGGCGGTGGACTTCGATCTGAAGGCCCACACGCTGACGGTGACCCATTCGCTGACCGATACAGCCCCGATTGCCAGGACCATCGAAGGCCTGGGAATGAAGCCGGTGGAAAAGACGGCGGGCAGCATGCCAATCGCTGTCGAAGCCCTCATCCCCAGCACGGCGGCGTCGCAAACCCCGGCACCGGCGACAGGGAACGGTACACGCTTCCTTATTCCGAACATGGATTGCCCTACCGAAGAGGCAACGATCCGCAAGCGCCTTGGTGCGGTCGATGGCATCGAACGGCTGGATTTCGACCTGATGGGGCGACGGCTCGATGTCCAGCACCGTCTGCCCGACCCCGCGCCGATCCTCAAGGCCCTGAACGATGTAGGCATGAAGGCCAGCATTGAGCACGCTGACGACACCGGGCCGCAGGGCCAGGCCGTGTACCTGATCGAAAAAATGGACTGCCCGACCGAGGAGGGCCTGCTGCGCAAGGCGCTCGAAGGCATGCCTGGGGTGAAGGCCCTGGATTTCAACCTGATGGGCCGCACGCTGACCGTGAGCCACGAGCTTGTCGATCTGGCTCCGGTGACCAGCGCGATCGAGCGGCTCGGCATGGCTCCAGTGCTCCAAAGCGCCTCCGACCCGGCGCCATCCGCTCCCCGTGAGTTCGGCACCGGCATCTCGCGCGGGCAATGGATTCGGATGGCGGTCTCCGGCGTGCTGGCGCTCGGCGCGGAGGCCATGGTCTTCGCGGGTGCTCCCGAGGCCTCCTGGCCCATCATTCTTGCTTGCCTCGCGGCCATCGGCCTGGGTGGGGTCGAGACCCTCAAGAAGGGCTGGATCGCGCTGAAGACGCGTTCGCTGAACATGAACCTGTTGATGACGGTCGCCGTCATCGGCGCGGCGCTGATCGGCCAGTGGCCCGAGGCGGCGGTGGTCATCTGGCTCTTCGGCATCGCCGAGATGATCGAGGCCTTGAGCCTGGATCGGGCCCGCAATGCCATCCGCAAGCTGATGGACCTGGCGCCAGAGAACGCATTGGTGCGCCAGCCCGACGGTCAATGGCGCGAGGTCAAGGCGGATACCGTGCCACTCGGAAGTGTTGTGCGGGTGCGTCCGGGCGAACGCATCGCACTGGATGGCGAAGTCGTCGCGGGACAGTCGTCGGTGAACCAGGCGCCGATCACCGGCGAAAGCATGCCGGTGGAGAAGACCGCCGGTGCCACGGTCTTCGCCGGCACCATCAACGAGCGCGGCACGCTGGAGTTCCGCGTTACCTCGCGCAAGGGCGAAACCACCCTCGACCGCATTGCACGATCGGTCCAGGAAGCGCAGGGACAACGCGCGCCCACGCAACGCTTCGTGGACAAGTTCGCCGGCATCTATACACCCGCGGTGTTTGCGCTTGCCCTTGCCGTGGCGGTCATTCCTCCGCTCGCTTTCGGGCAGCCCTGGTTCGAATGGGTCTACAAGGCGCTGGTGATGCTGGTCATTGCCTGCCCCTGCGCATTGGTGATCTCCACGCCGGTTACCGTGGTCAGCGGCCTGGCAGCTGCCGCACGCCGAGGCATCCTGGTCAAGGGCGGTCTTTACCTCGAACAAGGGCGGCACCTGAAATCGGTGGCCCTGGACAAGACCGGGACCCTGACCCATGGGCGCCCCGCACTGACCGATGTCATATCGCTGCGCGGCCTGCCGAAGGAAGAAGTTCTGCGCATTGCAGCGAGCATCGATGCTCTGTCGGAGCATCCTGTGGCCACCGCCATCGTGGCGGGCTACAACCAACCGCATGCCCAGGTGGACAAGTTCGAGGCGATCCCTGGACGCGGCGTCAAAGGCAACGTCGATGGAGATGTCTATTACGTCGGCAACCACCGGCTGATCAAAGAGCTGGGACTTTCAACACTTGAGGTCGAGACTCAGCTCGATGCGTTGGAGTACCAGGCCAAGACCGTTGTGCTCCTCGCCACGGACCAGCAAGTACTCGCCCTGCTGGCCGTGGCCGACACAGTGCGCGACACCAGCCGGCAAGCGATCGCCGAACTCAAGTCGCTGGGAATCGAACCAGTCATGTTGACTGGCGATAACGCGAAAACCGCGCAAGCCGTGGCTGCCCAGGTCGGCATCACCAGCGCCAAGGGCGAGTTGCTGCCGCAGGACAAGCTGCAGGCAATCGAAGAACTGCTCTCACGCGGGCCAGTCGGCATGGTGGGCGACGGCGTCAACGACGCACCGGCATTGGCCAAGTCGAGCATAGGCTTCGCAATGGGCGCAGCTGGCACCGACACGGCAATCGAAACGGCCGACGTCGCATTGATGCAGGACAACCTGCGCAAGCTTCCAGAGTTCATCCGGCTGTCACAGCGCGTAGCCGGCATCCTGACGGCCAACATCGTCTTTGCGCTTGGAACAAAGGCGGTGTTCATGGCCTTGGCCTTTACTGGACATGCAAGTCTGTGGCTGGCGATTCTGGCCGACATGGGTGCCAGTCTGGCGGTCGTTTTCAATGGGATGCGCTTGCTGCGGTCGTCTGAGGACATCAAGCCACATGGCCATTGATAGGGCTGTCTTGCGGATGTACCTGTTGGCCGTGACGGTGCTTGCCGCCGACGTAGCGACCAAGGCGGCCATCGTCGCGTGGATTCCCTTGTATGGCTCCCATGAAATCACGCCATGGTTCAACATCGGGCATTGGCTGAATCCAGGCGCGGCCTTCAGCTTCTTGGCGCAGGCGGGTGGGTGGCAACGCGGCTTTTTTATTGTTATTGGCGTCGCTGCTTCTGCCTTTCTCACCTGGCTCATTGCCCGCGAGAAGACTGCAACACCTGAGGCCGTGGGCTATGCAGCAATTCTCGGCGGCGCGCTCGGCAATGTTCTTGATCGAGTGCGGCATGGGGCCGTGGTGGACTGGCTCGATTTTCATTGGGGCGATTGGCACTGGCCTGCGTTCAATGCAGCCGACGTTGGCATCACCCTGGGAGCGGGGCTTCTGCTGATCGCCGCGTTTCGCGGCCGCGGCCGAAACGGCGCAGATTCCCATTCGCCAGCACGATGATCCAGATTTTCATTGACACATGCGGAGCCGTGAGCACGGCTTCGGAGAAACCGATGTCCCACTCGGCGCTACCACTGCCGCCTGCAAATGCACGCTGAACTCGTTCTCAAGACGCTAATGATGGGCGTCGTCGAAGGCATCACGGAATTCTTGCCAGTCTCCTCGACGGGGCATTTGATCCTAGCGGGCAATGCGCTCTCATTCCTTGCGAAAGAGAAGCGCGACGTCTTTGAAGTGTTCATCCAGTTCGGCGCGATGCTCGCGGTCATCTGGGAATATAGGGCTCGTCTGGCAAGCGTTGTTGTCTCAGCGCATGCCGACCAAGGATCCCGCCGGTTTTTAGTGAACCTTGCCATTGCATTTATGCCCGCGGCAGTGCTCGGACTGCTGATTGGATCTCATGTGCAGAGGCTGCTTTTCAGTCCGGGGCCGGTGGCCGTCGCACTCGTTGTCGGTGGCATCGCGATCCTGTGGGCTGAGCGACGCCCCGTGCAAGTGAAGGCTGAGCGTGCCGAACAGATCAGCCGAATCGACGCACTGAAGATTGGTTTCGTGCAGTGCCTTGCGCTCTGGCCGGGTACTTCGCGCTCAGGCGCGACGATTATCGGCGGGCTATGGTTCGGGGCTTCGCGGCAGGCTGCGACGGAGTTTTCGTTTTTCCTCGGCATTCCAATCTTGGGGGCCGCCTCGGTATACAACCTCTTCAAGCACTGGGGCGCATTGTCGAGCGACGACATCGGCGTTTTTGCAATGGGTTTCATTGCTTCTTTCGCATTTGCGCTGCTTGCGATACGCCTTCTGATGCGTTATTTGACCGGACATGGATTTGGAGTTTTTGCGTGGTATCGCATTGCACTGGGAACGCTAATCTTGGTAGCGGTCGCCACGTAACCTTTCACTGGCGATGACGACGACCCATGTGGACGCTGTTGAAGGCCTTCTGCACAACAGGCCGTGGCGCAGGGCCATACGTGCAGCGAAAGGTGCGCGGCGTAGTTAGCCCCATCATTTTTCGCCGGCAACAGGCAAATCTTCGTTTTAGAACCTTCGCTCGCACTGCATCGTGCAACGCCCAGTGGTCCGAGTCATCGATAAAATGAGAATCAATAACATTTATACATCATGAAAATGCTTTCTCTTTGCGCCAGGCGATTCCTGGCAATAGCCGCGTTGTTCGCACTCTGGTCGGCTTCTCCCGCCTGGGCTGCCGCCCCTGCCGCCAGCGACCAGGCCAAGCAGACCTGGCAATTGCTGGACTACCTCGCGGTTGACTACGGCGGCGCGGTGAGCAACGGCCAGATTCAAAGTGCCAGCGAGTACGAGGAGATGAAGGAGTTCGCGGCAACCGCCGCACAGCAGCTTGCCGCACTGCCGAGCACTGCGGCGCTGCCCGAGTTGCAGCGGCAGGCCAAAGCGCTCGGAGACCTCATCGCCGCAAAGGCGGACGCCAAGGCCGTGGCCGACAGCGCCCATTCGCTGGCCGCAGCGCTGGTCAAAGCCTATCCGTTTCCGCTCTCGCCGACCCAGCCGCCGGATCTCGCACGCGCCAAGGTGCTGTTTGAAGCCAACTGCGCGGCATGCCACGGGGCAACCGGTGCAGGCGACGGCCCGCTCGGCGCCAAGCTCGAACCGCCGCCGATCGCCTTCACCGATCGTGATCGTGCCCGTTCGCGCAGCGTGCTCGCGCTGTACCAGGTCATTTCTCAAGGCGTGACCAGCACGTCGATGCCCAGCTTCGCCACGCTCTCCGACGAGGATCGGTGGGCATTGGCATTTTTCGCCGGCACACTGTCGCATGACGATGCCATGCGCGCACGCGGCGAACAGTCCTGGGGGCGAGACGCCAGCGCCAAGGCTGTCTTTCCCGACCTGGCTGCTGCCGCCACCTTGACCGAAGCCGCCTTGTCCGAGCGGATGCCCCCGGACGCAGCCCGCGACCTCACCGCCTATGTTCGCCGCCACCCGGAAGTCACCGCTGCCGCGAGCGGCTCGGGCGGACTGGCCTTGGCCCGCACACGCCTTCAGGAGAGCCTTGCCGCGGCGCGCGCGGGCGACCGGGCCAGCGCAACGCGCCTGGGCCTGTCGGCCTACCTGGATGGATTTGAGCCTCTGGAGCCGGCATTGCGCGCACGCAACCAGACACTTCTCACGGAAGTCGAAAACGCCATGCTGGCCTATCGCGGCGCGCTCGCCGGCGGGAAACTGGAACAAGCCGATGCCACGGCGCAGAAGCTGGACTATCTCTTTGCCCAGGTGGACGCCGAACTCGGCGCGGACAAGGCAGACCCGCTGACCACGTTCATCGCCTCCCTCACCATCCTGCTGCGCGAAGGGGTTGAAGCGCTGTTGATCGTCGTGGGCATGCTGGCCTTCCTGAAGAAGGCAGAACGGCGCGATGTGCTGGGCTATGTGCATGGCGGCTGGATGGCCGCACTGGCTTGCGGTGGCCTGACCTGGGCGGTGGCCACCTACTTCGTGAGCATCAGCGGCGCAAGCCGTGAGGTGACCGAGGGGGTTTCATCCCTGTTTGCGGCCGTTGTGCTGCTGAGCGTCGGGCTCTGGATGCACCAGAAAAGCACGGCGGGCAAGTGGCAGGCCTACCTGAAGGAAAAACTCTCCGCAGCCATGACGCGGCGTTCGGCATGGGCATTGTTCGCCTTGTCGTTCATTGCGGTCTACCGCGAAGTTTTCGAGACGGTGCTTTTCTATTCGGCCCTGGCCGGCGACGGCAACAATGGAGCCCTGCTCGGTGGATTGGTGGGCGGAGTGGCCGTTCTGGCCGTCCTCGCATGGTTCATGCTGCGCACCAGCGCCCGCATGCCGATCGGCAAATTCTTCAGTCTCAGCTCGATCCTGGTAGCGGTGCTCGCGGTCGTGCTCGCCGGCAAGGGGGTTGCCGGCCTCCAGGAGGCCGGCCGGTTGAGCGCCAGCCCGATCCATTGGCCGCGCATCGAAGTGCTTGGCATCTATCCGTCAGCGGAAACCGCCATTGCGCAAGCCGTGGTGCTTGCCGTTGCTCTGGCAGGCTTTGCCATGAACGCCGTGAAGGCGCGAAATCCCCGGCCCGCGTGAAACAAGCCGGCGTCACTGCCGAGCGTGACTCCTGGAAAAAATCGCGCTCAGCAAGAGATGACGCTATCCGGCACAGCAGGACAGCTGCTTCACGTCCTTGCTGAAGGTCTGCGCCGCGAGCTTCAGGCCCTCGACCATCGTCAGGTAGGGGAATAGCTGATCGGCCAGCTCCTGCACGGTCATCCGGTTGCGGATCGCCAGCGCCGCCGTCTGGATCAGTTCGCCCGCTTCCTGCGCGACCGCCTGCACGCCGATCAGCCGTCCGGTGCCGGCCTCGGCAACCAGCTTGATGAAGCCGCGCGTGTCGAAGTTGGCCAGCGCCCTCGGCACGTTGTCGAGCGTGAGCGTGCGGCTGTCGGTCTCGACGCCGTCGTGGCGCGCTTGCGCCTCGCTGTAGCCCACCGTCGCCACCTGCGGATCGGTGAACACCACGGCCGGCATCGCCGTCAGGTCCAGCGTCGCGTCGCCGCCGGTCATGTTGATGGCGGCGCGCGTGCCGGCCGCCGCCGCGACGTAGACGAATTGCGGCTGGTCGGTGCAGTCGCCGGCCGCGTAGATGTGCGGCGCGCTGGTACGCATGGTGTGGCTGACGAGGATGGCCCCCTGGGGATTGACCTCGATGCCCGCCGCTTCGAGGTTCAGCGTGCGGGTGTTCGGCGCGCGCCCCGTGGCAATGAGCAGCTTGTCGGCGCGCAGCTCGCCGCGATCCGTCGTCAAGATGAACTCTTCCTCTGCATGGGCGACTCGACTGGCCTGGACATGCTCCAGCACCTCGATGCCCTCGGCACGGAACGCGGCCGTGACGGCTTCGGCGACGGCGGGGTCTTCGCGAAAGAGCAGTGTGCTGCGCGCGAGGATCGTGACCTGGCTGCCCAGCCGGGCAAAGGCTTGCGCCAATTCGACTGCCACCACCGACGAACCGATCACGGCCAGCCGCGAGGGAATGGCATCGCTCGCCAGCGCCTCGGTGGAGGTCCAGTAGGGAGTGCCCTTCAAGCCAGGAATCGGCGGGAGCGCGGGGCTCGCACCAGTGGCGATGAGACAGCGGTCGAAGGCCACCGTGCGCTCACCGCCTTCCGCCAGTTGCACGGTCAGGCAGTTTTCATTCATGAAACGGGCCTCGCCATGCAGCACGGTGATAGCCGGGGTGCTCTGCAGGATGCCTTCGTACTTGGCATGGCGCAGCGCATCGACGCGGCCTTGTTGCTGGGCCAGCAGCCGCTCGCGCAGAATGGACGGCGGCGTGGGCGGCAGGCCGGCATCGAACGGGCTTTCCCGGCGCAGATGCGCAATGTGCGCGGCGCGGATCATGATTTTGGACGGCACGCAGCCGACATTGACGCAGGTGCCGCCGATGGTGCTCCGCTCGATTAGCGTCACGCGCGCGCCTCGCTCGACCGCCTTGAGTGCCGCCGCCATCGCCGCGCCGCCACTGCCGATCACGGCCACATGCAGCGCCCGCTCGCCACCACCGTGACTCGGTTCGCTGCCCAGCCAGCCCAGCGCCTTGCCCAACAAGCCCGCAGCCTTGTTCGGCGTGTCGGACACCCGTGCGCGGTAACCGAGCGCGGCCATCGCCGCGACCAGCGGACCATGGTTCATGTCCGCATCCGCCTCGACCTCGGCCCGTCGCCGCGGATAGGACACCGAGGCCGAGCGCACCCCGGGCACCTTCTCCAGCGCCTCTCTGACGTGCTCGGCGCACGACGCGCAGGTCATGCCGTCGATGTGCAAGGCGATCGCTTCGGCCATGGCGGGCAACCTCACTGCTTGACGGTGGCGGGGTAGCCCGCGTTTGCGGTGGCCTTGGCCAAGGCCCCGGCGTTGGTCTTGGCATCGTCGAAGGTCACGACGGCTTCCCGCTTTTCATAGCTGACCTCGGTCTTCTGGACCCCGGCCACCTTGAACAGGGCCATCTTGACCGTGATCGGACACGACGCGCAGGTCATATCGGGCACCGACAGTGTGACGGTCTTGGTGGCGGCCCACGCCGGAGCGCCCAGGGTAACGGCCAGGGCAATAGCGGTGGCAAGTTTCTTCACGGTGGATTCCTCTCAATAGAACAACGGCAGGACGTACGGAAAAGCGAGGGCAATCAAGACCAGCGCGACCACGATCCAGAAAATGATCTTGTAGGCCGTCCGCACGCGGGGCACGGCGCAGACCTCATCCGGCTTGCAGGCGTGAACCGGCCGGAAGATGCTGCGCCAGGCGAAAAACAGCGCCATCAGGGCCGCGCCGATGAAAATCGGCCGGTAGGGTTCCAACACGGCCAGGTTGGCGATCCAGGCGCCCGAGAAACCGAGCAAGACCAAGATGAGGGGGCCGAGGCAACAGGCCAACGCAAGAATGGCGGCGAGGCCGCCAGCGGCCAGGGCGCCACGCCCGCTCTTGGGTTCCGACATATGGTTTTCCTTCCGGGACTTCGCTTGATGCTGTAAGGTTACTTCCGTAGTCAACTACGGAGTCAAGCGTCATGGAAAGCGCCTCGGACAATCTGACCATCGGCGCCTTTGCCAAGGCGGCCACAGTCAATGTGGAGACGATCCGGTTCTATCAGCTCAAGGGCTTGTTGCCCCAGCCGGAGCGGGCCTACGGCCGCATCCGCCGCTACGGGCCGGCAGATGTGGCGCGGGTGAAGTTCGTGAAGTCAGCCCAGCGCCTGGGGTTCAGCCTGGATGAAATCGGCCAGCTTCTGAAACTTGAGGACGGCACCCATTGCAATGAGGCGGCGGAGCTGGCCTCGCTGCGGCTGGCCGATGTGCGCGCCCGCCTGGTGGACCTCACACGGATTGAGGCGGCATTGTCGAAATTGGTGGGTGAATGCGACGCGCACCATGGCAATGTGTCCTGCCCGCTGATCGCGGCATTGCACTGCTGTTGAGCGGAGAAGTTCGGCCGTTCACCTCGCGGCGAAGGGGCGGACAGGCAAGCGCGGCGCGCGAACCAGATTTAAGGTATTGAGCCGGAGGCGCGATGGGATCAAGACCGGATGGCCACAATTCGGCGCGATAGTGCCCTTTTGCACATTAATTCAATAAATGTTGTATTATCGAAATATGAAAGAGACCCAAGCCGTTTCCGCCCTCGGCGCCCTGGCCCACACCCAGCGCCTGCGGGTTTTCCGCGCCCTGGTGGTCGCCGGCCCCGAAGGGCTGACACCCAGCGCCCTCGCCGACCAGCTCGACGTGGCCCGCAATTCCCTGTCCTTCCACCTGAAGGAGCTGGCCCATGCCGGCCTGGTCACCATCGAGCAGCAGGGCCGCAACCTGATCTACCGCGCCGACTTCACCCAGATGAACGGACTGCTCGGCTACCTGACCGAGCACTGCTGCCAAGGCAGCACATGCGAGGTCAGTGATTCCTCCTCTGCCTGTACTTCCTGCTGAAAGGATCTCCCCATGAAGCGCTTTCACGTTCACCTGCACGTCGATGACCTGAACCGCAGCATCGGCTTCTATTCCCAACTGTTCGCCGCGCAGCCCGCGCGTGTCGAGGGCGACTACGCCAAGTGGATGCTCGAAGACCCGCCGGTCAACTTCGCTATCTCCACACGGGGCAACAAACCAGGCATCGACCATCTGGGCATCCAGACCGACGATGCGGAGGAATTGGCCGTGCTGAAGGCACGCGCCGAGGCGGCCGACATGGCGCTGCTCGACGAAGGCACCACCACCTGCTGCTACGCGCGCAGCGAGAAGCACTGGATCACCGATCCGCAGGGCGTGGCCTGGGAACACTTTCATACGCTGGGCAGCATCCCGGTCTTCAACGAAGCGGCGCCTGCAACGGGTTCTGCCGCAGCCTGCTGCGCCCCGGCGCGCGGCAAGCCGGTGGGCGTTGCGGTGAAGCCGGCTTCGTCCTGCTGCTGATGTGAGACATCCATGACCACCAACAAGACCTACAACGCCCTGTTCATCTGCACGGGTAACTCGGCCCGCTCCATCCTGGCCGAAGGCATCCTCAATGAATTGGGCCAGGGGCGCTTTCGCGCCTACTCGGCGGGCAGCCACCCCAAGGGCGAAGTCCACCCGCTGGCGCTTGCCACGCTGGAACGGCTGCATATGCCGATCGTCGGCTACCGCAGCAAGAACTGGGACGAGTTCGCGGCGCCCGGTGCACCGGAGCTGGATTTCATCTTCACGGTGTGCGACAACGCCGCCGGCGAGGTCTGCCCCGTATGGCCTGGGCGCCCGATGTCAGCGCATTGGGGTGTGCCTGATCCTGCAGCCGTTGAAGGCACCGACGAGCAGAAGCGCAAGGCGTTCACGGATGCGGCGCTGACCTTGCGCCGGCGCATTGAGCTGTTCCTGTCGCTGCCATTGCAGCGGCTCGATGCCATGTCGCTGCAGCACGAGCTGCGCAGCATTGGTACGAAGTGAGGTCTGCGCGATGAGTGTTGGAACCCAAACGGCCGGCCGCGTGCCGGCCACCTCCACCATGAGCGTCTTCGAGCGCTACCTGAGCGTGTGGGTGCTGCTGTGCATCGTCGCCGGCATCGCGCTGGGCCAGTTCGCACCCAACGTATTTCAGGCCATTGGCCGCATGGAGATCGCCCAGGTTAATCTGCCGGTCGGTCTGCTGATCTGGATCATGATCGTGCCGATGCTGCTGAAGGTGGACTTCGGTGCGCTGGGCCAGGTCAAGCAGCACTGGCGCGGCATCGGCGTGACGCTGTTCGTCAACTGGGCGGTCAAACCGTTCTCGATGGCGCTGCTGGCCTGGATCTTCGTCCGCCAGGTCTTCGCTCAGTGGCTGCCGGCCGACCAGCTCGACAGCTACGTTGCCGGCCTCATCCTGCTGGCCGCCGCGCCCTGCACGGCGATGGTGTTCGTCTGGAGCCGGCTGACCGGGGGCGATCCGGTATTCACGCTGTCGCAGGTGGCGCTGAACGACACCATCATGGTGTTTGCCTTCGCGCCCATTGTCGGCCTGCTGCTGGGCCTGTCGTCCATCACGGTGCCGTGGGCCACGCTGCTGGTATCGGTCGGCCTGTACATCGTGATTCCGGTCATCCTGGCCCAGCTCTGGCGCCGTGCTCTGCTGAACAAGGGCCAAGCCGCCTTCGACCGGGCGCTGGAGCGCATCGGCCCGCTGTCGATCGCGGCGCTGCTGCTCACGCTGGTGCTGCTGTTCGCCTTCCAGGGCGAGGCCATCATCCGCCAGCCGCTGGTCATCGCCATGCTGGCGGTGCCGATCCTGATTCAGGTGTTCTTCAACTCCGGCCTGGCCTATTGGCTCAGCCGCAAGGCCGGCGAGCAGCACAGCATCGCTTGCCCCTCGGCGTTGATCGGCGCCTCCAACTTCTTCGAGCTGGCTGTAGCGGCCGCCATCAGCCTGTTCGGCTTCCAGTCCGGCGCGGCGCTGGCCACCGTGGTCGGCGTGCTGATCGAGGTGCCGGTGATGCTGCTGGTCGTTCGGATCGTCAACCAAAGCAAGGGCTGGTATGAGTGCGGCCCGAACCCTGCCCGCAGATAAGCAAGGCATTTCCCATGAGCAGTATCACGATATATCACAACCCCGTCTGCGGCACGTCGCGCAACGTGCTGGCCCTGATCCGCAACAGCGGCGAGGAACCCACGGTCATCGAATACCTGAAGACACCGCCCGACCGCGAAACCCTGCAACGCCTGATCACGGACATGGGCGTGCCGGTGCGCGCGGTATTGCGCGAGAAGGGCACGCCCTACGCGGAACTCGGCCTCGATGACCCGAAGTGGAGCGATGCGCAGTTGATCGACTGCATGCTCCAGCATCCCATTCTGATCAACCGCCCTATCGTGGTGACGCCGCTGGGCACGCGGCTGTGCCGGCCTTCGGAGGCCGTGCTGGACATCCTGCCGCAATCACAGCGCGGCGCGTTCAACAAGGAAGACGGCGAAGCGGTCGTGGACGCGGAAGGCCGCCGTGTCTGAATCCAGAATCGACCTACCCAATATCGACACCGCGCTATTCCAACTGCCCGATACCCAACGGCTGCTGACACCCGAGCGCGCCACGCACGCGCCGCGCTTCCTATTGCTCTATGGCTCGCTACGCGAGCGCTCGTTCAGTCGCTTGGCCGCTGAGGAAGCGGCTCGCATCCTGCGCGCGCTCGGCGGTGAGACGCGCATGTTCAATCCCTCGGGCCTGCCACTGGTGGACGATGCACCCGCCGACCATCCCAAGGTCAAGGAACTGCACGAGCTGGCCCAGTGGGCCGAAGGCATGGTGTGGAGTTCGCCCGAGCGCCATGGGGCCATGACGGGGTTGATGAAGACGCAGATCGACTGGATTCCGCTGTCGGCCGGCGCAGTGCGCCCGACGCAGGGCAAGACGCTGGCGGTGATGCAGGTCTCGGGCGGCTCGCAGTCCTTCAACGCCGTCAACCAGATGCGCGTGCTGGGCCGCTGGATGCGGATGCTGACCATCCCCAACCAGTCCTCGGTCGCCAAGGCGTACCAGGAGTTCGACGAGGCCGGGCGCATGAAGCCCTCGGCCTACTATGACCGCATCGCGGACGTGATGGAGGAGCTGATGAAGTTCACCCTGCTCACGCGCGATGCGGCGCCGTACCTCGTGGACCGCTACAGCGAGCGCAAGGAAAGTGCGGAAGCACTGAGCCGGCGCGTCCAGCAGACGGCTATCTGAACACTCCCCCTAAAAAACAAGCACTTCACTCACCAATCCGTCGTGACGCTAATCTGATGCGCCATCGCAGCGACAGAAACGGATCGGAGAACAGAATGGGAATTTCCAGCAGCAAGGTCTACAAGCAGGCCGATGAGGCCGCTGCGTTTGCGCATATCAGGGAGCTCGCAGAAAAGGAACCCGTCGATGACGAGACGGCTTCGGAATTGTGGCTTGAGGCAGAAGCCATCGTGGACACCTACATCGAGGCCGCTGAGTCGCGGTCCATAGAGGACTTGCCCTCCAGGCAGGAACTGGGCGAGTCCTGCTTTTGGCTGTTGTTCCAGACGAAAGTTTTGCGGGAGGACGAGCATTACCGGCTGATCGTCGAACTGCTGTCGCCACAGCTCGGGCTGTCCCTGTTCGATTTGCTGCCCCGCGTCCGAAAGCTCCGCGAAGCGGCCCTTGACGCACTGGAGGCCATGGTCAAGAAGCCATCAATGGATCGTCCGACAGCGCCGCAAGCGTGCGAGGACGACCTTTTCTGATGGGAAGCTGGTGGCACCTCCGAGCCGAAATTCTCGTATCAGCGATACGAGAATTCATCGGCTGCGGAAGATCGAGCGTCAGCACCGAACGTCCGCGCCATCTGGCGCAGCACAGTCGGCAGTTCGGCCTGGTCGCCGTCCTCCAGAACACCGTTGATGACTTCGAGCGCGAGCGCCGGGTCGCTGCGGTACAGCTCGGCCATCGCTTCGTCATGGGGTCTGCTTTTCATCAGCCCACCAGCGCTTCCAGTTCCTCGAACGCCAGGCGCGGCAAGCGCCGGCCTTCCTTGGCCACGTTGACCTGCAGGGCGGCCCGCGCCACGTCCAGCACCTCCCGCGCCAGGGCATAACCGCCCTTGGCCTGCATCCAGCCCAGCACATCCGCCAGATGCCAGATCGACGCGCTGCCCTCATGCACCGGCGCCGGGAAGCTACCCGGATGGGCCAGCATCAGCTTGCGCATATTCTGCCGCGACACGCCCACGATGTCGGCCACATCGGTCAGCCCAACCAGATCAGGCGCCACTTCGATCAGCCGGGCCGAGGGTGCGGCACGGCGCACATCGGCCAGCGCGCTGCGCACTGCCTCATCTGCATCCACCGCCTCGCGGGTAAATTCCAGCGCCAGCCGCCCCGGCTGCCCGATGCCGACCAGGGCATCGTCGCAGCCGGCTTCACCCAGGCGCTCGACCAGTGTCTGCGAATCGCGGTCGTCATCGGTGAGCTGGTATTTGAGGGTAAAGGTGTATTCCATCGCGCTATTCCTGGGTGCCATCGTCATCCGCCTCGCGCTGCTGGCGGTCCATGGTGCAGTTGTCCACGGCGCGCCGTAAGGCGCGGGCATGGTTGCCGGGGTTCTTCGGCGTGCTCCATACACTGGTAATGCAGAACTCGCCGCAACGGCATTCCTCATCGTTGTACGGGCAGTACATCCGCCCCCAGGCATGGCTACCGCCGACTTCGACACGCCAGCCTTGCCCTTCGGCGTGTCGCAGCGCATCCTCGACCTCTTTCTTCGGGTGAGAGGAACGGGCCATCAGCGACCTCCAGTATGGGGATGATGCGCAAGGTTGTCAAGTGACAACCTTGCTGCAAGGCTTGGTGACCCACGCTCGAATTGTCGCGACAGCGTCGCGACAATTCGGCGGGCCTGATTTCCGACACGAAAGGCTGGCAACGCCGCGCCTGCCGCAGCCGACGGCATCTTGCCGTTCATGCGGACGCCTGCTCGGTGCGTTGCGCCCCGGTGATCGTCTTGCGCCGGTTCGCCACCAGCTCGGCGGCCTGCCGCACCGGATCGTCCTCCGTGTGGACGTACCGCATGAACATCGCCACGGTCTTGTGCGCCGTCAGCGCCATGCCCACCTTCACCGGAATCCCCGAGTTGGCGATGTCAGTGGCCGAACGGTGGCGGATGCCATGCGTGCCCACGTGCGTAGCGCCCGCCGCCTTCAGGATGCGGCACCAGGCACCGTAATACTCGCCCTCGGTGAGATGCTTGGCCGGGTCGTTCGGCGACGGCAGCACGTAGGGGCAGCCGTCCCGGCGCGGCGCGGTGGACAGCAGCCGGTAGGCTTCCTCGCTCAAGGGCTTGGACATGCCACCTGTCTTGCTATCGGGCCAGACCACGCGGCGGTTGTCCAGATCCACCCATGCCCATTCCAGCGAGATGATCTCGGAGCGCCGCCCGGCAAACTCGAATTGCAGGCGGATCGCCAGCGGGATGACGTAGTTCTCCAGCCCTTCGGCCTCGATACCGTCAAGGTGCCGGAACAGCTTGCCCATGTCCTCGTCGCTGATGAGGTGGGTGGCCTTGCCGTCGGGGTACACCGGGACGTGGCGGCATGGGTTGGTGCCGTCCGGCCGATAACCCCAGACCTCGGCCAGGTTGAACATCTTGCGCATGACGCTGAAAGCGCGGTTCGCCTCGGCGGGCTTGTGCGCCATCTTCTTCATCGCCCCGGCCACGTCCGGGCGCTTCACGTCCTGAACCTTGATGCGGCCCAGGAAGGGGACGATGCAGCGGTCGATGACGCCCTGGTAGCCCCGGCGGGTGCTGGGCTTGTTGCGTTGCTTGGAGTGATCCTCCATGAACTTCACGCACAGTTCCGTGACCGTGGGCGCCTTGCGCGCCGCCGCCTTGTCGGCGGCCGGGTCGCCGCCCCGGCGTACCTGGGCCAGCCATTCCTGGGCCAGCGAGCGGGCCTGCTCGACGGTCAGTTCGCCATACAGGCCCAAAGCGGGTTTGCGGCGCTCGCCGGCGTTCGTGCGGTACTGGAGCATGAACACCTTGCGGCCCGCTGGTGTAATCTTGCACAGGAAGCCGGGCACCAGCGTGTCCCGCAGTTCGACGGCCTGCGCCTGGGGTTGTGCCGCATCCACTGCGGACTTGGTGAGCTTGATTTTTGCCACGATGACTCCTCGGAAAGACCCGGTTTCCAGGGGCCACATGGGAGCCACGAGGCAGGAAGCCGGATCAGGTTTCAGAAAGCACCGGCATATGATGAACGCGCCTAAGTTATTGATAAACCTGCTGTATCTGGCTTCGGCGTAGTCCAGCGAATTACGGTACTGAAGTCAGTGTGAAATGAAAAACGCCACCGAATGCTTCACTGCCCCATCCGGCTTTGCCGCGGCAGTGCGCCAGATCGGCTGCACGGTTTTAAGATGCCGGCCTGCTCCGTATTTTTAAGGTGTTTGGCATGGATTGGCACACTTGGATCGCCTACTTTGTGGCCTGCTGGATCATTGCGGTCTCCCCGGGCTCGGGCGCCGTGCTGTCCATGAGCCATGGCCTGTCGTATGGCGTGCGCAAGAGCAGCGCCACCATCTTCGGGCTGCAGCTGGGGCTGCTGACCATCTTGCTGATCGCCGGCGCGGGCGTGGGCTCGCTGCTGCTGGCCTCCGAATGGGCGTTCAACGCCGTGAAGATCGTCGGCGCCTGCTACCTGATCTACCTGGGCATCAGCCAATGGCGCTCGGGTGCCGCACCCCTGGCCACCCAGGAATCCATGCCCGAGCTCAGCGTGCGCCGCCGCGTGCTCACGGGCTTCCTGACCAACGCCACCAACCCCAAGGGCATCATCTTCATGGTGGCCGTGCTGCCCCAGTTCATGACCACCAGCCGCCCGCTGTGGCTGCAGTTGCTGATCCTGGCCGCCACCATGCTGGCCGTGGACACCATGGTCATGCACGGCTATGCGGCCAGCGCCAGCGCGCTGCGCGGCTTCATGCGCAGCGCGCGTGCCGTGCGCAGCCAGAACCGGGTCTTCGGCGCGCTGCTGATGGCCGTGGGCACGGGGCTGTTCTTCGTGCAGCGCGCCTCGCGCTAACCCTAGGCTGTCGCGCGCCCGACATGGAGCGCGCGGCACCGGCCCCTACCATTTGGGGCATGAAAACCTTCCATTCCTATTCCGAAGTGCGTGCCTGCGTGGGGCAGGAAGTCGCCGTCAGCGACTGGATCACCATCACCCAGCAGCAGGTGCAGCTGTTCGCCGATGCCACGGGCGACCAGCAGTGGATCCATGTGGACCCCGAGCGCGCGTCCAAGGGCCCCTTCGGCGCGCCGATCGCGCATGGCTTTCTGACGCTGTCGCTGATCCCCCAGTTTTTCCAGAGCTGCTTTCACATCGAAGGCGCGCAAATGGGCGTGAACTACGGCCTCAACCGCGTGCGCTTCACCTCGCCCGTGCCCGTGGGCAGCCGCCTGCGCGCGCGCCTGACGCTGCAGGCCGCCGAGCCCATCGAGCCCGGCGGCCTGCAGATGACCTGGCTGGTGACCGTGGAGCGCGAAGGCGCCGACAAGCCCGCCTGCGTGGCCGAGTCCGTGGCCCGCAACTACGGTGCCAAGGCCTGAATGAAAACTGACCCCCACGCTACCCTTGCTGCGCAAGGCCCGCTGCCCCCCCAAGGGGGCGCTTTTCATCTTGGGGCGGCCCGGCGATGAAAAAAGCCCGCAGGGGGTACCTGCGGGCTGGCTGCGTGGTGGCAGCGGTTGCGGGGTCTGGGGCTCAGGCGCCGAAGTTCAGCTGGCCCGAACGCTCGGCAGCGGCGGCCTCGCGGCGCACTTCCTCGCGGCTCACGCCAGCGGTGGCGGTGTTCTGGATGGGCAGGTAGCCTTCGGCGACGGAGGGCATGGTGCCATTGGCCTGGGCGGCCTTCAGGTCGGCCATGACCTGGGCACGTGTCAGCGTGCTTTGGGTCTTCACTTCGGGCGGGTAGCTGCTGTTGTCGGCGTAGTCGAAGCCGGCGGCCTGGGCGGCGAAGGCGGAAACGGTGAGGGCGGCCAGGACGGCAAAACGGCGGGTGTTCTTCATGATTCAAGTCCTTTGTTTTGTTTCTGGGACAGGGCGTTCCTTGCGGAAATCGCTTGGTAACGTAGAGCCCATGACTCAAATGTAGGATGGTGTGGAATCGGGATAAACCCTTGGATTGGCAATGCGCTTTTTCAGCGGTTGAAACAATCGGCGGGGAACTTTCCGCCGACCCAGGCCGGTCGCTCAGGCCGCGCCCGTCGCGCCCTCGGCCAGTGCGGCGCCGGCAAACTGCTGCTGGCGCCAGGCTTCAAACACCGTCACGGCCACGGCGTTGGACAGGTTCAGGCTGCGCTGCTGCGGCAGCATGGGCAGGCGCAGGCGCTGCTGCGGCGGGAACTGCTCGCGCAGCTCGGCGGGCAGGCCCTTGCTTTCGGAGCCGAACACCAGCCAGTCGCCGGGCTGGAAGCCGATGGCGTGGGCGGGGCTGCTGCTGTGCGTGGTCATGGCGAACATGCGCTGGCGGTCCGGCCGGCAGTCCTGCAGGAAGGCCTGCCAGTCGGCATGGCGGCGCACGGGAGCGTACTCGTGGTAGTCGAGGCCGGCGCGGCGCATCAGGCGGTCTTCCATGGAAAAGCCCAGCGGCTCGATCAGGTGCAGGCTGCAGCCTGTGTTGGCGGCCAGACGGATCACATTGCCGGTATTGGGCGGGATCTCCGGCGCGACGAGAACGATATGGAACATGGCCCGTATTGTCTCGCGGTGGCAGATGCCCCCGGGCCCCGGTCCCCTGCGGTCAGGGCGTGCGCGCCAGCACCAGGGCGCTGACCTCGGCCGCGCCTGCGCGGCGCAGGCAGGTGGCCAGCGCATGCAGGCTGGCGCCCGTGGTCATCACATCGTCGATCAACAGGATCTTGCGGCCGCGCACGTGGGCCAGCTGCGCAGGTGGCACGGCAAAGACCGTGCGCAGCTGGCGCAGGCGCAGGGCGCGCGGCAGGTCATGCTGGGCCTGTGCCGTGTGGGCGCGCTGCACAGCCTGGTGCCGCAGCTTGCCCCGGGTGGATGCGTTGCAGAGCGCGCGGGCCAGCACCAGGGTCTGGTGAAAGCCGCGCTCTCGCAGGCGCTGCGGCGACAGCGGCATGGGCAGCAGCAGGTCGCATTGCTGCAGTTGCTCGCGCGCCTGAGGCAACTCCAGCAGCAGATCGGCCAGGCTGCGTGCCAGGCCGGTGTCTCCCCGGAACTTGAAGTCGCCGATCACCGTGTGCCACGGGTAGGCATAGTCCAGCGCGGCCAGGCAGTGTGTCAGCGGCGGCGGCTTGACCAGGCAGGCGCCGCAGGTGCGGGGACCATCGGCGCCGGTGCGGGCCGGCAGCGGCATGGCGCAGCGCCCGCATCGCGCCATGGGTCCGGCCCAGCGTGCGCGGCAGTCCTGGCACAGGCGCCGCGCAGGCCAGCGGTGGCAGACGGCGCACTGGCTGGGCAGCAGGCCGGGCAGGCCGGCATGCCAGCGCGAAAGCCATGACGCAGGCAGGTTGGGCATGGAGTCAATATACTCGCGCCGCGTCCGCCACCCCTTTGCTCCGGGGCCGGGCGCCTGTCTTTTGAGGAGCACCGATTCCCCGCCCAGCCATGTCCCACGAATTGCCTCCCACCATCGATCCGGCCGCCGCATTGCGCTGGCAGCAGGGCGCGCCTGCGGCCTCGCCGTGGCTGCATGAGGAGGTGGCGCGCCGCATGCAGGAGCGGCTGGACTGGATCGTCAAGCCGCCCCAGCGCTGGTGCCACTGGCAGCCCGTGCGCGGCGGCCTGCAGGCCCATGCGCTGCTGCGCCAGCGCTATGCGCAGTCCGAATGCCTGGTCTATGAAGCCTCGCCGCTGCATGAGGCCGCCGCCCGCGAGCAGCTGGGCGCGCGCTGGTGGCAGCCCGCGCGCTGGACCGGGGGCGCCACGCGCTTCGGCGAGCCCGAGCCCGCCGGCGTGGACATGCTGTGGGCCAACATGGCCCTGCACCAGCAGGCCGACCCGCAGGCGCTGATCGCGCGCTGGCACCAGGCGCTGTCCGTGGACGGCTATGTGATGTTCTCCTGCCTGGGGCCCGATACGCTGCGCGAACTGCATGCCCTCTACGCCCAGCTCGGCTGGCCGCCCGCCGGGCAGGCCTTCACCGACATGCATGACTGGGGCGACATGCTGGTGCACGCAGGCTTCAGCGAGCCGGTGATGGACATGGAGCACATCACGCTGACCTTTGCCACGCCCGAGCGGCTGCTGCAGGAGCTGCGCGAGCTGGGCCGCAACTTCCATCCGCAACGCTTTGCCGCGCTGCGCGGCCGCCGCTGGCAGCAGCGCCTGCACGACGCCTTGCGCGAACGGTTGGCCGGCCCCGACGGACAGCTGGCGCTGACCTTCGAGATCGTCTACGGCCATGCCTACAAGCCGCAGCCGCGCGTGCGCCTGGAGTCCAGCAGCGCCGTGTCGCTGGAGGACATGCGCAGCATGCTGCGCCAGCCGCGCAACACGGGTTTGCGATAGCCTGAATGTCGCTTTCCAGTCATTGATCGAAAACAAAAACGTCTACACTTTTCCCGAGCTGACAGAGACAACAGCTTTTCCCTGGGCTCGCTCTCCCGGGCCGGGAAAAGACCAGCGGTCCGCAGGCCGAAAGGGGAGACGATTTGGTGTTTCGCTTTGCCACGGGAACGAGAACGGGCCGGCGCATTCAAGAGTGGCCCGCCCGCAAGTTTGATCATCACCGGCTGCAGCAGTGCCTGCTCCTCTGGGAGCGGGCACTGGTCTTTCTGTCCCTGTGTTCCCTGCTGCCCGCACTGCTGGGCCGCATGCGCTGCCTCTTTCCATCCGCTCCCGGCCCGCACGGCACACACGGCACACATGCCCTGAAGGGCCGGCGCGCGCGCATCCTCCCATCCACTTTGCTGCTGTCCCCCGAGTTCATGCGCCTGCAGGCGCAGGCGGGGATGGCGGCCCGCCCCCATCCTGGTCCCACGTCCGAGCTGCCGTTGATGCCGGCTGGCACGCTATTGGTGATTGCGCGCAGGCACATCTGCTGCGCTTTCATGCATGCTCGGACAGTTGAGGCCGGGAGTTGCCCTTTGGGCAGGCGTTGAACGGTCTGGCTGCGCGGCCCCCACGCCGGCGCAGCGGAGCGAGTGGATAACCCGAGGCTTAGATGTAAGTGAAAACTATGAAAAGCATTTCCACCAGGCTGGTTCTCTGGGGCTTGATGAGTGTGGCAGGGGCAGGCTCCCTTGCACATGCGGCGACAGATCTGCCAGGCGGCCCGGCCGTCAATCAGCTCAACCTTCATCCGGCGGTCACGCGCATCGCGCACGAGCAGCATTACCTGCACTGGATGATGCTGATCATCTGCACGGTGATCTTCATCGGCGTGTTCGCCGTGATGTTCTATTCGATCTGGAAGCACCGCAAATCGCGCGGCGCCAAGGCCGCGAACTTCCACGAATCGGCCACGGTCGAGGTGGTCTGGACCGTCGTGCCCTTCATCATCGTCGTGCTCATGGCGCTGCCGGCCACCAAGGTGCTGGTGGCGCAGAAGGACACCACCAACGCCGATGTCACGATCAAGGCCACGGGCTACCAGTGGAAATGGGGCTACGACTACATCAACGGCGAAGGCGAGGGCCTGAGCTTCATCTCCACGCTGGACAGCAGCCACCGCGTGCTGTCCGACAGCGGCGATGTGTCCAAGGCACCCAACGACTACCTGCTCAAGGTGGACAACCCGCTGGTCGTGCCCGTGGACCGCAAGGTGCGCATCATCACCACGGCCAACGACGTGATCCACTCCTTCATGGTGCCGTCCTTCGGCATCAAGCAGGATGCGATTCCGGGCTTCGTGCGCGACACCTGGTTCCGCGCCGAGAAGACCGGCGACTACTACGGCCAGTGCGCCGAGCTGTGCGGCAAGGAGCATGCCTACATGCCCATCCACGTGAAGGTGCTGTCCAATGACGGCTACAAGGCCTGGGTGGACGAGCAAAAGAAGATCGCCGCCGCCAAGAAGGACGACCCCAGCAAGGTCTGGTCCCTGCAAGACCTGATCGCACGCGGCGAGAAGGTCTATGCGGCCAACTGCGCGGCCTGCCACCAGGCCAACGGCAAGGGCGCCGGTCCCATCAAGGCGCTGGACGGCAGCCCCGTGGTCCTGGGTCCCACGGCCGAGATGATGCATGTGGTGCTGGAAGGCCGTGCCAACGGCGCCATGCCCGCCTGGAAGCAGCTGAGCGATACCGAGCTGGCCGCCGTGGTCACCTTTGCCAAGAACCACTGGTCCAACAAGACCGGCCAGCTGGTGCAGCCGGCCGAGTTCGTGGCCGCCCGCACCGGCAAGTTCCCTGCGCAGTGAGCACGCAAGACAGATGAGCGATTGGAGATAACAGCATGAGCGCCGTACTTCCCCCCATCCACAGCCCTGCGGGCGAGGGCCACGAACATGCGCATGAGCACGAGCATGGACACGGGCATGACGACCATCACCACCACGCCACGCCCACGGGCTGGCGGCGCTGGATGTTCGCCACCAACCACAAGGACATCGGCACGCTGTACCTGCTGTTCTCGTTCACCATGCTGATGGTGGGCGGGGTGCTGGCGCTGCTGATCCGCGCCGAGCTGTTCCAGCCCGGGCTGCAGATCGTCAACCCCGAGCTGTTCAACCAGCTGACCACCATGCACGGCCTGATCATGGTGTTCGGCGCCATCATGCCGGCCTTCGTGGGCTTTGCGAACTGGATGCTGCCGCTGCAGATCGGCGCCTCCGACATGGCCTTCGCGCGCATGAACAACTTCAGCTTCTGGCTGCTGATCCCGGCCGGCCTGATGCTGGTGGGCTCGTTCTTCATGCCCGGCGGCGCACCCGCCGCAGGCTGGACGCTGTATGCGCCGCTGACGCTGCAGATGGGGCCGTCCATGGACACCTCCATCCTGGCCATGCACATCATGGGCGCCAGTTCCATCATGGGCGCCATCAACATCATCGTCACCGTGCTCAACATGCGCGCGCCCGGCATGACGCTGATGAAGATGCCCATGTTCGCCTGGACCTGGCTGATCACGGCCTACCTGCTGATCGCCGTCATGCCCGTGCTGGCCGGCGCCATCACCATGACGCTGACGGACCGCCATTTCGGCACCAGCTTCTTCAATCCCGCAGGCGGCGGCGATCCGGTGATGTACCAGCACATCTTCTGGTTCTTCGGCCACCCCGAGGTCTACATCATGATCCTGCCGGCCTTCGGCATCATCAGCCAGATCGTGCCGGCCTTCAGCCGCAAGAAGCTGTTCGGCTATGCGTCCATGGTGTATGCGACCTCGTCCATCGCCATCCTGTCCTTCATCGTGTGGGCGCACCACATGTTCACGACCGGCATGCCCGTCACGGGCCAGCTGTTCTTCATGTACGCCACCATGCTGATCTCGGTGCCCACGGCCGTGAAGATCTTCAACTGGGTGGCCACCATGTGGCGTGGCTCCATGACCTTCGAGACGCCCATGCTGTTCTCGGTGGGCTTCATCTTCGTGTTCACCATGGGCGGCTTCACGGGCCTGATCCTGTCGATGGCGCCCATCGACATCCAGCTGCAGGACACCTACTACGTGGTGGCCCACTTCCACTACGTGCTGGTGGCCGGATCGCTGTTCTCCATGTTCGCGGCCTACTACTACTGGGCCCCCAAGTGGACGGGCGTGATGTATTCGGAGACGCGCGGCCAGATCCACTTCTGGGGCTCGCTGATCTTCTTCAACATCACCTTCTTCCCCATGCACTTCCTGGGCCTGGCGGGCATGCCGCGCCGCTATGCCGACTACCCCATGCAGTTCGCCGACTTCAACATGGTGGCCTCGCTGGGCGCGCTGGGATTTGGCCTGATGCAGGTGTATTTCTTCCTCTTCGTCGTCGTGCCCGCCATGCGCGGCAAGGGCGAGAAGGCGCCGCAAAAGCCCTGGGAGGCTGCCGAAGGCCTGGAGTGGGAAGTGCCCTCGCCGGCGCCGTTCCATACCTTCGAGACGCCGCCCAAGCTGGATGCGACGGCGACCCGCGTCATAGGCTGAAATGAACCACCGCCTGGGTCGCTTCGCGCCTTCCCCCTTCCTCGGTGCCCCTGGGGTGGGGCGCGACAGTCTCAGAGATTGCCAGTAGTCATGGAGATCAGAAAAATGGATGCACAGCAACGAAAAGCCAACGTGCGGCTGGCGCTGATCCTGGTATCGGTGGCGCTGGTCTTTCTGGCCGGCTTCGTGATCAAGATCACCGTGCTCCATTGAGCGCTTGAAGGCAACAGGAGGGCAATCCGTGAGCGTGCGCAGTGAAAACGCGAAGATGGTGGGCAAGCTGGCCGTGGTGGCGCTGGGCATGTTTGCCTTCGGCTACGTGCTGATCCCCATCTACAAGCACATCTGCGAGCTCACGGGCATCAACATCCTGTCGCTGTCCGAGCGGCAGGTGCCGGGCAACGGCACGGCCGGGCGCGATGTGAAGCTGCCGGCCAACTCGCAGGTGGACAAGAGCCGCACCATCACCGTGGAGTTCGACGCCAATGCGCGCGGGCCCTGGGACTTCAAGCCGGCGCAGCGCTCCATGCAGGTCCATCCGGGCGAGCTGGCCACGGTCATGTACGAATTCCAGAATGTGCAGAACCGCCGCATGGCGGCCCAGGCGATACCGAGCTATGCGCCACGCCAGGCGGCTGCGCATTTCAACAAGCTCGAGTGCTTCTGCTTTTCGCAGTACACGCTGGAGCCAGGGGAAAAGCGCGAGTGGCCGGTGGCCTTCGTGATCGATCCGCGCATCTCCAAGGACGTGACCACGATCACGCTGTCCTATACCTTCTTCGAGGTGGGCGGCAGGACGCCGGCCGCGCCCACGGGCGATGCGCCGGTGGCCGCAGGGCCGAAGCAGGAGCCGGCCTCATGAATGCGCCGCAACCCGGGGACAAGCGCCGCCCGCCCAGCGTGTGGCGCACGGTGCGCGCCGTGGCCTGGTCCCTGTTCGGCGTGCGCAGGGCAAGCGAGTACCAGCAGGACGGGGAGCGCATCACGCCGCTGCATGTGATTGCAGTGGGGCTGGCGGCCATCTTCCTGCTGGTGCTGGGATTGATCGCGCTGGTCAAGCTCGTGGTCTGAGCGGCGCGGCCATCGGGGACAGAGAGTGATCGACGGGAAACACAGAACCAAGAATGTCAGGAGCTGAGCAATGAGTGCAACCACCCACGGCAAAACGCCTTACTACTACGTGCCGGCAGAGTCCAGCCATCCCGTCATGGCGGCGGCGGGGCTGTTCTTCGTGATCCTGGGCGCGGGCAACTGGATCAACGGCCATGAATGGGGCATGTACAGCCTGGGCCTGGGCCTGGTCTGGTGGCTGGCCGTGCTCTTTTTCTGGTTCCGGGAGGCCGCGCATGAAAGCGAGTCGGGCAAGTACGGTCGCAAGATCGACCTGTCCTTCCGCTGGAGCATGAGCTGGTTCATCTTCTCCGAGGTGATGTTCTTCGGCGCCTTCTTCACCGCCCTGTGGTGGGCGCGCTCGCACTCGGTGCCCGCGCTGGGCAGCCTGGACAACGCCTTGCTGTGGCCCGACTTCAAGGCCGTCTGGCCCAGCATGGCAGCGGGTGCCACGGCCTCGCCGGCCAACAGTGTCGAGCCCTTCCAGACCGTGGGCCCGTTCTGGCTGCCCACCATCAACACGGCGCTGCTGCTGACTTCGGGCGTGACGCTGACCATTGCCCACCATGCGCTGCAGGCCGGCCACCGCGCCCGCACCATCGCCTTCATGTGGATGACGGTGATCCTGGGCTTCGTCTTCCTGTGCGTGCAGGGCTACGAGTACTACCACCTGTACACGGATCTGAACCTCAAGCTGTCCTCGGGCGTGTTCGGCTCGACCTTCTTCCTGCTCACTGGATTCCACGGCTTCCACGTCTTCGTGGGCATGCTGATGCTGTTCTTCATCACCATGCGCCTGCATGCCGGGCACTTCACGGCCGAGCGGCATTTCGGCTTCGAGGGCGCGGCATGGTACTGGCACTTCGTGGACGTGGTGTGGCTGTTCCTCTACGTGCTGGTCTACTGGATGTAGTCTGTATCCGGCCCCATGCAAAAAGAAGCGCCAGGGCGCTTCTTTTTGTTTGTGGGGGCAGGGGGGCTTGTCTATTGCCCGGCGGTCCAGCCGGTGGGATGGATGTAGCCCAGCTTGGCCGCCAGCAGCACGCACAGGAACAGCGCGATGGACAGGCCCACGCGCAGCGCCAGTGCACGGAACATGGCGCGGCTGCGGCGTTTGTCGTCGCCCGCACCCTGCTGGTCTTCGGGATTGCGGCGCATCATGAAGAACAGGGCGCTGCCCAGGCTGGCGACAATGGCCAGCAGGGCGAGAACGATCACGAATTTCATGGGTGGATTATCCGGTGCGTGTTTCCAGGATGCCAGAGCGCTGGCGGTTTGTACTGATCACCTTGGCCGCGCTGATCGGCGTGGCCGTCACGCTGTCCCTGGGCCGCTGGCAGCTGCAGCGCGCGGCCTACAAGCAGGAACTGTTCGACGCCGTGCAGCGCCAGCAGGGCCTGCCGCCGTGGAGCAACGCCCAGCTGGCAGCCGTGCAGCCCGATGCGGTGCCGAACCCCGAAGCCGCGCCCTGGCTGCACCGTCCCGTGCAATTGCAGGGCCACTGGATTGCGGGGCAGACGCTGTACCTGGACAACCGCCAGATGCAGGGCCAGCCGGGCTTCTTCGTGCTCACGCCGCTGCGGCTGGCTTCGCCGCATGAGGACGTGGTGATCGCCGTGCAGCGCGGCTGGGTGCCGCGCAACTTCCTGGACCGCACGGCCCTGCCCGAGGTGCAGACGCCCGAAGGGCTGGTGACCGTCCAGGGGCGCATGGAGGCCACGCCGTCCCGGCTCTACGAATTCGGCCGTGCAGGGGCAGACCCTGATGGGCAAAAGTCGCGCATCCGACAGAATGTGGACATTGCCGAATGGGCCGTGGCCTCCGGGCTGCCGCTGCGCGAATGGAGCCTGCTGCAGACCGGCGAAGCCAGCGAAGGCCTGCGGCGCGACTGGCCCGTTGTGACGGCCGGTGTCGAGAAACACCATGGCTATGCGTTCCAATGGTTTGGACTTGCGGCCCTGATCACGCTTTTGTATGTCTGGTTCCAAATCGTCCGACGCTTTGTCCGCCCGCGCCATGCCCGCTCCTGAGACTCCCCTGGAGATGACTGTCCATGGCCTGCCACCCTTGCAGCCGGGCCTTGCCGGCGCGCAACGCACGCGCAGCGGCCGCTGGAAGATGCTGGCCGTGTTCGCGGTCTGCGCCGCGCCCGTGGTGGCCTCCTATTTCACCTACTACGTGCTGCGGCCTGGCCAGCAGCGCAGCTTTGGCGAGCTGATCGCGGACCAGCCAGCCTTGCCACCGGCCACGGCCACCACGCTGGACGGCGCCCCTGTACCGCTGCAGTCGCTCAAGGGCCAATGGCTGCTGCTGAGCGTGGCGGGCGGGGCCTGCGGCAGCGCCTGCGAAAGCCATCTCTATCTGCAGCGCCAGCTGCGCGAAACCCTGGGCCGCGAAAAGGACCGGCTGGACCGGGTCTGGCTCATCTCCGACGACGCACCCGTGCCCGCCCACCTGCGCCCCGCGCTGGCCCAGGCCACGGTGCTGCGCGTGCCCGAGGCCGTGCTGCGCGGCTGGCTGCAGCCCGCGCCCGGCCATGCGCTGCAGGACCACCTGTACGTGGTGGACCCGCAGGGTCACTGGATGATGCGCATGCCCGCCGGGCTGGGCATGGCCGACGCCGGCAAGGCCAAGCGCGACCTGGACCGGCTGCTGCGTGCATCGGCCTCGTGGGACACGGCGGGACGCCCCGGCGACGGCGACTGAGGCCTGCGCCAAGGAACCGAGCCGGCAGCCAGGCCGTCTCATGGAGGCAGGCAGGCCCCGCAGCGCCGGGGTCTTGCGGTTATGGGTTATGGTTTGCGGCTGTGCGAAAGCGCCTTCAGCAGACGCTTTCGCCTTTTCCCTTTCCAGCCCGGGCGGCGCGCAGGCTTTGCGGCCACGCAGCCTGCGGCAACTACCTTGTTGAGGAAGCATGAACAAACGGACAGCGCTGCGCTTTCTGGGCGTGACCGCCATGGCATGGGGCGCCCTGGCGCTGAGCGGATGCTCGCGCGAGGCCAAGACCAGTTTCCAGGGCGTCGATGTCACGGGCGCCGAATACGCCAAGGACATTCCCCTGCGCGATGTGGACGGCAAGCAGCGCAGCATCAAGGACTTTGCGGGCAAGGTCGTCGTGGTCTTCTTCGGCTACACGCAATGCCCCGACGTCTGCCCCACCACGCTGCAGGAGCTGGTCGAGGTCAAGCAGCAGCTGGGCGCCGATGGCGACAGGCTGCAGGGCGTCTTCGTCACCCTGGACCCCGAGCGCGACACGCCCGAGGTGCTCAAGGCCTACCTGGGCAACTTCGACCCCGGCTTCGTCGGCCTGCACGGCACGCCGGACGAGACGGCGGCCGTGGCCAAGGATTTCAAGCTCTTCTACAAGAAGGTGCCCGGCAAGACCGAAGGCACCTACACGCTGGACCATTCGGCCGGCAGCTATGTCTATGACACGGCCGGCCGCCTGCGCGTGTATGAGCGCTACGGCGGCGGCCCGCAGGTGCTGGGCGCCGACGTCAAGGCCCTGCTGCAGGAAAAGCGTTCCTGATCCTGCGCGCGCCGCAGCCAGTGTGACCGCCGTCACATTGGCTGCGTTTAGGCGCGATGCGGCACACCATCCCTGATGTGCATCGCCGCAGGACTGCTTAGAGTGGGCCCCGCCTGGAGCGTCATGCCGACGCCCCGCCCATCTCCAAGAGACCTGATCCATGCGGCGAAACGTGTACGTCACCCAGCGTGAGTACCCTTTGAACGAAGGAGAGACGCTTCTTTCCGTCACCGACCTGAAGGGGCGCATCGTCTATGCCAACGATGCCTTCATCCGCGTCAGCGGCTTCGAGGCCGCCGAGCTCTACGGCAAGGCCCACAGCATCGTGCGCCATCCGGACATGCCGGCCGCCGCCTTCGCCGACATGTGGTCCACCATCCAGCGAGGGCTGCCCTGGAGCGCCCTGGTCAAGAACCGGCGCAAGAACGGCGACCACTACTGGGTGCGCGCCAACGCCAGTCCCATACGCCATGCGGGCACCGTGGTCGGCTACCTGTCCGTGCGCACCCGGCCGCAGCCGTGCGAGGTGCAGCAGCATGCGGCGCTCTATGAACAGATCAATGCCGGCGTGCGCTCGCTGGGCCTGCACCGGGGCTTTCCGGTGGGGCGCGGCGCCGCGGGCGCGCTGCAGCGCTGGTGGCGCTTCAGGCCGCTGGCCTGGCGGGCGCAGGCCATGGTGGCGGGACTGTGGCTGTTGGGATCGGCCGGGCTGTGGTTGCCGTCGCTGCAGGCCTGGGCCTCGGCTTTGCCCCTGTCCCTGACGCTGGCCGAGATCTGGCCCGCCTGGCTGATCTGGAGCCTGGCTTGCGTGGCGGCCGGGCAGTGGCTGCGCACCAGGCTGCTCATGCCCCTGGCTGCCCTGCGCGGACAGGCCCAGGCCGTGGCCAGCGGGCAGCAGACGGGGGAACTGTTCACGCAGCGCACGGACGAGATCGGCGCCATCGGCGGCGCCGTGCGGCAGACCGGACTCAACCTGGTCTCCCTGGTGGACGACATCCAGGGCAAGAGCGACCAGGTGCGCCGCTGCGCGCTGGCCGTGCAGCAGGGCAGCACCGAACTGAGCGACCGCACCGAGGCTGCCGCTGCCAGCCTGGAGCAATCGGCCCAGGCCATGCAGGCCCTGGCCTGCGCCATAGAGCGCAGCAGCGCCCAGGCCGGCGAGGCCGCCCGCCGCGCGCGGCATGGCGTGGACATGGCCGGGCAGAGCAGCCGCATGGTCGCGCAACTGGACCAGGGCATGCGCGGCGTGGCCCGGACCAGCGACCAGGTCGGGGAGATCAGCTCGCTCATCGACGGCATTGCCTTTCAGACCAATCTGCTGGCGCTCAACGCCGCCGTGGAGGCCGCGCGCGCCGGCGAGCACGGCAAGGGCTTTGCCGTGGTGGCCGACGAGGTGCGCGGCCTGTCCCAGCGCAGCGCCCACGCTGCGCGCCAGATCAAGGCATTGATCGAGGCATCGCAGCAGCAGGTGGCGCAAAGCTGCGCCATGGCGCGCGAAATGGGCGAGGCCATGCTCGCCGTGCAGGCCGACATGCGCGAGCAGCTGCTGCTGGCCGAAGGCATGCAGGCCGCCAGCCAGGCCCAGGCCGGTGGCGTGCAACAGGTGCAGGCCGCCGTGCAGCAGCTCGAACAGATGACCCAGCACAACGCCACGCTGGCGCGCGACACCATCGGGCACGCGCAGCAGCTGGCCGGGCAGGCTCAGGCGCTGGAGGCTGCGGCATCGGTCTTCCACGGCAAGGGGCCGTCCGCATGATGGCGTCGGCCTGGAGCGCGCAAGCCGGCCATCTGATCGGGCCGTGCGAGGCGCTGGATGAGGAGCTCAAGCGCGTGGCCATGGAGGCCGCGCCCGACGGCATCGTGCTCGTGGATCGCAAGGGCCGCATCCTGCTGGCCAATCCCGCCATGCAGGCCATGAGCGGCTATGGCGCCTCCGAGCTGCTGGGCCGTCCGCTGCAGATGCTGCTGCCGCCCGAGGCGCATGCGGCCCATGGGCCGCAGCTGCAGTCCTACTTCGCCCAGCCCGCGCGCCGGCCCATGGGGCAGGGGCGTGACCTGTGGCTGCTGCGCAAGGACGGCAAGCGCCTGTCCGTGGACATCGCCCTGGGCCATTCCCCGCACGGCGGGGGCGTGGCCGTGGCCTTTGTGCGCGACCTGTCGCAGCTGCGCCAGATGGAGGCCTGCATGCACTACCACGCCACGCACGACACGCTCACCGGCCTGCTCAACCGCTGGCAGTTCGGGTTGCAGCTGGAGCAGGCGATCTCGCAAGCGCAGGCGCAAGTGGGTTCGGGCTCGGGCTCGGGCACCGGGCCCGCGTCCTTTGCGCTGCTGCTGCTCGACCTCGACAACTTCAAGGCCATCAACGACGGCTATGGCCACGACGTGGGCGACCAGGTGCTCAAGGAAGTGGCGCGCCGCCTGCAGGCCGCGCTGGGCACTTCGGCCACGCTGGCGCGCATGGGCGGTGACGAATTCACCGCCGTGCTGCATCCCTGCAACGGGCCGGACCTGCGCCGGCGCGTCGACGCGCTGCTGGGCGAGCTGTGCCGGCCCTGCGCCATCGGCCACTACGCGCTGAACTTCGGCGCCAGCGTGGGCGTGGCCTTCTACCCGCAGGACGCGGGCGATGCGGCCACCCTCATGCGCTATGCCGACATGGCCATGTACGACGCCAAGCAGCGCGGCCGTGCCTCCTACGCCTGCTATGCAAGCGCCATGGGCGAGGCCATGGCCGAGAAAGTGCTGCTGCACGAACGCCTCAAGCGCGCCCTGGACCGGGGTCTGCTGAGCCTGCATTTCCAGCCCCAGGTGCAGGTGCTGGGCGGCCAGGTCCAGGGCGTGGAGGCCCTGCTGCGCTGGAACGACGAGCAGATGGGCTGGGTCTCGCCGGAGCGCTTCGTGCCCGTGGCCGAGTCCACGGGCCTGATCCTCGCTCTGGGCGAATGGGTGATCGATGCGGCCTGCCGCCAGGCCGGCGACTGGCTGCGCGCAGGCATGCCGCTGCGCGTGGCGGTCAACCTCTCGGCCCAGCAACTGCGCCAGGCCGACCTGCAGCAGCGCCTCATGGCCAGCCTGGCCCGGCATGGCGTGCCGCCGCACCTGTTGGAGCTGGAGGTCACCGAGTCCGCCGCCATGACCGACCCGCTGCAGGCGCGCGAGCTGCTGGGCAGCCTGCTGGCGGCCGGCGTCTGCGTGGTGCTGGACGATTTCGGCACCGGCTACTCCTCGCTGGCCCACCTGCGCGATCTGCCCGTCTCGCGCGTGAAGATAGACCGCACCTTCATCGGCCCCATGCTCGACAGCCCGGCCGACGCCAAGATCGTCAAGGCCGTGATCGCGCTGGCCCGCACCCTGGGCCTGCAGGTGGTGGCCGAAGGCGTGGAAACCGCCGAGCAACTGCGCCTGCTGCGCATCCTGGACTGCGACGCCTACCAGGGCTGGCTCTTCGCCCGTGCGATGCCGGCAGAGCAGATTCCTGCGCTGATCCACAGGCCCGTGGCGACGCTGCTGGCGCAGCAGGCGGGGGTGGCTTAGGGTGTGAACAGAACCTGGTTCAGGCCTGCCTTTGGAGATGCCTGCGCGCAGCGCGCAACAGATGATTGACGGCGTGCAGCATGAGGTCATCCCTGTCGTCGCCGTTCACGCGCTGGAGGATTCCCACGGCACGGTCCAGGTCCGAAGACATTCTGGGCAGTACCACAGCCTCCATGTCTGGCAGGGGCTCGTTGTTCATGTGGCCATAGGCCGTGTCGTAGTAGCTGCGCAGCAAATCGCGCGCGCCATGCACGTCCGGGTACTGGCACTGCTGCGCGTGCACTTCCAGCACGGCCAGCGCCGCTTCCATATGGCACAGCGCATCGGACGCCAGGTCCTCGGCGTTGAACACAGGCTGCGGGGGCGGGCTTGCACACGCCTGGCGGGCAGGCGCCGATATGCCATCATCCGACATGGTTTCGTTCCTTCTGAAAGGGCGCGAATCAGCAGATCCGTGTGTTTGAGCAATACGGATCTTGCAAGCGGGCTCGCACAGTGGCTGCTGTCGAGTGTGAATGCATAGTACATCAAAAGACTAGTCTTTGATAGCCTTTTTCAATCCTTCATGGGAAATCCCGATTTCGCGAACCGTCTGGCAGACGCTCGAAGCCGTCTGCACCTGACCCAGGTCGAACTGGCCGTGGCCAGCGATATTGCAGCCACACAGATCAGCCGTTACGAGACCAGGAGGGCCAAGCCGCGCCCGGACGTTGCCAAGCGCCTGGCTGCCGCGCTCGCTGTGGATCTGGAGTGGTTGCTCAGCGGAACAGAGTCGCCGGAGAATGAAAAAGCGCCCAGTGGGGGCGAGCCTGCGTCAAATCTGGTCTTGCGAGCCACCGCGGATACGGCAAGGCGATGGGGGGAAATCCTTGCCAGAACCGGACTGGCGCCAGAGCAGCTGTTTCGCCGGATGGTGCTTGAGTTCGAGGCGCAGACAGAGACCAGGTACGGAGAACTTCTTCACCGTATCGAGCGGTTGGAGCAGGCGTTGGGAGGCCATAAGAACGTTGGAAAAGACTAGTCTTTTTTGCTGGCCGTCTGCCCTTCGCCGCCTCCATCCTGCACACCCGCCCCACTGATCCTCAACAACACCGCAGGCTGCAGCACGCAGTGCCATCGGTCGGGCCGCTCCAGCGCGCCCAGTTGCACCAGGCGCACAAGGCTGCGCGCAATGGTTTCGCGCGTGGTGGCCAGCAGGGCGGCCAGTGCGCCCTGGCTGGGCAGGCGCACGAGCATGCTTGACTGCAGCGCGGCCAGTTGCATCAGGGTGGCGGCCAGCTGGCGCAGCACGCCGGGGATGCGGACGATGTGGGCCCATTCCGCCAGCAGGGCGTTGTTGCAGGTGTAGCTGGTGGCCAGCGCGCGCACGAAGGCGGCATCGACCAGGCCGCGGCGCGTGATGGTGGCGATGTCCACGCAGCAGATGCGCCCTGGGCCCAGTGCCTCGAAGTGCATGGCCGAGGGCTGCTGCAGCCAGCCCGGGCTGCCCAGCGCGTGGCCGTTGCCGAACAGTGCCACGGGCCGCTGCACGCCGTCGCCGCCACGGCGGATGGCCAGGACGAAACCGAGCTTGATCACCTGGAATTCATGGGCAACGCAGCCTTGCGCCTGGAGCTTCTGGCCCTTGGCCAGGCCGCGTTCGCGGATGTGCGGCAGCCATTGCAGGAAGGCGGGTTCGGGCAGTTGCCCCAGCAGGCAGTGCGACGAACGCATGCATTCGCTGCAGCGTACGGCTGAAGGCGCAAAGGACGACGATGGCATGGCACGGACGGTTCGAAGGCGCCGCAAGCCAGGGCAGGAGGCGCCCTGGCGCTGGCAGGGACCCGGGCGTGCGGCCAGGGCGAAGCCGTGCAGGCTAGCGGGCCCTGCGGCTGAATGCAACGTGATGTAACCGTTTTCGCGCCAGATGGCGTCAATCCGCCGCTGTTCCTTGACCTGGGTCAGACGGCTGCCGTGCTGCTGGCGCTGCTGGCATGGTCGGCACCGCTGGCCGTTTCGCTGCCGTGGGCGCGGGCGGCTTCGCGCATGCGTGCCAGCTCGCGTGCGGGCAGGGGGATGTCGCCGCTGGCGACCTTCATCAGCAGGCAGTGCAGCATTTCGGTGGACAGGCCGTGCAGCACCAGGCGGTGGCCGGCGCGCAGGGTGGACAGGGGCACCAGCGGGTGCTTGTTGTTGAGCATGACCAGGTGCTCGGGCGAGGCGAGGATCTTGGCCGCATAGATGGCCACGGTCTCGTCCAGCTGCAGCGAGTTGCTGGCGCGCCAGAAGTCGTTGTCGGTCAGCAGCAGCTGGTAGACGGGCGTGTAGACCTCGATGGCGCTTTGCAGGTCCAGCAGGTTCAGGCGCCCGCGCGGCATGTCCTCCAGGCGCAGGGGCGGGTTGCGCAGCATGGAGAAGTCGGGCTCGGCCACGGGCTGCAGTTCCTGGCCTGCGGCGCGCAGCGCGTTGTTCAGGCGGATGACGAAGTTGAACAGGTTCAGGTCGTGCCTGAGGAACAGGTCGTCCCTGATGTCGTCGATGCTGCCTGGCTCCAGCGGTGTGGTGGACACGGGCGTGGGCGCATTGGCCGCGACAAAGGCCAGGATCTGCGAGCCCAGGTGGAAATGGCGCAGGATGAGCCAGTTGGCCTCGGGCGAGACGAAGCGGTTCATGCTGAAGGCCAGCAGCCGGTGCAGCAGCCTGGAGTGCGCCCAGTTGCGCGGCAGCAGCACCTTGAGGATCTGGATGAGCACGATGCTGGTGCGTGCCAGCGGCCGCAGGAAGGGCAGCAGGTACTGGCGCGAGCCGCTGCTGCAGTCACGCAGCCAGGCGGCCTTGACGTCGTCGGGCAGCGGCGTGCTCTGGTCCAGGTACAGCGCGCGCCAGGGGCTGGGGTCGCGCTCGTCGTGGGGCGGTTCGATGAAGTCTGGTGGTTGCATCAGTGCTCCTCGGGCAGGACATGCTCGAACTGCATCAGGTACAGCGCCGCCGTGTGGCGCGCGGTGCGCACGATGGCCTGCGCCGCCGTGCCCCCGCTGCCGTCTGTGCCGTCCAGCGCCATCACCATCTGCACGGCCATGAGCCAGCGCTCCAGGTGGTGTTCGTCGTTGGCGCCGTGGTATTCCAGGAAGCGGAAGGCATCGGGCGGCAGCGGCAGGCTGGCGCGCAGCAGCGGCAGCAGGCTGGGCACGATGCGCTGGCCCGTGCCTTCGATGATGTAGATGGCGCCCAGCAGGCCGACCGGATTGGGCGTGGCGGCCAGGCCGTGCAGATAGGCGTTGAGCGCCTCGCCGCCGGGGTTGCGGCGCAGGCGGGTGAGGTCGGTCTCGGTGCCGCCGGCCTTGAGGTAGTCCTCGTGCAGGATGCGGAAGTCGTTCTGCTCCTCGCCCGCATGCACGTCGATCAGCGCAGCCAGCGCCGCGTGCTCGCCGGTCAGCGAGGCCGCGCCCTCGCGCATCCACAGGCTGCCCTCGCGCACCTGGGGAACCCAGTGGCTCATCCAGCGCACGTAGTCCGCCGTCTGCAGCCTGCCTGTGCGTATGCGCTGCAGCAGCGGCGTGCGCCACACGCGCGAGCGGTAGTCCTGCCAGAGGCTGGCCAGTTCGGTCAGCAGCGGCGCCAGCGTGGCCGGGGCCTGGTTCGGGTCGTGGGGCGGGGCGATGGTGGAGACATCGGGCAGCAGGTCCGGGGCAGCGGGAGCTTCGGCGGTGGCACTGCGTGCTGCGGCCTTGGCCGGGGTGGCGGCGGGAGCCTGGGCCGCATCCTCCACTTCCAGCAGCATGTAGCCGGCCGTGAAGCGGCCCGATTCGGGAATGAAGCACAGCACGGTGTCGCCGTGCTTCAGGCGTGCCGATTCCGTGCGCAGGAA
This sequence comes from Delftia sp. DT-2, assembly GCF_028401915.1. Classification (NCBI taxonomy): domain Bacteria; kingdom Pseudomonadati; phylum Pseudomonadota; class Betaproteobacteria; order Burkholderiales; family Comamonadaceae; genus Delftia; species Delftia sp. DT-2. The sequence goes on from NZ_JAQOTI010000003.1 coordinate 317,410, forward strand.
CTCGGACAGCATCACGAAGATGGAGGCCGCGCCCGTGTTGCCACGCCAGGCCAGATTGCTCCACCAGCGCTCGCGCGGGATGCCGAGCTGGGCCTTGCCCAGCAGCTCATCGACCACGGGGATGAAGCGCTCCGACGAGTAGTGGCACAGGAAATGGTCGATGCCGCGCTCGGGCACCCAGCCCGTGTGCGCCAGGTGGGCGTATTCGTGGATGCAGACATCGAACAGGTGCGGCAGCAGGCGGATGTCCTGGCGCAGCGACAGCGCGCCTGCGGCCTCGGCCTCGCCCCAGGCGGCAAAGTCCAGGTGGCTGGTGGCGCGGTCGGGCGTCAGGCCCAGCTGCATGCAGACCGGGTAGTCGCCCGCAAAGCTGCGCAGGTGCGTCCAGCGCAGCTTCAGGCGCAGGCCCGGCGCCTGGGGCAGGGCCTGAGGGCCGCCCAGCAGCGCGGCGCCTGCGCCATCGGACAGCATCCAGCGCAGGAAGTGGGCATCGAAGTCCGTGTTGTATCCCTGGGCCGCGAAGCGCGAGCGCTTGAACAGGCGTGAGGGCATTTCGCTGGCCACGGCCAGGGCCAGCGAGTCGGGCGCGCGGTCCACGGCCTGGGCCGCTGCCTGCAGCGCGCCCACGCTGGCGGCGCAGACGCCGTGCACGGACAGGGTCTCCATGGGCGGCGCGGCCATCTCGCCCTGGATCATGCTGGCAAAGCCGGGCATGAGCGCATCGCCGCCCGACGAGCCGCTGGCCAGGAAGCCGACATCGCCCAGCGCGCGCCCGGCCTGTGCCAGGCAGTCCTGGATGGCCTGGGCGGCCATGGCCGTGTTGCTGTGGACGGTGCGGCCTTCGGCGTCGATGGCGTAGTGGCGCTGGACAATGCCGTTCTCGGCCAGGATGCGGCGCTTGAGGCGCTCGGACAGGCGGTTGAGCGGCGCCACGTAGGCATCCATGCCTGCGTTGTCCACGGGTTCACCGGGCAGGAACATGCCTGCGGCATGCAGATAGACGTTGGAATAGGCGACGGGCATGGGTTCAGGGTCGTATCAGTCGTATGTTCCGGGAGGCATTTGCGCACGCGTGCGCGCCGGCGGCCAGACCGTGCCGAGCACGAAGACGCGGGCCATGTAGGGTAGCAGTCCGCCTTCGTTGAGCGCAGGGGCCACGCGCTGGCGGTAGTGTTCGCTGTGCAGGCGCGTGAGCTCGGACCAGTGGGCCTGGGGCCGCTCGTGGTGGGCCGTGTGCAGGCCGATGTTGAACAGCAGCGGATTGACCCAGCCCTCGAAATTGCGCGCGTAGTTCAGTGGCGTGGCGCTGTCCATCCGCTGGCCGCGCGTCAGTGGCCGGCCATCGGCATGGGCGTGCTGCAGGTAGTTGGTGGCCAGCAGCCAGTGCAGGCCATGCAACTGGGGAACGATCACCAGCAGCAAGGCCTTTTGCCAATCCAGCGACAGCAGCAGCGCCCAGCTGCCCAGCCACAGCAGGTACTGGCCCATGCAGTAGCGAAAGGCGCCGGGCCAATGCCGCCGCAGCTGGCCCAGCCAGCGCAGGAACAGCGGGTACAGCACCCAGCCGGCCTGCAGCGGGTGGAGCAGGTAGCCCAGCAGATGGTTGTGGTCGCCGCCGAAGCGGTAGGTGCGTGCCATGTCGCGCGGGCCGTGGCGGAAGCGGTGGTGGTTGGCCACATGGGCGGGCCAGAACACGAAGGTCGGGTGGCCTTGCAGCAGGGTGAGCCAGTAGTCGGTGAAGCGGTTGGCCCAGCGCCCGCGCCACATGCGCAAATGCGTGTGGTTGTGGTGGATGACGCCCACGCCCAGCGTGAGGAACAGCTCGATCCCGTAGAGCCACAGGTTCCAGCCATGCTGCCACTGCCACCACACGATCAGCGGCAGCGCCACCAGATAGGCCAGCGACTGCAGGTCGCGCCCGTGGCGCAGCCGGGGCAGCCGTGGCTGGACGTGGCGAGCAGGCGGTCGGCTCATTCCGTCCTGGGCCGGGCCGTGGCGGGCAGTGCCACGCGCGTGCGCATCAGCCGGTCCATGAAGGCCAGCGCAAAGCCGTAGTTGCCATTGGGCCGGGCATGGTGCAGATGGTGGCGCCGGCTGGCGGCCAGCGCATGCGTGTCGGACACCCCGGGAAAGAAGTCGTAGTTGGAGTGGCCTATGACGTTCAGCAGCAGGCTGAGCACGGGCACCGAGGCCAGCGACCAGAAACTGAAGTCGTGCACCACCATGGGCAGCAGGATGACGTTGCCCAGCATCAGCGCCTCGATGGGATGGAAGCTGTAGGTGGACCACGGCGTGGTGACGATGGAGCGGTGGTGGTCGCCATGAAAGCGCCCCAGCAGCCGCGTGTGCAGCAGGCGGTGGTTGATCCAGAAATGCACATCGTTCCAGATCAGCAGCACCACGACTTCGATGGCAATGCGCCAGGGGCCTGCATCGGGCTCCAGCCGCGCCCACCCCAATTGCAGAAGGCCCCAGGGCACGATCATGCCGATGCCGAAGATCAGCACCGAATGCAGCGACTGGCGCCATTCGCGCTGCAACTGGTCGGGCTTGAGCGGGCGCGTGTCCAGCACGCGGCCCACGCCGCGCCGCTGCAGCCAGCGCGTGAGCGCCGACATGCCCCAGCCGCCGGCCAGGTAGAGCACGCCAAAGAAGGCCAGACCCCAGGCCATGACCTGCCAGGCATTGAGTTCGGTAAAGGCTTGGGCTGCGGTCATGGGGGTGTCAAAGAGAGCACGTCACTGGGCGCATCATTGTGCGCGTATGCCCTGTTCGCGGATGATGCGGCCCAGCGTCGCCACGTCCTGGCGCATGCGCAGGGCCAGGCCTTCGGGCGAGCTGCCCACGGCCTGCCAGCCCTGGGCGGCCAGGCGCGCGCGCATCTCGGGCGAGCGCACGATCTCGCTCACGGCCTCGGCCAGCTTGTGCACATGGGCGGCGGGCATGGCCTTGGGCGCGGCCACGGCGTTCCAGATCTCCAGGTCGAAATCGCCCACGCCCAGCTCCTTGAGGCTGGGCAGGCCCGGCGCCAGCGGGCTGCGCGTGGCCGAGGTCACGGCCACGCCGCGCAGCTTGCCGGCCTGGACCTGGGCCATGGCCAGCGCGGGCGGCAGCATGGACAACTGCAGGTCGCCGCCCTGGATGGCGTTGAACACCTGCGGGTAGCCGGGATAGGGAATGTGCTCGGGCCTGAGCGCGGAGCGGCTCTTGAGCAGCTCCATGCCCAGGTGGCCCACGGTGCCCACGCCGGGCGAGCCGTAGCTCCAGCGGCTGCCGGCCTGGGCAGCGGCCTCCAGGAAGGCCCGACCCTCGGGCGCGCCGGCCGGTGCCACCAGCACCAGGGGCGCCACGCCGATCAGGCTGACGGGCTGCAGGTCCTTCACAGGGTCGTAGCGCACAGCGGGGTTGAGCAGGCGGGCAATCGTCAGGTTGCCGTTGATCATCACGCTGAAGGTATGGCCGTCGCGCGCACGGGCCACCTGCTCGCCTGCAATGTTGCCGCCTGCTCCCACCTTGTTCTCGACGATGACGGGCTGGCCCAGGCGCTTTTCCAGCGGCTCGGCCAGGGCGCGCGCCGTGAGGTCGGGCGAGGAGCCCGCGGGAAAGCCCACGATCAGATGCAGGGGGCTGCTGGGCCACTGGTCGCCCGCCAAGGCGGCGCAAGGCAGCAGGGCCGAAGCCAGGGCGGTGGCCAAGGCATTGGCGAAGAGGCGGCGTAGTGGCGAGATGGCGCTGGCGGGCATGGGGGCGTGGGGGCCGCAAAGGCTGCGGGCAATAAAAAACCCGGAGATTATCCGGGTTTGTCTTGAAGCGGCCTGTCAGCCCAGGCCGTCAGGCCATCAGGCGAACTCTGCCAGGGCCTTCTTCATCTTCTTCATGGCAGCCACCTCGATCTGGCGAATGCGCTCGGCGCTCACGCCATACACGGCGGCCAGCTCATGCAGCGTCATGCCGCCCGAGCCGTCATCGTTGACCTTGAGCCAGCGCTCCTCGACGATGCGGCGGCTGCGGTCGTCCAGCGAATCCAGCGCCATGGCAATGCCGTCGGTGGCCAGGTGGTCACGCTGGCGCGACTCGATCATGGCCGTGGGCTCATGTGCGCCGTCGGCCAGATAGGCGATGGGACCGAAGGCCTGCTCGCCATCATCGCTGGGCGAGGGGTCCAGCAGCACGTCGCCACCGGCCAGGCGCGTTTCCATCTCCATGACTTCTTCGCGCTTGACGTTGAGCTTCTCGGCCATGGCGTCGATCTCGCCGGAGGTCAGCGTGTCGCGCAGCATGGCGCCGTCCTCGGCCATGGCGGCGTCGGACTTCAGGCCCTGCTTCATGGAGCGCAGGTTGAAGAACAGCTTGCGCTGGGCCTTGGTCGTGGCGACCTTGACCATGCGCCAGTTCTTGAGGATGTACTCGTGGATCTCGGCCTTGATCCAGTGCATGGCGTAGCTCACCAGGCGCACGTTCTGATCGGGATCGAAGCGCTTGACGGCCTTCATCAGGCCGACATTGCCTTCCTGGATCAGGTCGCCATGGGGCAGGCCGTAACCCAGGTACTGGCGCGAGATGGACACCACCAGGCGCAGGTGGGACATCACCAGACGCCCTGCGGCGTCCAGGTCACTGTGTTCCTTGAGCTTGCGGGCGTAGTCCTGCTCTTCCTCGAGGGTGAGCATGGGCAGGCGGTTGACCGCGGAAATGTAGGCATCCAGATTGCCCAGAGGCGGCACCAGGGCCCAGGGGTTAGCGGGCGCCAAGGTGGTCGCAATGGAGCCGGAGGCGTTTGTCATTGCAGAGTTCCTTTCTTCCATTCCTTCATATTAGCACTCGTTAGGATTGAGTGCTAAAGCCGAAGTTCCGCGGGTTTTTCAGTCGGTTGCAGAAATCTTCGGCACTGCAAAAGTCGCTTCTGGCTAGTCTGAGCGATTTTTGGAAACCCTGCTGTCGATTCCCACCGAGTTTTGAACTTTTCTCACTCAGTTTTGAACTAATTTCTTGTCGATTCGCTTCGTAAGTCATTGATTTAAATGAATATTTTTGCACTCTGAACTTGCCTGGCGAGTGATCAGGGCCGAGAAATGCCAAGTTTTGAGGTGCCTATCCCATGGCTTACATTCGCGAGCCCTGCGCCCTGCGCCCTGCGCCCTGCGCCCTTCGCCCTTCGCCCTTCGCCCTTCGCCCTTCGCCCTTCGCCCTTCGCCCTTCGCCCTTCGCCCTTCGCCCTTCGCCCTTCGCCCTTCGCCCTTCGCCCTTCGCCCTTCGCCCTTCGCCCTTCGCCCTTCGCCCTTCGCCCTTCGCCCTTCGCCCTTCGCCCTTCGCCCTGCGCCCTGCGCCCTGCGCCCTGCGCCCTGCGCCCTGCGCCCTGCGCCCTGCGCCCTGCGCCCTGCGCCCTGCGCCCTGCGCAGCAGCGGATCTCTGTGGGAGCATCGAATCAGTCGGTAAGACGCCCTCCCAGGCTCCGACAGGTCAGGAGTTGCGAAAAGTTCAACTCGCTATGAGAGTCACAGCGGGTCCAGACTGGGCGGTCCAGGTACATGTAAGTCCCTGATCTGCCTCATGTGCAGAGACAACCCTCGGTGAACATCGACACTGGATCACCTCGGTGCGGCTGCATTTTTTGCACCTTCTATGGCAGATCCCTGAGGGATATCGAAAGGTTCACACGCTCAGCGGGGCGAACGCAGGTCCTTATCTCGACAACGCTTTTTGCCTCTCAGTTTTGAACTCCTCGGCTGGAAACCCTCTGAATTTTGAACTCTTCCCGCCGCTTCTCACTGAGTGTTGAACTATCCGCAGGTTGTGATTAAATTTTCAGCAGATCACGGTGTCTGAGTGCAGGCGCTATGCGGCCACATTTCAGTGTGGATGTCATCAGCTGGTGAGCCGATGAAGGCGAGCAGCAAGCTGTGGTGCGACGCCTTCAGTAACGCCTTCGAGGCCGTTGGTCACGAACAGGGAGCCGCAAAATGGCATGAACAGCCAAGGACGGTCGTCCACTGCCAGCCAAGGCAGGTGGGCTGAATTGTTAGCCCACAGCCAAGCCCGGCATTCAGCTTGACGGTGGTAGCCCAGCAAAGTGTTTGGAACATCACGCAGCTCGGGATAGTGGGGGGTGACGCCCAAAATTCTGTCCGCGATGTCTGGTGAGAAGTGCTTTCGAAGCTTCTCAACTGGCGCTTGCAAGCGCCAGGTACTTGAAATCACCACCAAACATGTCGACGCTTGACGCAGGAGATCTTCCATCAACGGCAGGCAGCAGAAGTGCTTTGACTCGTGACAGAACTCAGGGTGCAGCACCCCATCGAAGTCAAGGAAAACTATGGGGGCTGCGATTGATGGCAGGGACATAGCAAAACCTTAGATGAGACTAGTTGGTCGTGGTCTTTTTGGTCTCACTGGGCGGAAATCGAGGCGATGCAGCCTCGCAAACATGTTCCCACTCGAGCCGACTTTGGCCACGCGCTTCGACAGCTGCGTGCCCTGCGCGGTTTGACGCAAGAGGACATGCTGATGGCAACCAGCAGGCGTCACATGAGCAGAGTTGAGCAAGGCCATCAGATACCGAGCGTTCGCGTTATTGAGGCATTGGCCGAAAGCTTGCAAATTCATCCATTGACGCTCATCGCAGCTGCATACTGCGTTAACTTGGACGAGGCGTCGATCAAGCTGATCACAGATACAGTACAGCTTGATCTTCAACGCATGGTGCAGGATCACATGGAGAATGGCTCTGTGAGTGAGTTCAGCTGAACAAGCTCGCGCAGGCTTTGCATGAATCCTGCCCCCGATGTCCCATCTTCTCGACGAAGTAGTCTGCTGACTATTTCATGGTCTACGGAGATGCTCAGCAGCGTCAAGACCTCGTGCAAACTGGCCATATCCGCTTCTCTGGAAAGATCCTCCGGCAGGGAAGCACCTGCCTTGGACAAGAGCAGAAGGCCCAAAGACAGGGCGGCACTACCATCGCCATGCTTTGAGTTCCATCCCTTGCCCGCCAGCAGGTCTCGGAGCTGGTCTGAAAGCAGGAGCAACTGGTGGTCCTTCAAGGCATCAGGCAGGGCTGCTTGCCAGCCATGGGCGCTGATGCACTTGGCAAGCTCGTGTTCATCAAATTTCCCAAGAAGACTTTTCTCAACTGTAAGCATGATCGTTCATCCGTTCGTATGAGACTATTTGGTCTCGTGCACAAGTGATGCATGCGAAGATAGCGCAGTACGGCGAGCGGTTGCGTCTTGCGCGCTCGCGCATCAAGTAACAGGAAGCCGTGAGTTGCCTGACCGAATGATGCAGGCAACCAATCTGTTGCCCAATGCAGAGGGGTTTTGAATTTGTTGAAAAATAGAATAGATCTTATTCGCCTTGCTGAACTAGATCGCCAGTTTGGCGAGTTTGCAAAAATGCAGCGAAGTGCGACGCCAAGATGTGGATGGGCAAAGACCATAAGGCTTGCCTTGGGTATGAGCTCGGGTGCTTTGGGGCGCCGCCTTGCTATATCCGCTCAAGGTGTGCGTAAGTTAGAGCAAGCTGAAGCCAACGGAACAATTACACTCAATACCTTGGCGCGACTTGCTGAAGGAATGGATTGTGAGGTGCATTACGTGCTTGTGCCACGTACCAGGCTGGTCGAGCAGGTTCTGCGACGTGCAAATGGGTTCTCTGGCAGGCGCGAAAAAACTCCAGTTGAGGTTCAGCAGCTTTTAACTGAATCAGATTCTTTCAACGTTTTATCAGATCTGTTCGAAAATTTGGAGAAGCGTGGATTTTGGTAAGGTGCCAGATTAAGCGAAAATTCATGAGACATGCTGCGGGATTATTCAGAGTCGCGTATGGCTGCGTGCAACTTCAAGAATTCATCAAGACCTTCCAGACGCATGAGAATTATTATGGTTTTGCCATTGATAGTGATCCCTAGTGCTCTTTGGTGAATCCTTGTTTATGAAAAATTACATCAATTAAATCAACAAGTTGTAAGTGATTGGTGGGTAAAGAAAGGGATTCTGTAGACCCATTCTAGAGAGTTATTCGCTCTTCAACGAGTCAGCTTTGATTGCTCGTAGTCACAAGACTCGGATTCCCGAAATGGCCGGAGTTTGGCGAGCGCTGCAATCCCACGATCACCTGTGTAAAAAATCAGCCAAAAAATTCCGAGAGAATCCATAGTATGCTTTGGCTGATATGTTGTGCATTACTTATCGCTCTGCACTCAACTCTGATGTGTCTATTTTAAAGTCTTCATAGATGTCGAGTTTTTTCATTATTACTGGTAGGACTTGGTGTATTACACGCATGCCCGTCAGTAGCTCATTTAGGTAAATATCTGGATGAATCTTATTTCTTGTGAAGCCTAGACTATGAGCATCTGCCTCTCGACCAAGCTCATCGTGTGAAGCATATGCTAGATCAAGTAACTCTGCTTTCAGTGGAATACATGATTTAAACGCATACTCCTTAAGAAGACTTAGTTTTTTTGCAACTTCCGTCTCGATAGTCCATTTGAATCTGATGAATTCTGGAGTCAGGTCTTTGTCTATTTCTATTTTTGAGGCTGCTAGCCTTAGCATGTCGTTTTCCAGTTCCCATACTGGGGTATCTATCAGATCTAGATCTTCGTCGTAGATGATTCCTGAAACGAATGCGGAATAGAATCCATAGACATTGTTAAGTGAGTTGAATATCTCGTTAATTATAAATACAATATTGTTCTTGTAAATTAATTCTTCTTGCTCATCATTCTGGAAATTAATGTCCAGTTCTTCAGGGTACTGGCTAGGAATCTCTATGCCCATATCCTGTAGAGCCTTAAGAGTGTCAAAAAAAATAGGGCACGAGTCTTCTTGAATATCCTCTGTGAGGGGGACCGTTTCGTAGCCAGTTTCGGCTGAATGGACAGCGGTGTCAGCCAAGTGGCGAATCAGTAGTTGCCATTTTTTTGCGTCTTCCATCGTGCCAGCGAGCAAGATGAAGTCAGGATCGATATCGCCGATCCCTGTTAGAGCACGCAAACGTTGGCTCATCTCGATTGACATGTACTCACCCTTCTTCCATTTGCTAACCTGTGCTGGTGAAACGCCCAGCTTGGCTGCCAGGTCTCGTTGGGTGCAACGCAAGGTGTCAAGAGTGAGCTGGATCAATGAAGGTGTGGTCATAAAAATGTTAAGTAAATTGTTTGTAGAATTTACTTAACAATCTACACGCAAGCCACCGAAAAGGCAAGCATGGCCCTTCCCCAGCAGGTGCCGCACAGTGATCTGAGATGTTCTCTATCGCTGGAGCTTGGCGGCTTGGCAGGCAGTGTCGGTGGAGATGTATGCAGGCCAGTTGATGGGGGACCCGTGTCTGATGCTTAGCAGCCCTCGGGCTGCTTTCTTCATACGATGAGGTTGGTTGGGATCAGCCCAATTTATGCGAGCAAAGTGGCTTTCATGGATGATCTATGTCCTCGCACGCCGTACGCAGCATCTCTCAGGTGTTGCAGATCTGCTGCAGGCCCAGTTGCATACGGATGTTCTGGGCGTGTTGCCATTGAGGGCCGATCACGTTCAGCGCCCATGTCATCCAACCTGTGTAGATGGTCAAAAATCCCAGGACAAAAGTCTCTCGTACGAGCTGTCCGTTGGCAACGATGGACCACGCTGTCCCCAGTAGCAGTATCGGTATCAGAGCACCTACGACATTGCGAAGCGCGCCTGCGCAGACATGCAGCCAATTTGGGAGGCTGTACATGTGAACTTTGTTTGCTGTCTGGAAAATTCCTGCTGCAGTGAACGCAAGGTGCATGGTGCGCGGCGCCATGGATTTGCGAACGCAGGCCTGCCGAATCCGGTGCCGTTGCGACGGGACTAGGCGTCGCGAATTAAATTCGATGCTGCTCAGCAGGTCATCGGCCTTGGCAAGTAGCAGTGGTGTTGGAGCGACCTTCAGGTCATGTTGCAGCTTTTTAAGTCGCCAGCATGCAAGAGGACGACGGATCCACTGCTTGGAAGAGAGCTTGGCGCTAGGCACATAGAACGCCACGGAGGCCGCGTGAAAGCTCATCACGTCCTGCATGGACTTGCGCGGATCACGCATCTGTTTCAAAGACTTCAGGGTCGCGTTCCACAACTTCTGCGCCTCTACGCTCAGGTGCACATCACTTTCCATAGTCGGCCCACAGCTTGCTAAGTACCTCTAAAGACGGTGGTTGTGGTGCTTCTGGCTCCTGCAAGAGTGCAGCAGAAAGCGCCTCATACAGCTGCCTGATCAGCTTCCAGCGATAGCTGGCCGGACAGGTCGGCGCAAAGCGTAGACAGAAGAAGTCCACTGTGTCGCAGCACTCTTGGATGAGTACCCAGTCAGGTTGTCCGCGCGCTGGGGGAGGAGCCGCATGATCAATCTCTTCCCTCGGTCCAAACAGAACTGCGTCGATGTCGAGTCCAGCCCGCTGCGCTGCTTGTAAGTATCCAGTTGTGGGCTCTGTAGTGCCTTTTTCGTAGGCAATCTGCGTTGAGCGGCTGATGGCCGTCAGGGTTGCGAGCTCCGCTTGTTTGAGGCCTAAAAGTTCTCGTGCTTCACGCAGTCTTGTAGCTACCCCATCTCTTATGTTTGATATCTTCGACTTCATGATCTTCTATAAGTTTTGAAAAATTTGCATAGAATTGAAGGAAGTTGGAGAAAAAGTGAAACAAGCATCGTCAGTGATCAGAGAACAGTTCCTTTTGCACGGTGTCTCCGTCAGAGAGTGGGCGCTCGCACGCGGATTCTCTGTGGCACTGGTGTACGCCGTTCTGGCAGGCAAAAGTAAGGCGTCGCGCGGGAAAAGTTACGAAATCGCCATCGCCTTGGGCATGCTTGAGCATCCCAAGGTCGAGGTCATCCCTGCCTTTGTGAACGATGTTCACCTTCATCGGCGCCAACAAAAACTGCTACAGGAGCGTCCCATGACATAAAAAAAACCGATCAATCCCCGAAGAAATTGACCGGCCAGAGTGCTGATAAAAATATCAGCCGCAAACTTAAGTCTACCCAGCACTCTCCGGTTGTCAAGAAAATCCGACCTCAAGCATGAGGTTGGAGGATATTCTGTTGTCTGGAGAAAACATGCAACCTGCTACCCGCAAGGTGGTGCATCGCTCGCCCGCGCACACCGTGCGCTTGCTAAACCTTCCTCACCTGCAAGACGAAGCCATCGAGGCGGATTCGTCTGTCGAGCGCGACTTTGTGCATTGTGCGGCTTTGTTCACCTTGACCAGGGCTATCAAAGCGCAGCCTTTCAAGCTCAGCCTGAAAGCATCAAGCTACACCCCAGACTTTGCGGTGAAGTTTGCAGATGGGTCCTGTGCTGTCGTCGAGGTCAAGCCCGAAAAATTCGTGGACTCCTACCAGGAGTTGTTCGCTCACGCACGACGCCAGCTCGCGGAGCGTGGAATGCTGTTCTTCGTTGTTCGAGACACGAGGCTTCGGCATGGCGGCTTGATGGAGAGAGCATTGATCATCAGGCGCTACGCGAAAGGTGTCTGCCGACTTGCTGACCAGCAGTTGGCTAAAACCATGGTTGCAGAGGCTGGCGGTACCGTGAGCATCATGTCGCTCCGAGAGGCTGGCGTGCCCCTTGAAGTGATTTTGTATCTGGTAGCCCATAGGCAACTGATGCTTGGCGCTGATCTGCGCTATGAATCTAAGGACTTGGTGTACTTGCCGAATGTTGGTGAGGAAGGAGCGTGCCATGCACTTCAGTTTGGTCGCTGGCTTGACATTTAGGCAGGGTCAACGAACGCTTGAGCTGGTCCGTGAACTCGACAAAAGCGAGTACCTGATTGAGGATGTCATCACTCGTAGATCCTTTACGGCCACAGCGGCTCAACTGGTGAGCGGGTTTCACGATGGCAAATATCAGCTCATTAAACATAGCTCAGAACCGGTACCCCGCGGGCCCGATCTGTGGCCAGCGCTCGTTGACTTGGCTTCACTGACAGAGCACGAACGCAAAGGGTTAGAGCAGCGTCTTGCGTACATCAAGCAATTGAGGCGTTTACGCATTTCGAAGGGACAACGTGCAAAGGTGGCGCTGGCCATAAAAAAATTTGCCGAATTTAGAGGGGAGAAAGCACCCTCTGCATCTGCAGTAATGATGTGGGTGCGAAACTATGAAAGGAGCGGCAACAACCCGCTGGCTATTGTTGATAAGCACAGGGTGGGAAAGAGGGTCAAGCGACTGAGGAACGAGGCTGAAAAGATCGTTTGGCAAGTGCTCAAGCGCGAGTACTTCACGACGAAACAGCAATCAATCAAGCATGCTCACAGGCAGCTGGAAATCGCACTCAAGCGTGCTTATCAGCAGGGAATTCTGCAGTCAGACGAAGCGGCGGTGAGTTACCAAACAGTGGCACGCCGTATCAAAGACGTAGATTTTTATCACAGGATCGCCTCGCGACAGGGCCCCACGCAAGCGCGAATGCAGTGTCGCAGCGCGTTCCCTGAGGGAGTGGCTACCTATCCCTATCAGAAAGTGGAAATCGACCATACGCCACTCAATTGGGTTGTGATCTGTGACAGAACAGGCCTCCCCCTAGGGAGGCCCACGCTAACAGTGATGATTGATGCTTTCTCTGGCTATATTCTTGGATTTTACATCTCCTTTTATGGGCCGGGGCTAACATCAGTTTGCGGAGTGGTTCGCAATGCATTGCAACCTAAAGCAGACATGATTAAATCGTTGAAGTTGGAGAATGAATGGCTATCTTGCGGGTTGGGTGACGAATGGGTAATAGATAACGGTCTTGAATTTCATTCATTTGGCTTCAAAACGATGGCAATGAGTCTCGGCGTAGACTTGATGTTTTGCCGTGTTCGTACGCCTTGGCTGAAACCTCACGTAGAGCGGTTTTTTAGCACGCTAAATACATTGACTTTGACCAAGGGTCGCGTGACAAAGTCTGTAGGCAGCATACTAAGGATAGACCCCTACAAAGATGCTGCGATCACCTTCACAGATTTGATTAACGGTCTGCTGATGTTTGTTGTCGATGTATATCCGCATCAGCCAAATTGGCGAAAGATGGCGACTCCTTTTACTTTGTTTCAAGAAGGAATTGAACGTGTGCCACCAGCACGCTATCCTGGGACGTTAGATCAGCTACGGCTAGCAGCAGGTATGTCCAGGATGCTGACTGTGAATCAGGGCGGAATTGAATTCACTGGATTGCCCTACGGTAGCTATGCGTTTAAAGACGTTTTCAAGAGGCATGGAAGTAAATTGAAGCTCTTGTGCAAATGGGATCCTGATGATATTTCCACATTGCATTTTTTAGATCCAGATGGTGTGACATGGCATGAAGCGCAGTGTCGTTGGCCGCAATATGCTAGTGGCCTTAGTTTCAATCAACATCGCTTGATTAGAAAGTTCGCTAAAGAAGACCTTCAGTCCGTCGATCGTATGGACTCACTTGCACGCGCCCGGCAGCGTTTGCACGACCACTGGCTCGATGCAACGAGTCGGCGAGGCCGAGTTGACGCGTTGACGGCGGGACGGTATGCCGACCTGACTTCACACAAAGTGATGTCTCCAAGCTCCGCACAATCCGTCTCGAAGGAGACGAGCGCAACTCAGTTGCTGTCAGAGTCGGAATACAAGTTGTCTGAGAAAGACATTCCGCAATTTGAAACATTTTCATTTTGACTATGGAAAATAGCGGTAAAAATAAATACTTTGATCAGTCGATGCAATTCGATGCGATTGCTTCTGATGATGAACTTCTTGAGGCACGCAGGTTGGCTACATATTCGGTTAATGCATTGCGTGTGGCAAAATCTGTTGATCGGACATTTGTGCTATTTCCTGCTGCAGTTCAAGCACTCACGTCGCTCGACAGGCTATTTCAGCTAGGCACTGAGTTTAATATGCCACAGGGAATGCGACTGGTCGGTCCTTCGGGTGTCGGAAAAACGGCATCTTTTGAGTATTTTCGTGCATCATTGCCGAATTCAGCTCTTTTTGCGCAAGGTATGGCTGCTATTAGTGTTCGGGTGCAGAATAAGCCAAGGACATCTCACCTTGTCCAAGCCATCCTCAACGCGATCCGCTACCCATTTAATTCGGGCTCAGCACGGCAGCTGTACATGCGTAGATCTCTCCTGTTCGACGCTCTCAAGAACTACAAAACGAGGCTGATCTGGCTCGATGAGGCTCAGCACCTGCTGTATCAGCGGCGCTCCGAGATGAGCAACGAATGGGAGAACGATGCTACCGAGTTTCTTAGAGAGCTGGTGGACGAATGTAAATTGAGTCTGGTTCTAGCTGGCACTTCTGAACTCGACAACTTGCCTGAGGTGGCGCCCCACCTTTCATCACGCGTTAGTGGCCGTGAGAGTATGGATAACTTCATCGCTGATGCGAATTGGGTGGGATTTGTTCGGGGATTCGTTAAACAATGTCAATCTTTCGATCTGACCTGTATGAATGATGTGCAGATGGCTATGCGTTTGCACATGGCCAGCGAGGGAAATCTACGCGCTTTCAAGCGCTTAGTTACCGAGGCAGTCCTCATTGCTTACGACTCCAATGATCGGCAAGTGGATAGAAAAGCGCTCCAGCGTGGTTTTCAAGGTGTTTTTGGTGCGGGGGCAGTGCGAGGTAATCCGTTTGTTTGATCTTCCCTTTCCATTTTGCCAAGAGTTATTCGATGATGAATCTGGTCTTGGTTTCTGCCTGCGTGTCGTGACTACCAATGGAGGCAAGTTGCACTTGCTACGAAAGATGTTGGGTATAGGGCGCTCTGTAAGGTTCAATGCGGTCCATGCACAAAAACTGGCCCCATTGCTTGGTGTGGATGCTTCAAGGCTTGCTTACAGGCTTCCCATTGCTGCTACCGTTGCACCTGGAGTGCCTAGACGATGCTACGGGCATGTTTTCAGAGTTGCTGGGCTGCTGAGGATGAGCCGTCCTCAGCTATGCGCTCTATGCATACAGGAAAGTGGCTATCTCAAAGCGCATTGGGACATTGGCCTGTCGAGTTGCTGTGTTAAGCATGGGCTTGGTTTCACTGACAAGTGCCTTCGCTGCGGATCTGCAGTTCGATGGGACCGCAGATCAGTGGAATGGGGTCACTGTGGACATCATCTTGGCCGAACCGGTACCTCTGTCGCAGATGGAAAACAGCTGCAGGTGCAGCGGTTGCTTGATGGGGTTTTCTACAGGCAACAACTGTCGCAAGTACTCGCGGAATTTAGCTTGCATCCTTGCATAGGTTTGTTATCCATGGATGGTCTGATACACACACTGTATGCTTTTGGCTTGCTCCATGGTCCATGGGCTGCCACAAGCGCAGGAGCGCTCGCCAAGTGCCTATCACCTGGCTATGCAAAAGCCATCGCTGCACGAGGCTTGGTGCGCCTTCAAGCTTGGTCCAACGAGTATCCATACGCCGGTGAAAAACTTGCTCCGGTAGTCGCGGCTGCCGCATTCATCAAAGTCATTGTCCATCCTGTCACACCGCAGGACAGAAGCATAGCACTGGGTATGTACGGCTCCATCTTCGGCCGACGTGAGCTTGAACAGCTGAAATCCCGGCACGCGGCACTCGGGCAGAAGAGCCTGTTCGAGGAAACTCTATGAAATTGGTTGGTGTGCCCGATACTTGCTGTGGCGAAAGCCCGGCATCCTGGCTTACACGCGCCGCGCTAAGTCAGGCTGTAAATTTACCGAGCTTGAAGTCACATCTTGGAGTTCCAACTAGATGCGACCCAGACATAACAGTTTTTGGAGGCGCGATTTGTAAGATTTCTAGAGTCTCTGGGTTGCCCGCGTCATCCTTTGCGCTCGCGGAGCACATCTTTGCTGGGCTGCGAAGTCTTGATCCATTAGGGCATAATTTTCTACTGTGGACTGAATGCCGTAAAGCCCGCTACAGATACTGTCCACTTTGTCTGGAAGAGCCTGGTTGTAAATTTTTCCCGCTGCATTGGCGTTTTAAAGCGTGGCGATGGTGTCCTGTTCACGACTGCTTGCTAGAGGACGTCTGCGCTCACTGCAGCGCACCTGTCACTCTCCCAGATACAATGATTAACGCGGGGCCGGATAAGCAAGGCGTCGCTACTTTGCAATACTGTTTGCAGTGTGCTAATCCGCTATCTTCAGGGCTAGGAAAAATCTTCCATCCGGTAGCCGACGATCTCCTTACCTCTGCAGAGCGGGTTTTCTTAATGAATGGCCGTGCGGTGTTGGCCGCTCTGCTTCACCGCTCAGTGTACTCGGATCAGTCGGATAAAAGACGACCACTTGCTTACTTGGAGACAATGAGAAAATTTGGAGTTCTTCCTCACGAATATTTTGAAATTCCTAGCTCTTTGTTGGAGAGGAGATTTTCTCAGCGATTTTAGTTGAAGCGACCGGGAGGTCTATGCTGATGCCGACTATCAAAGTGTTGTCAAACGGCCTGAAACTAAGTGAGAGGTGACTTGGCGCATCGCCATGCGATCCAGAAAGCGCCGCTTACTGCGTCCTGGCCAAACTGATCGATGCTCTGAACGCGCTTCTCGAGCACGTCAAGAAAGGCATTCGGGAAGCGAATAGCGATAGTGATTGCTTTCTTTCCATCTGACGTTCAGAGAACGGCATCATGGCCCTCACCGCGATCATCCAGCACACGGCCCAAGAGCCTGGAAATCTGCAGGGCTTTGATAAGAGTGCTTGGCTGAGCGACTGACTCGTGAACGCCGTCCCGGTATTCGGCTGCCGGCTGCCGGCTGCCCCTGGATGTTATGAAGGATCTTGGTAGCATGGGTCTAGCGCGCAACCATCCGCTACAGACTCCGCCTAACAGCTACCCTTATGCGTGACGCACATGCGATGACTTCTGGTCACAACGCGCCCTATGTACCGGCATCCACGCCTCGCAGCGCGGATGTGATCCTGTACTTGGACCTTGATGGCGTAGTCCACCATGAGAAGGTACTCTGGCATCCCCGCAAGGGCATCTACATGAGCCCATACCAAGCTCCTGGCCATGCGCTGTTTGAGTGGCTTCCCATTCTGGAAGAGGAACTGGCGCCATATCCCTCTGTGGCCTTGGTGCTGAGCAGCACCTGGTGCATTCGCCCAGGTTACGCCAAGACGCTTCAGCGGCTGCCTGAGCGACTGCGCGCGCGATTCATCGGCGGCACATACCACAAGCGTGTCCATGGGGCTGATCCTTGGAACCTAGCGTCGTTCCAGAGCACCCCGCGAGGCATGCAGATCTTGGCAGACGTGCAGCGGAGAAAACCGCGCCACTGGATCGCCCTGGACGATGACATTGAGGACTGGCCTCCGCTCGCTATCAGCAACTTGGTAGCTTGTGACGGCACCACCGGGCTTTCCGACCCGGAAGTGCGACATCAACTACGGCAGCAATTAAGGCAAAGTGCGACAGCATGAAAGGCCTCTGAGCGTGAAAGATTGCGCCTAAATTTGCGGATCACTAAAACAGTGTAAGCCCATGATTTTTATGAGATTTTATGCAAAACCAAGGAACTCATTGCGGCTAAGTATTTGGCTATTTCACCCGTTCCCCATGTTCCATGGGCCTGCTGGTAGGCGGGCGCTCAAGCTGAGCAGCCTTGCGGTCTGCAAGCGCTTGAGCAGTGGATCCTGAAATGCGCGGTCGTACTGTCGGCCGTTGAAATTTCAGTGATGAGGACAACTCACCAGCATCGACCAGCCCACGATGCGACGGGAGCCCAGGCCCGGTATCGCGACCACATAAAGCCTACGTTGTGCCGACCAGATGCGGGGAAGTTGGCCTTGTCGGAGCAAGCGGCGGCGAATCGTGTGGAGATGCCCCGTCTCATCCGCGCCTATAACATTTCCGACATTAAGACTGTGCGTCTTCAAAGTCTGCGGGATGGCCGCCCCGCCAGCGCCAAGCCGACGAAAGTCACGCGGGCAGAAAGCGATGATGAATTCTTGATTGGCAGCATCGCGCGCTTGCGTCCGACTTGATCAGACAACCCATCAACGGCCTGGATGATACTGGGCTGCTGCCGGTTTCATGTGCAATAACAAGGTGTCATCGAAACCGGTACCAGCTCAAGCAGCACCGGTTCTGAACAGTACAGCTAGAGCTGTAGGAGGCAGTTGCGAACAGCTTTCATGTGCTGGATTTGCATCCTACTCTGCGCCTGAACACGGAGGACGTGATCAGTCAGCGGAGAAATCCCCTCGCCAAGGGTAAGCGGCTGATGGTCATGGACCAATTCACCCTCCTGCAGATCGGTTTCTCGCGTTGCTTTGCATGCAAGTGGCTCGGTTACCCGGGTATCGGCGACCTTACGAAGAGCGAATTTGTGCAATGACTACAAAT
The DNA here is from genome assembly GCF_028401915.1 of Delftia sp. DT-2. NCBI lineage: Bacteria > Pseudomonadati > Pseudomonadota > Betaproteobacteria > Burkholderiales > Comamonadaceae > Delftia > Delftia sp. DT-2. Next base: position 335,718 of record NZ_JAQOTI010000003.1, read on the forward strand.
ATGTAATCATGAAATAAATTGTGAAATTTCACGTTCGCGAGGCGATTCGCGAAATAATAAATTTCAAATCAACAGAACTCAGTACCCTACAGAAATGATGGGGATCTTCGGCCACATTGAAGTGGCACTGAAGGGAGACCCAAGTTGACCACCATTTTCAAAAAATACAACAGAGGCTTTACCCTAAATTACGAGAAAATGACACTGGCGTGACGAAAATGCAAGAAATAGTGGGTTTGATGATCACCTTATAAAACCAAAAAACGTACCCAAGAAAAATTATCAGTTGCAAAATAGGATGTATTTTTAATGAAATCTGAACACAATCAAACACATGCAGACAAAGAAATGTCTGAAATAAACAACGATGGAGATTTGACAGATCTACTTGGAGAACTCCGCATTCTACTTCCTAGCTCACAGCTACTGTCCGCATTTTTGATAACAGTACCTTTCATGCCAAGATTCGATGCAATCGCTTACACGGAAAAATGGGTATTCTTGGCGACATTCCTCTTGGCAGTGATGAGCTTGATACTACTAAGTGCAACCGCCGTCCAGCATCGACTAATTCGACCGCTGATTGACAGACCTCGCTTCAAAACATTTGCATCTCGTCAGATTCTGGCGGGCGCGGTAACGCTTGCTATCGCGCTGATATCAGGCACACAACTTGTTCTTTCAACCATATTTGGTCATTTCGTGGGCAGCATAGCTGCGGCGTTGATCGCTGTTTTGATTCTTACGACATGGTGGTGGTTACCGCGTCACTGGAAAGAGGCTGGAAGATTATGAGAGAATTCCCTTTCGCTTGTCGCTGAGGTATATCTGGCAAAAATCGTGCTCGGGCTCTCATTTATCGGTACTGTGTAAGCTGGTCTGTTGCTGCACGTTGGATCCAGCGTCAACCATGTTACCGTTCTATCCTTCGGTGCCCCGTAGTGGCTGGAAGGGAGTCAGTTGGAATCAGCCAAGAAAGGGGGTTCACCGAGTGCCGCCCGCAGGCTCGCTATCGACTCAAGTGGCGATCGTCTATTTTTCGTTGAGCTAATATTTCCGCGAAGGGAGAGCAATGACGCTAACAGCCTTCTCAATTACTCGCACCGGCGAGTTCGACGTCGACCAAATTCTGGAAAAACTTAGTGCAGAAACAGGCCATGCCTACATGTCCGTTGAGAGAATTCCTGATGAGTGGCGAGCCCATCTTCGCGCTGATCTCAAGTGCCCAGACTGCTCGGTGACAGGGGCCGAGGTTGTTCGTTCCGTCGTCGCGGGCAAGTCCGGTAAGCCCAAAAGGCAGTCATTCTTCAGATTCACGACACCAGGTCACCACCCCTTTTGCGACTACGCCAACCCAGATGCGACGAATGCCGTACCCGAAACCCTAGTAGCTTTCAGTGAGTCACGGTCGAATCTGACGCGAGCGGTGAGGGATCTTGTGTGCACCGGGATCGAGGTAGGCAGCTTCAGCCAAGGTTCCATTCGTTCCATGCGGGATTGGTTTTTCAACAAGAAGGTCGAGTCGATGTTTGTGGTCTCCCTAGACCCGCGAACGTATCCGTGGATCGATGCACTGCGGGAGAACGCATTTCACGCTCGCGGCGCCTTGCCGACGGATGTAGAGATCACGCCAGAGATCGCCGAACTGCCCAACTTTAACTGGAGGGCCCAGGCAGCTCGCCTAGTTCAAGCCCGCTATCCCCAGCACCAGGCGAACATGCGCGCTTTGATAGACCAGCACATTGGCCTGTTCGGCGCGAGCGGAAAGCGGTCGGAGAGCTTGGCCAGGCGCTACGCCGGCAGGCCAGTTTTCAACCCTACGGTGCTGGCCTCCGAATATAGGAAGACCCTGGCCTTGTCGGAATTCATCGCTCATACGCACCCCCCATTGAATGCGGTCAAAGACACTAGTTCGAGCACGGGCAGTGTGCTCGCCTTGTCAGCATTGCTGCTGTTCGGACGAGACTGGGATATCAGCAAGGCGATCGCAGATTTCGCCAAGATCTCACCGGCGGTGGGTACTGCAGACCAGCAGCTCGGGAACGTAATGGGATTGAACCCTTTCCACGACTACGAAGCCTGGGCCGCACTAAAAAAGCTGCAGGACCTGAACATCCAGGTGCCGAAAGACATCGACATCAAGGCCGAGCGAGTCGTGGTGGAGGCGGCATTACGTGCGAAGTTCGGTGTATCGCCGCCCGGCGATTGATCGGCCATTTGCGAGCGAGTCTCGCGCCGCAGCAGTTCTCGGCTAAGAGCGGTCGGCACTGGCAGACTTCCGAGCGACAGCTTCAGGCGGTCATCGTGTTGTATCGACCAGTTGAATTCACACGCCCGCAAGGTCAGGGAGCTCTGGGGGGCACACCTGAGCATTGATGATCAGGAACTCCTGCTGCTGCCACGGACTTTGTCACTGGATACGGACTCCACGTCATTGGAAGGCCATCGGGAAAATCTGGCCTTGCTGCTCGAGAGCCGTGATCTACGCCGAATCCCCGTGAGCGAGAGCAGCTTCGTGTATGACGAAGTTGCCTTTCAGTGGCTTGCGCAGGGCAGACTGGACTTCAATCGGCAAACGTTTCGCGAGGCCTGCAAGCGTGAGGGGTTGTTGGATGGCGACGGCGAGCTCATGGGCTGTTCGGTGTGAAATCATTCGAGCACCCTTTCAATTGCCAGGAGGATCGTTGCATGGTGATGCTTGATCTGATCACTCACTTCGACGAACGTGCTATCCGCGACGAACTCGCTCTATCCCAAGCTCAAGGGCTTTGTGCAGGCTTAGGCCACTGGCACCCAACATCGCTGACTAAGTCTTGATGCGCACATTACACTGGCCTTCGCTACAGGATTAGTGCTGGACATCAAGGCTGACCGCGATGTCGAGATCGAGCAAAGAGCCATTCATCGAAATGTCTGGAACTCGAACGACACACCTCGCGATCCATCTTGGCCAGGAAGGCATTTCGACCAAAGGCACAAACCCCATCGATCACGGCGTTTACGCGTTCAAGCTCGCGTGCTCCTGGCCGCCCGTCAGATCTCGAAAGAGGTCCGATCCGCAGCATCCTTGATCCAGTTGGGCGGCTTGCCACGCCCCGTCCACGTAGCGCCGGTACCAGGATCGCGGTACTTGGCCGCGCCAGCCGAAGCTTTGCGTTTGGAGCCTCCGAACACATCGTCTGGAGTCAGGTGGAATTCCTCGATCAGGCTGCGCACGCGGGCGACCACGCCAGACTTTTCTGTGGCCAGAGCGTGGGCAATCTTGGCTTCAAGTTCAGCCTTCTGCTGAAGAAGTGTCTTGTAATCGGATGTCATGGTGTTCCTTAAATTTGCATGCTAGCAAATTGCTAATTTTAAGGGTTTCTAGCCAAGGATGCTTTCATTTCAGCGGGGCTAGAGAGCGAAATTTTGCTGCGCCCGCCTCATACTCAAGCACACCTCACACACACGAGAGTCATACACCCAATCTGAGCAGGACAAAAATGTCATGCTAACGACCATGTTCGCTCATGTTCGCTCATGGTCGCATGCTGGGCGTGGCCTCCGTCAACGGAAATGGAAGCTTCGGAGCAATCCATTGATAGTCTTCAGCCAGGATATTTAACTTACTACTTTTTCCCTCCCATTGCAGCGAGAGTAAATCCGCAATTGTCCAAGAGGCCCAGTCAGACCTAAATCCTCTATCACCAAGGTTATCCGGACTATTACTCTCAATTTTATTGCGCCAAATTATGGTCGGAATACGATAGCCAGACTCAGTTGAAGGGCTGTGACCAACCTTATTTAGTAGATGTCCAACCTCTTGGCCATGATCAGATAGGTACATCCAGGCCTGATAATCTGAACTACTTTCTGAAGTTTTCATCAGATCCAGTGTTTTGGCAATTACCGAATCATGATACAAGAGTGCGGCGTCATACTGCTCTCTGAAACCACGCACCCAAAATGATCTATGCTTAGCCTCCATCTCCCGATCTACATCATCAGTTGTATCATCAAAAGGGTTCTCATTTTTCGGGTAGCGAAGACTGTAATGAGGATGTGCACCAAGCAAATGCACAACAATAAATTTATTCTCCGCCCCATCCTTTAGAGCTTCTTCCAAAAGATTCAGAGTCTCGCCATCCAATGAGGATGATGAGCGACCAGGCGTGCGGTTGATCAACTCGACTATGTCTGCATAGCTTGCATGCCGCGATTCAATTGCAACATCATCATGATTGCTTACCCACCACGTCTTATAACCCGCGGCTCGAGCCATGGCCAAAAGGTGCAATGAATTATCAGTAGAAGCGGCCTGCAATGAAAACATCCGTTCAAACGCAGGTATTGTGCTTGCATCCAATGACCAAGAATTACGGAATATCACCATATTTCTACCCGCATCCCTCCGCTTTAGCGAGAGCATCGGCGTGGTATTTCTTGGGTAGCCATATATCCCCAAATTATCTCTATTAATACTATCCGCAATTACGAGAACAATTGTGGAGCTCCCTTTGCGCTCAACTTTTGGCGCCAGTGTCTTCGCTCTCGTGAACTGCTCTTCACGGATGGCAACTTGGTTTGCCCATTCTGCCTGAACAAGTGAAATAGACTCCTGCCAGTTTTTCCAGAAAACTATTGGATGCAACTTCCTCCAGGGCTTATTGACATGGGCAACCAAACTAAACGTCATCAGCAAGACGACGATGCACCAAATAGCCCTCGAGTAGCTCCTTGGCGCTGAATCAACCGAGATCAAGAGAACCAAAGAAAGGGTCGCCAGAAAAAACAACAGCAACCCCAAGCATATCAACAACACTGAATTTGCAAATGCATATTCAATGCCCTCTCGGAGATTGGTATTCGCTACTGCATTTAAAACAAGTGCGCTATCAGGCGCGGCGTCATAGGCCTCTCTCAGATAATATCGAGCGATTCCATCCACATAAAATGCCAAGGTCACAAGCCAAACGAAGGTCTTGCCGATCCAAGACGGATTTCCATTTTTTGCAAAAAGAAAAATCAGAAAGCAATATGGCAGGTACAAAACCAGTAGCTTTACCAACCTCAGTCCTTCATGACCAATACTTAATGCAGAAAAAACTGAAAGAAGTATTATTGCAAATACAAGTTCCGGTTTCTTAATTGCGCGCCACACTCTATCCCCAAAATTCTTCACCATCTCGATCATCTCACGCTCAGGGCATCATATTCTGACGAAAATTGATTATGCGTCATCACTGATCTGCGGGAATATCAACCCAATACTAGTCACTCCCGCTTCAGATCTTGCGAATACATTACCCTGATGCAGCCTGGCAATTGCGGCAACAATTGCCAGTCCTAGTCCGTGGTTACTTCTAGCCTGCGTCCTAGAGGAGTCTGCTCTGTAAAATCGATCAAATAGTCTCGGAAGATGAGAGGGATCTATGGTCTGGCCTTCGTTAGTGACTGTCAATTGGATATGCTGTGCATTCATGGTGAATGGGTTTCGATCAGAAGCAACCATTCGGATATCAACAATTATCTTGCTACCTTTTGAGGCATAGCGCGTAGCATTCCCCAAAAGATTCGAAAGTGCACGACGTAATAAGCTCGCATCCAAGATGCCTTTTGCTTCGCCCTGTATGGCTACCTCTAAACCAGCGTCCAGAAGAGACGCTTCGTGGAATTCAATAACCTCGCGAGCGAGCTCAGCGAGACTGCTTACCGCCATTCGCTGAGCACCATTCCCTCTATCTGCGTTTGAGAGGAAAAGCATATCGGCAATGATGCTGGCCATTCTATGCAAATCCTCCAAATTGGAAGATAGGACATCAACCAGTTCATCCGATGTTCTCCGCTTTCGTAGTGCCAGCTCCGCGCTACTTATCAAAGTTGACAAAGGTGTATTCAGCTCATGTGCCACGTCCGCGTTAAAAGATTCCATCTGCCTGTAAGCAACAGATAACCTATCCAAGAGGTCATTAATTTGCCGTATCAAGGGCATCAACTCTTGAGGCTGCTGGCTATCGTCCAATCTCTTTATCAAATTTTGAGCAGATACCTGTCGCGTCTGTGTGATCAAAAGGTTAATTGGCGACAGCCCCTTCTTCACCAACCAGATACTTGAAATAGAAACAATCAAAGTGCTAGCGATAGCTGCGATGCCAAGCGTCCATGCCAAATGACGCAAAATCATATTATCCGGACCACGATCCAATATGAGTGTTACAGCTATTTCTTGAGGGCTAGAATCTTGACTTGAAACTTTCACAGAGAACTCGCGTTCAATGGTATTTTCTCTGTGACGCAGCAGTTCAAAAAGAACCTCCCCATTCACGCCATATTTTCGCACCACCAATGACAAATCGTCGTGCCCGCTCAAAAAATCCAACAGTGAACTCTGCAACGATTCGGTATTTATGTGTAGCTTACTCTCATTGAGCAGGCGCTCCAACGCTACTTGTTTATGATCAAGAGCATCGGTTTGCTTCAAATAGAGCGTTTGCGATATGACCAGATAAACAGCCACGCACACTATTCCTAGTCCAAAAATAGTTTGCAGAGCCAGAGAAATAGACAAACGCGCCGACAAAGGGCGCGTCGCTTTTTTTGCTCTTCCTTGTTTAATCATCTTGATTCCAAAATGTAGCCCATTCCGCGAATGGTGTGCAGCAATGGCTTATCGAACGGCTCATCGATTTTCATTCTTAGCCTTCTAATGGCCACCTCAACGACATTTGACTCTGACTCAAAATTTATTGACCAGACCTGAGAGGCTAGCTCAGCTCGAGAAATCACCTCTCCTTGTCTACGTATCAACAATATCAGCAAGCTATACTCTTTCGCACTTAGATCGAGTTTTTTCCCCGCACGAAAGGCACGCTGCCTTGCAAGATCTATTTCCAAGTCGTGCATTCTCAATATTGTCGCAACATTCACCGCACTGCTCAATGAAGGATTCCTGCGGAGCAATACCTTTATTCTTGCGACCAATTCGGAAAATGCAAACGGCTTGACCATATAGTCATCAGCACCGCTTTTCAAGCCGGTCACTCTGTCTTCAACTGAATCTCTTGCAGTGAGCATCAAAACAGCTGTTTGCTTTGACTGTCTCAAAGCCGCTAAAACAGCAAGGCCATCTATTCCAGGAAGCATGCCATCAAGAATAATTACATCGAAATCCTGGGTAGCCGCCTTATTTAGTCCTGAGATCCCATCAAGTGCAAAATCTACAGTAAACCCTTCGTCGTCCAACCCTCTGACAAGCTGGTCTACCAACTTTTCATCATCCTCAATTATTAGGATTCTCATGGGGCGGATTGTGATCCCAGGGCCCTGGCACTTGGATGATAAATTTGTCATCTGATTATCAGGAAGCCGCCGGGAACGCTCCTCTATAGTGCCCTTCGCCCATACCTTGCGCTTGCGCATAAATATTTCAGGGCACTACAGCGACCGACAGGAACATGGATTCTGTCCGGGCAGGAGTTTCATACATGATCTTGGTAACCACACGTGGCAAGGAGAGGCTTCGCACGAGCTTCTGCCAAACCTTGCTTGTCAGCATGTTGGTAGGGGCAGGCCTAGTCCACGCCGCACCCACGAGCTCAAGCAGCCTCACAACGGCCTCAAGCGAAGCACCGGCGGCGCCCTTGACATTGTCTGTCGCGGTCGCTCAAGCCTTAGCAACTCATCCGAGCTTGCGTGCGGCTCAGTTCGGACTTGAGGCCAGCGACGGCGCAGTCCTTCAAAGCAAGTCTCGCCCCAACCCCGAGCTCTCCTACGCTCAAGAAGATACACGCAGCCGTACCAAAACATCAACCGTTCAGTGGAATCAGTTGGTTGAAGTCGGAGGCAAGCGAGACGCACGCATGCGCATCGCGGAACGCGGGCGTGACGTCGCTCAAGCCGGGGTGGCCGCCACCCGTGCAAACATCCGTGCCGACGTGCGCGCAACTTTCTACAGTCTTTTAGCGGCCCAGGAGCGGGTGACTGTTGCCAAGCAAACAGTGGAGATAGTTAGGAGTGCCCGCGAAGCGGCAGCAAAACGCGTTGCGGCCGGCAAAGTAGCTCCGCTTGAAGAAAGCAGGGCAAAGGTTGCTGAGTCTGGGGCTGAACTCGAGCAGGGTAAAGCGGAGTCGGACCTTCGTGTTGCTCGGCAGCAGATGCAGGCACTTCTAGGAGGACAAGACTTCTCCTTTGGACCAGCGCTCGGGACCTTCGAGATCGCTCCTGAAGCACCTGCTGCATCGGAATTGTTGGCCCAGTTGGAGGACTCCCCATCCATCAGGCAGGCGCGCTCTACGCTGGAGCAAAGCCGCGCATCAGCAGATCTAGAGCGAGCAAAGCGCTTGCCTGATCCGACCTTGAGCTTGGGTGTGAAGCGCGCGCAGGAGGTGGGGCGTAACCAACTTGTTTTTGGAATTTCGATACCACTTCCGGTGCTGGACACCAACCGCGGTAACCAGATCCAAGCACTGCGCCTTGCCGATCAAGCTGAAGAGAAGCTTCAAGCGCTGCGCGTCCAGATGCAGACAGATGTGTTTCAAGCCCGTGAGCAGTTGGAAACCAGCCGTCGCCTTGCACAACAGCTATCAACCCAAGTACTGCCCACAGCACAAACTGCTTATGAAGCAGCCGTGAAGGGCTTTTCACTTGGAAAGTTTAGCTACCTCGACGTTCTGGACGCACAGCGCACATGGTTCGACGCGCGTAGCCAGTATCTAAGCCAGCTGCTGTCCACCCATAGCGCCGTCGCGGACCTCGAACGTCTGCTCGGATCGCAAGCTGATCAGTAAACCATTGAGCCGCCAAATGAAAACGAACTCTTCTTCAAGTTCTAGCCGTACGCCAACCGTCATAGCGATTGTGAGCATCCTGTCTGTAGGGGTTCTCGCAGCGACTCTGATTTTGCGATCAGGCAACTCCAACTCCCCCGAATCCAGCGGAAAGACCCCCCAGTCCCAGGAGCATGGTCATGGTGAGGCCGCAGGCCATGCTGATCAAGAACATCATGGGGAGAAGGCTGCCAAGTCCCACAGCGATGACAAGGGCCATGCTGATGGTGAGCATCATGAAGAGGGCGATGGCAACAAGGCCAAGCCAGAAGCTTCCGCCAAGCCCGGCGCCGAAGCTGGTCATGACGAAGATGAAGGATTGATCCCGATGGATGCCCAACGCATCCAGGTTGCCGGCCTCAAGGCCGCTCAAGCTGGACCATCGGTTATCCGTAGCGTGCTGCAACTGCCTGGAGAGATTCGCTTTAACGAAGACCGCACCGCTCACGTGGTACCCCGCGTTGCCGGCGTCGCGGAAAGCGTGCCAGCCAACTTAGGTCAAAACGTTAAGAAGGGCCAGCTGCTGGCTGTTCTGAGCAGCGTTGCAGTGTCGGAGCAGCGCAGCGAACTGTTGGGCGCGCAAAAGCGTTTGGCACTCGCCCGAACCACCTATCAGCGTGAAAAGCAGCTTTGGGAGGAAAAGGTTTCGGCGGAGCAGGACTATCTGCAGGCCCAACAGGTACTACGCGAAGCTGAGATCGCGGTCTCCAACGCTCAGCAAAAGTTGGCAGCTACTGGTGCAGGCGCTGGCGCGGGCGCAGGGCTCAATCGCTTCGAACTACGGGCACCATTTGACGGTGTGATCGTGGAGAAGCACCTGTCTATCGGTGAGGCCGTTCAGGACACCACGCAAGTCTTCACGATCTCCGACCTTCGTTCTGTGTGGGCCGAGATGAGAGTCTCCGCCCCCGATCTGCCCTCAGTGCGTGTTGGCGAAAAGGCAACGGTTCGCGCGACAGCATTTGAATCTGCAGCGACGGGCGAAGTCTCCTATGTCGGCGCGCTCATCGGACAGGACACGCGAACTGCCCCAGCCCGTATCACCTTGCCGAACCCAGACGGTGCCTGGCGCCCAGGTCTGTTTGTGAATGTGGAGGTCACAGCATCCTCGCAGGAAGCCGCGCTCACCGTTGTGTCCACCGCAATTCAGCGCATCGAAAACCAAAAGACAGTGGTGTTCGTTCCAGTGCAAGGCGGCTTCCGGGCACAGCCGGTTCGAATCGGACGTACGGACTCCAAAAATACGGAAATCTTGGAAGGCCTCAAGCCTGGCCAAGCGTACGTGGCCGAAGGGAGTTTCCTCCTGAAGGCGGAGCTCGGCAAAGCCACGGCTGAACATGCTCATTGAGGCGGGGACCGGAGAACTACATGTTTGAACGCATCATCCGCTTTGCCATTGAGCAGCGCTGGCTTGTGCTGCTCGCCGTTTTCGGCATGGCAGCACTGGGCATCTTTAGCTACCAGCGCCTGGCCATCGACGCTGTGCCCGACATCACCAATGTCCAGGTGCAGATCAACACCCAGGCTCCCGGCTACTCTCCGCTGGAGACTGAGCAGCGCGTCACCTACCCGATAGAAACGGTGATGGCTGGACTGCCGAACCTGGAGCAGACGCGCTCGCTGTCGCGCTACGGCCTGTCTCAGGTTACCGTAGTGTTCAAGGACGGCACGGACATCTACTTCGCGCGCCAGCTCGTGGGCGAACGCATGCAACAGGCCCGAGAGAGCCTGCCAGACGGCGTGTCTCCCACCTTAGGGCCGATATCGACTGGCCTAGGAGAGATCTATCTCTGGACCGTTGAGGCGGAGGAAAACGCCAAAAAGCCCGATGGGTCTCCCTACACTCCTATGGACTTGCGGGAGATCCAGGATTGGGTGATCAAACCTCAGCTGCGCAACGTGCCAGGCGTTACTGAGATCAACTCAATTGGTGGCTACGCGAAGGAGTACCTCGTCGCGCCCTCTCCTGAGAAGCTCTCTGCCTACGGCTTCACACTGGCCGACATCGTGGCGGCGCTGCAGCGCAACAATGCAAACGTCGGCGCTGGCTACATCGAGCGCCAAGGCGAGCAATATTTGATCCGTGCGCCTGGTCAAGTTAAGGGCATCGCAGACATCCGTGAGGTCATCGTTGGCTCTGCACAGGGTCAGCCTATTCGCATCCGTGACTTGGCAGAAGTGGGCCTCGGCCGCGAGCTGCGCACTGGCGCAGCCACCGACAACGGTCGCGAGGTAGTGCTGGGAACGGTGTTCATGCTGATTGGAGAGAACAGCCGAAAGGTTTCCCAGGCCGTCGATATTCGTATGCGGGAAATTAACCGCAACTTGCCCGAAGGCGTCAAAGCCGTAACGGTCTACGACCGTACGAACCTGGTGGACAAGGCCATTGCCACCGTCAAAAAGAACTTGCTCGAAGGCGCCGCCCTGGTGGTGGTCATCCTCTTCCTGTTCCTGGGTAACCTGCGCGCGGCGCTGATCACAGCGTTGATCATCCCACTGTCCATGTTGTTCACCTTCACCGGAATGGTGTACTACAAAGTCAGTGCCAACCTCATGAGCTTGGGAGCTCTCGACTTCGGCATCATCATCGATGGCGCCGTGGTGATCGTGGAAAACTGTGTACGCCGTTTGGCCCATGCGCAAGAAGCGCGCGGCCGCCCCTTGACTCGCAGTGAGCGGTTTCATGAAGTGTTTGCTGCCGCCAAGGAAGCTCGGCGTCCGTTGCTCTTCGGCCAGCTCATCATCATGGTGGTCTATCTGCCCATCTTTGCCCTCACAGGGGTGGAAGGCAAGATGTTCCATCCCATGGCGTTGACTGTGGTCATTGCCTTGGCCGGCGCCATGCTGCTGTCCATCACGTTCATTCCTGCGGCTGTGGCCCTGTTCATGGGCGACAAAGTGGCCGAAAAGGAAAACCGCATCATGGGCTGGGCTCGGCAGGCGTACTCGCCTGTGCTTGCCCGCGTTATGGCGGCTCCAGCAGTGGTGTTGACAGCAGCAGGCGTGGCGGTCGCGCTCAGCCTTCTGCTTGCGACGCGCCTTGGTAGCGAGTTCGCTCCTAATCTCAACGAGGGTGATTTCGCCATACAGGCGCTGCGCATACCAGGCACCAGCCTCACGCAGTCCTTGGAGATGCAGATCCAGATCGAAAATACTCTGAAAAAGGAGTTCCCCGAGATCGATCGAGTGTTCGCTCGTACAGGTACTGCCGAGATCGCTTCGGATCCGATGCCTCCCAACATCTCCGACGGCTACATCATGCTCAAGCCCAAGGACCAGTGGCCAGATCCATCTCGTTCACGCGATGACCTGCTCGCTGCCATCCAGAAGACTGCTGACGGAGTGCCAGGCAACAACTATGAGTTTTCGCAGCCGATTCAGCTTCGCTTCAACGAACTGATCTCGGGCGTGCGCAGCGACGTCGCCGTCAAGATCTTTGGTGACGACATGGCCGTCCTGGAGAAGAACGCCCAAACAGTGGCAGGGATGCTTCAGCAGATCCAAGGCGCCTCTGAGGTTAAGGTTGAACAGACGACAGGCCTGCCCATGCTCACCGTTCAAATTGACCGTGAGAAGGCTTCACGCTATGGGCTGAACATGGGTGACGTACAGGACACCATCAGCGTTGCGTTGGGCGGAGGAGAAGCGGGGATCGTGTTCGAAGGCGATAAGCGCTTCGACATTCAAGTGCGCCTGCCGGAGAACATCCGCAATGACGTGGAAGCGCTGAGCCGCCTTCCCATCGCCTTGCCAAAGGGAGCAGATGGCCGAGTTGGCTTCGTCCCTTTGTCTTCCGTTGCGACCTTTGAGACGGCGCCTGGTCCCAACCAAGTCAGCCGAGAGGATGGGAAACGACGCATCGTCGTCAGCGCAAACGTGCGCGGACGTGACATCGGGTCCTTTGTGGGCGAAGCAGAGCAGCGCCTGGAGAGCTTGCAACTGCCGGCTGGCTACTGGACCCGTTGGGGAGGTACGTTTGAGAACCTGGAGTCCGCTCGACAGAGACTTCTGATCGTCGTACCCGTTGCACTTTTGATGGTGTTCGTGCTGCTCTTCGCAATGTTCGGCAACGTTCGTGACGGCCTCATCGTCTTCACGGGTATTCCGTTTGCGCTAACGGGAGGCATCTTGGCGCTATGGCTGCGCGACATCCCGTTGTCGATTACGGCAGCTGTGGGTTTTATCGCGCTATCCGGTGTGGCAGTGCTCAACGGCCTGGTGATGATCTCCTACTTCCGTACATTGCGTGAAGAGGGTCGAAACGTAGCTGACGCCGTGACTGAGGGAGCCCTGACCCGGCTGCGGCCGGTCTTGATGACCGCCCTGGTCGCCTCACTTGGGTTCGTCCCCATGGCCATCGCCACGGGTACTGGAGCTGAAGTGCAGCGTCCCCTGGCCACCGTGGTGATCGGAGGGATTCTGTCCTCAACGATCCTCACGCTCTTAGTGCTGCCTTTGCTGTACCGACTCATACACAGGAACGACCCTTCAGAAAGTGAAGGTCAAGGGAACCCCGAGAGTGGAGCATCGTCCTCTGGCGAGGTGGCGATCGTGTAACTGGGACAGCGATCGCCTTTTACAGGTCATGGCTTAATGCCATGGCCTTTTTTTGTGTCAACAAGATTACAGCTTTGTCACTGCAATGTGTGCGTCCTGTGGGGGGCATTTTTCTACAGTAGAGCCATCGACTTGAGATAGATCCAAATCTCGAGAAGAGAATCAAAACTCTGTTGAAAGGAAATCCAATGAAGCACCGTCGTTTTTACTCTGCATCTTTTATTGCAGCATTGGTCGCTTCGGCGGCGTTCGTTCTCCCTGGTACCGCCTCGGCAGAAAGCTACCAGCACCCTGCCAACAACGAAGCGGGGGTGAAGACTTACCCGGAGCATTTCAAGGGCGAAAAAACCCGTGAACAAGTTCAAGCTGAAGCTGCAGCGGCTGTCCGTGAGGGTGGTACCAATCGTTTTAATACGGGAGTTTACCCGGCGGCCTCGAAGCAACCTACTACAGGCAAGACACGCGAAGAAGTAATTAACGAGCTGCTGAGGGAAACTCCTGCTGAGCGCGACGCCCGTCAGCGTTCGATGGGCGGTTAAGCACGAAATCGCTTAACACGACAGCCGTATACCATCAAAAAAGACGTGGCTATCTGTCATCAGCAATGACAAAATAGTCGCGCATAGAAAAGCAGATTATGCCTTCCTCTTTAGAACAACGTTCTCTTGAGGAAGGCTTTCTGCGTTTGGCTCAAGCAAAAGAGCTAGTCATGAAAAATAATAATCAAAGCTTTCTACAGAAAATATCAGCGCACCTGACAGTTGGCCCAGCTCTTTTAATCATTGCGACAGGACTGTGGATCGCGACCATTGGAAATATTCCATTGTGGAAAGCTCTGAGCCAACTGCCTGAAGGTGTCGATGCCAAGTTCTTTACAGGGTTTCTAACGGCAGTCGCTGCATTAAATATATCACTCATCGCAATCTTCGCCTGGGGACGGCTGCTAAAGCCAGTGTTGATTTTTTCGATACTTACAGCGTCTATCACAAGCTACTTCATGCTGAACTACGGGATAGTCATTGATCCCGGCATGGTGAGGAACACAATACAAACGGATGTGGCTGAGGCGAGCGATCTCGTAAGCGTACAAATGCTGCTTACCGTAGTTATGCTTTCTGCAGTACCGATCGCGTTCATATGTCTTGCGAATGTAAAGAAGACTACTGCAGTTGGGTCGTTAGCCACCTCCATTGCTTTGTCAGCAACGGGCTTAGTATTTTCAATTTTGTGCATATTTTTAATTTATCAGCCATTCTCCTCGACGATGAGAAATCATACAAAGATGAGATATCTGATAAACCCACTAAATACCTTTTACTCAACAATTAAGGTTGCCACAAATCCATTAGAACGGACAAATGCTGAGCTTTCTAAAATAGGCCAAGACGCCAAAATAATTACACCCCCTGCAGAAACTACAGCCGCGCCCATCCTACTACTAGTAGTCGGTGAAACTGCACGATCAGAAAGCTTTGGATTAAACGGGTACGAAAGGAATACAACTCCGCAGTTGTCCCAACGTACAGATATCTTCTCATCGAAAAATGCTTGGTCTTGCGGGACGAGTACAGCTGAGTCGCTTCCCTGCATGTTCTCTCACATGAGTAGAGAAAAATATTTCTCCAGAAAGCAAAATTACGAAAACATGCTCGATGTCTTGAGTCGCGCCGGGCTATCCGTCTTCTGGCTCGACAACCAGTCCGGGTGCAAGGGCATTTGCGCAAGGGTCGCAAACGAACAATTCAAGCATCAACCAAACAACCCTCTATGTGACAAAGAAGGTGTTTGCCAAGATGCAGCCATGCTGGACTCTCTTGAAGAGCGTATTAAATGGCCTCCAACAAATACAGGAGATAAAGGCAAGGTGATCGTGCTTCACCAGATGGGTAGCCATGGACCCGCCTATTACAAGAGATCAAGCATGCAGAGAAAGCCTTTCCAGCCCGAATGCAAATCAGCATCTCTGCAGCAATGTACACAGCAAGAGGTTATAAACGCCTACGACAACAGTATTGTCGAAACGGATCACTTCATAAATAGCTCTATCGAGTGGCTGAAAAACAAATTCCCATCAACCCCCACTGCATTGATTTACGTCTCTGACCATGGAGAATCACTGGGTGAAAATAACATATATCTTCACGGCCTCCCATACTCAATAGCGCCCAACGTACAGAAAAATATACCGTGGATAGTTTGGCTCTCCGAATCCATGATGGCATCCAGACAAAAAAACCTATCCTGCATTGCAGAGAAAAACAACGACAGAGCCATTAGTCATGATAACTACTTTCATACTGTACTTGGATTAATGAACGTTCAAACAGATGTTTATGAGAAATCTCTAGACATCACTGCACCATGCATGAAGAAAGAGTCGGTCGCCAACATAACAAATATGTAACCCAATCAAATTAGCCAGTCCACTATCATATTTAACCAGTCTTTGACCGTCAACGATGAAATGGCAATCACCTCGAAAGAGGATTTTACTGGAGGCATGAAATGAGTGAAGTTCGTTTTGAAGATATAGCTCTAAAGATAAGAACTCAAAGACTTGCGATTATTGCAAGTAATATAGCCAACGCAGATACACCTGGGTACCAGGCAAAGGACCTTGATTTCAAAGAAGCACTTGAACGGAGCAACGCAACAATGCTGTCCGTTAGTAGCACCAGCAAGGGTCACATTCCCAGCTCTGAGATGAAATCTATTTATGACACACAAGTCGCCTTCCGTCCGGCATCACAAAATTCTCTCGACAGAAATACTGTCGACTTAGACCAAGAAAGAGCCAGCTTTATTGACAATGCAATTCGGACAGAGCTTGCAATGAAACAAGCGGTAGAAGAGTATTCTGAAATTGGCGATATGCTAGCCAAAATGATTAAATAATTAAATCTCGCTTCAAGGAAATTGAATCATGGGTATCAGTAAATGGCTATTTGGAAAAATTCAACATAACAATAATGGTGGCCATCACCAAAAAAATGGCGGTCATCACAATCAATACAATCAGCCCGCACAAAGGGGGAGTTATGGAGAAGTCGGATATGCATGTCCAACCTGTAGAACGATCAATTCAGCGACGAGCCGCTTCTGCCGACAATGCGGACTTTCATTAGTTTGCCAAGGTTGCGATGCAACTATCACGCCTGGCGCAAAATTTTGCCCTCAATGCGGACGCGCGGCTTCCTAAGTTGACGTTGCCTGCGCCAACTAGTACGCTGCGAAGCAAGTATCGATTTCTTCCTGTCTTCGCCTAAACATCATGACAAAAAAACTGCGTCTAGACATACCAGTAGTGCTGCCATCGATTTCCTCGAGCGAGGATCTTCTAGTAAGAAGATTGTTAAATGATATTGAAGGAAGGGATGGGGTTGAGAAAGTACATCTTGAGCCTGGACAGGATGGTGAATGGCCTAAGCTTTGCATACACTATGATTCAGATAAGCTGTCATTAGTTCGGATACGCGAACTAGTTCAAGCAGCTGGCTCCAGGATCACCGACCGATGGGGCCATTTTCTGCTCGAGTTAGATGGAATCAAGCACGCGCGCAAGGCCCAAACCGTTGAGGCCAAACTCAGCGAATTGAGTGGTGTTCTGGAAGTGCAAGTAAGCGCAACTGGACAAGTTCATATCGACTTCGACAAGTCAAAAATAAAAGAAGCTGATATTTTGGAGGCACTAAAAGAGTTGAACGTTACGCCAGTTCGGTCGAAGGCTGCTAATCCTTCTGCCCCAAAGGGTCACGAGCATTCAAAATCCGAATCGGATCATAAGCATGATCATGGGAATGGCATTTTGGGAGAAAATGCCGAGATGATTTTCGCGATCACCTGCGGCGCGCTACTAGGATTGGGGGTGGTCATTGAAAAATTTGTAGCCAATGCACCATCTTGGCTACCAATTAGCTGCTTCGTATTAGCATACTTTTTTGGTGGATTCTTCACCTTAAGAGAAGCAATAGAGAACCTCAAACTTAAGAGGTTTGAAATAGATACCCTCATGCTTGTAGCTGCAGCGGGCGCTGCTGCTCTGGGCTCTTGGGCAGAAGGTGCATTATTACTTTTTCTTTTCAGCAT
The DNA here is from genome assembly GCF_028401915.1 of Delftia sp. DT-2. Taxonomy (NCBI): domain Bacteria; kingdom Pseudomonadati; phylum Pseudomonadota; class Betaproteobacteria; order Burkholderiales; family Comamonadaceae; genus Delftia; species Delftia sp. DT-2. The sequence goes on from NZ_JAQOTI010000003.1 coordinate 353,165, forward strand.
TGGTCATGCCCTCGAACACTACGCGATGGGCCGCGCCAAGCGTGCAATTGAAGCACTCGCAGAGCTAGCACCTGATAAAGCAACAGTTCGGAGAGACGGCGAGGCCCGCGAAATTCCTGTCGAAGAACTGGTCGTAGGCGACACTGTCCTCATTAAGCCAAATGAGCGCATTGCGGCCGATGGCTTCATCGTACGCGGCAACTCTGCCATCAACCAAGCTCCAGTTACCGGCGAAAGCATTCCAGTTGACAAACGAGCTGTTGCTGATATTGATAGAGCCAGAGCAAAGCCCGATATTGTCGGATCGGAATCAAAGGTTTTTGCCGGAACGATTAATGGAGCTAGTGGTATCGAAATTGAGGTAACCAAAAAATCCTCAGACTCAGCACTGGCCAGAGTCGTGAAAATGGTTAGCGAAGCCGAGACCTTGAAGTCACCGACTCAGCGCTTCACCGAGAAATTCGAGAAGGTATTTGTCCCAGCGGTTCTGCTGCTCGCATTTTTACTGCTTTTTGCGTGGGTTGTTGTTGACGAGTCATTCCGAGAGAGCTTCTACAGATCGATGGCTGTACTGGTCGCCGCCAGCCCATGTGCGCTCGCAATAGCCACACCAAGCGCTGTGCTGTCCGGTATAGCCCGCGCAGCTCGAGGAGGCGTACTGATCAAAGGTGGAGCTCCTCTAGAAGAACTTGGATCGCTGAACGCAATTGCCTTTGATAAAACCGGAACATTGACCGAAGGTCAGCCAAGGATTACCGATGTAGTACCGCTGGAAGGAGTTACGCAGGAAGAACTGCTAGAAGTGGCCATAGCAGTTGAGTCTCTCAGCGATCACCCTCTTGCTGTAGCAATTGTGAAAGATGCAGGCGCCCGCATCACCGTGCCGGTCCGCCTGAATGCCGTCGATCTCAACAATTTGATTGGCCGTGGAGTGAAGGCGACCATCGACTCCAAACCGGTTTGGATCGGTAAGGCCGAGATGTTCGGCACTGAGGGAATTCCCAGTCTAAGCAGTCAGTCAAAATTCATAATAGACAAACTCCGAGAAGATGGCCGAACAACAATGTTTGTTCGGTTTGATGATAAAGAGCTAGGAGCTATCGGTCTACTAGATACTCCGAGGCCTGGAGCGAAGGAAGCACTGCAAGAACTGCGTCGTCTAGGTATTTCCAGAATGATAATGATCTCTGGTGACCATCAAAAGGTTGCGGATGCGATTGCTAAAGAGGTGGGCCTAGACGAGGCTTGGGGTGACCTCATGCCAGAAGACAAAGTTAAGGCAATACGGGATCTAAAGAAAAATACTAAAGTCGCCATGGTTGGAGATGGTGTTAACGATGCCCCCGCCATGGCGAACTCCACTGTAGGAATTGCAATGGGAGCTGCCGGTTCCGACGTGGCTCTAGAAACAGCAGATGTCGCATTAATGGCAGATGATCTAAAGCACTTGCCTTTTGCGGTAGGCCTGAGTCGACACACCAGATCAGTCATACGACAGAATGTCTTCGTGAGCTTAGGCATAGTCGCGGTTCTAGTTCCGGCTACTATTATGGGACTCAGTATTGGTGCTGCGGTTGCGGTCCATGAAGGATCAACCCTATTAGTGGTTTTCAATGCACTACGTTTGCTAGCCTACAAGAAGCAGCAGGTTTGATCGGTGCTGACCACATAGTCTGAAAAACTGGCCCTTCGATACGGGCCAGTTCTAATTGGGGCATCGGCCCTGCAGTGCGGCCTCAGAATAAAAAATATGTTTCAAGAACAATTGGGAAATTATATAGATTCCCAGCGACACCAGTTTCTGATCACCCATATCTTCACACCATTCCTCCCAATAATTGCTATGTCATATGTGCTCATGGCAGGAGGAGGTGATCAATGGCTTGCTGATTCTATATACGGAATGCAAGGCCATGAATGGAGGTTTGTCGATAACTGGCTCGCGTCAACAATACTTCATCGAGGTGGAAAGATTGCAAGCATCCTTGCAGCAATAACAGTTTTCTGCCTCTACACTATATCTTTTCTTAAATGTGCGCCATACATTCGGTTGTGGAGAACGCCATTGTGCTATTTGCTGCTTACCATAATAGCGAGTGTGGTAGCAATAAGCTTATTAAAATCACTAACTAACATGGACTGCCCTTGGAGCCTGGTGGACTACGGAGGGGATCGCCCATTTGTAGGGCTATTTGAGACCAGGCCCTCAGGCCTCGGGCGAGGAAAATGCTTTCCTGCCGGGCATGCTAGTGCTGGATATGCATGGATTAGTCTCTATTTTTTCTACCTAATGGTTAAACCATCGTACCGATGGCTGGGCCTCGCCATTGGAATATTGTCCGGATTGATCTTTGGCCTGACGCAGCAGTTTCGAGGCGCTCATTTTGCATCCCATGACCTCTGGTCTTTAGCAATCTGCTGGTACATATCAGCACTGATGTACACCTTCTTCTCAAAATTTGAATCTCACCCCCGCAGCCACTATTGTGAAAAACAACTCTACCAAGCCTAATATTTTCGTCAATCAGCAGAAGAGCCGAAAAGGACTAAACCGACTAATTCACGCAACGCGTTACTCCTGGCGAGGCATCCTAGATGCTTGGCATGAAAAAGCATTCAGGCTAGAGTGCAAGATATTTGTCATATCCACACCTTTGGCATTGTTGATTGGAAACGGTTGGCTGGAGAAGTTTCTACTTATCGCAAGCATCTGGGTCTTGATGTTAATAGAAGTTCTCAATTCTGCTATCGAATCTGCAATAGACAGGGTAGGCTCCGAAGAGCACGAACTCTCTAGAAGAGCAAAGGACCTAGGTAGTGCGGCAGTGCTGATGGGCATACTGCTATGCTTGGCGCTATGGACGGCTACCATATACAACAACATCCGACTTTTCAATTAAAAATAGCCCACCTACGGTGGGCTATTTTTTAGATGGCAGACAGATTACCCACCATACTCATATTCATTGGGGGCAACAAACATCGACCTGCCTTGGGCATCAAAACCCTTGGGAGCAAATTTTGCAATCGGTACTTCAGAATGGTAAATTGAATCAGCCTTCCAGATGAACGTCTTTCCGTTGCTCGAAAACTGAATAATTTCTCCACAATTTATGTTTATTGGTTTTTTCTGAGAAAGGTCTATCGTTCGAAAATTCGGAGACTGAACCTCAGAGCCGTAGTAAGACTTTCCGGTAGGGAAAGTATCCGCCCATGCTTGGCTCGTAACGAGCATCATGGCAACAGCGGCAAGCGACAGAGTGGACTTCATTGGAGACTCCTTTCCTATAAAAAAATGCCATGGAGCGCTAACTCCATGGCATTCACTGTAACCGAGCCAACATTTAAATTTGCAAGCTGGACAGTTACTTTCCTGTCACATTGCAGACTGAAAACCTGGCTCTTTAGAAGGAATGACGAATACCGACTTCTGCGCCAGTAGAACTACCGCCTCCAGCCAGACCAGACGCCCCGCCGACCAAGCTGAAGTTCGCACCACCCTTGTTCGTGATACGGGCGATAGTGCCGTAGACAGCCGTACGAGTCGACATGTTGTGGACGTAGCCGATTGCGTACTTGTTAGCATCGCTCTGGTTGTACCCAACGGGGCCCTTACGCGAATCGGTGCGCACATAAGAAGCTCGGATGTAGTCCTTGCCCACAGGCACCGTCACACCAACTTGCCAGCGATCTTCTGAGCCCGCAGCACGAGAGCCATAAGTTCCAAAGGGCAGATCGTCACGCTGGAAATAACCCATCAGAGTCGCTACACCGAAGTTGTACGACGCTGCTGCACCATATTGCTTGAGCTTGGCACCAGCAGTCGTGACATCGGTTGCACCGTACGAAAGCGAGAGGCTCAGAGGACCGTTGTCATAGGCCAAACGCCCAGCCATGTGTCGACCAACTTTGGTCAGCGGATCTTCGTCCATAGCGTACATTGCTTCCGCTTGGAAACCCGCGAACTTCGGAGAGAAGTACTGAATGGCATTGTCGTAACGATAGTACGACGCGATTGTGCCAGGCAAGCGGCTGGTGACGTTGGAGCCGGCCAGGCCGATCACATTGAAGGGATCGAACTTGGTTGCATTGATGGAAGCAGGCGAGAAATCGCGACCCAGGCGAACTTCACCAAAATTGCCCATCAGGCTGATCGTCGAGCGACGCTGGAAGAATTTTCCCGTCGAGCTGAAGGTGCCGGTATCGGCATTAACGTCAGACTCAAGCCAGAAACCAGCTTTCAGGCCTCCGCCAAGATCTTCTACGCCACGAAAACCGAAGCGGCCGGACGACAGACCGCTGTTGTTCATCGTCAGGTTGCTTGGAAGATTGCTGTTGTTCACGTAACGCGTGTTCACGTCAACGATACCAAACAGGGTGACGGAGGATTGAGCACTTGCACTTGCAGCAATGCCTGCCAGCGACAACGCAACTATATGTTTGAGGTTCATGATCAGTTTCCTTAAGAAAGCGGTAGGTTGATGCCTGCTTAGGCCATCAAACGGAATCCTAAACGTCACACAAAAAAATATCGCTCAGTGAAAAGGAATGAGCATGTTTGCGCAAGCCAAAACTGCGCATTTCCATCGTTCATGAACCCTCTTTCCAACATCTCAAGCTGCAGATCTGATTTCTGATAGTTCCGAGGCATAGCGTTTCATGAAAATTGCAAATATGTCATTTTTTTGAGTGGAATATGCCATCACAAATTTGTTAGTGTCTTTGAAAAACTAGGATTCGGATTTTTTGCTCAACTTATAGTGATTCCGGGAGATGTGATGCGGAGAGAGGATTTACAGCTCAGGCAGCTTGCGAAGACTGGGGATACAGAGGCATGCTTAAAGCTTGGTGAAGCATATTTAACAGGCTCACCTGGGATAGCCAAAAATACTTCCATCGGGATTTCTTATCTCAGATTGGCGATCCCAAAAGCCGAACAAAGAGTTGCTTCCTGCTTAGCAAAAAATCTATCGCTCCGAGAGCTCATCAGCGAGGACCTGGCTTTCGCTCTTAGGCAAGCTGCTGAAGTGGATGAGATCGCTAGATTAAAGTTGTCAGCCTGGCACTTTCTTCGTTGCGAGCCAGATATGGGAATTTCCTGGCTACGCCGATGCCAGACCAGACTTATTGAGAGCAATGCTATCGATAGTCAAATTCCATCTGTTTCCAAGATATTGGAATCCTTATATGCACTACGTGTTATTAATCCGAAAGATGTCTCTTATGTCATCGAAAGCGAGGCTCGATCCGCACTAGATGAAAATCGCCTCGACAAGAGCATACAGATGATATCAATGCTCTCAATGAGCTGCCGATCTGTTGCGCTTGACCCAGTTTTTCATCAGCTGATATGCGACATTGTTGCGTATGCAGAGAAATTTAGGCGCGATTTGGGTTGTCTATCCAAGAGTATGATCGAGCAGAGCTTAGAGCGATGCTCTGCAAATGGCGATCTCAATGCGTGCCATATTTTGGGAAGATCACTAGCCGGATATCCATGCGGTCATTTACCGGCGGATCGACTTGTGCGCTCACAAAATCTCAGGAAATCCGTTGCACTCCTCTTGCGATGCGCCGATGCTGGCATGTCTATCGCTTGGCTGCATCTATTTAGAATTTGCTCCGATTACCGCAGCTCTGTAGCAAATCCAACAATGGCAAAATTTTGCCTCGAAAAGGCGGCAAAACATGGAATTGTAGAAGCAGAACGCTGCCTCGGAATAATTATTCTCAGAGAATCCTTGGATATAGATTCAATGGCAACCGGAATGAAGTTACTTCATTCTTCTGCCCACAAAGGGGATTCACTGGCTAAGACTTTGCTTTGCTCCTTCGTACTTCCTGTTTCTGGCTTAGAAGAAGATGCCGAAGCAGCAATATTAGAAATCCAAAGCGTTACTCCCATGCTGGCGATGCGACTGCGACTGGCAAGAGCTTTTGGACTGACAAAGCTCGAAGCCCTGTCCATGAATATTACAACCACCATTCGGCCATGGGGTTTGGTTTTAGAAAAGAACACCCTCGTTGCGAAGGGAAAGCTCTCCGAACCAAGAGTTATTCCTGCAACTAGCACTTATGCGATGAACTGCCTTGATATCGCATCAGCTCTTTTTACATCTAATTCGTTGGAGAGCACGATATTTGAAGGATCGCTTAGAGCGAGATCGCTGCAACTGAGGAGGTTGCTCCAGAAGTTGCATGTACAGGAGAAAATTTTCTTTTCTTCAGCGTCTTCCCAAGAAAGAGAAAGCACCAGAGTGGGGGCTAAATGGGCAAAGGTGCAAAAAGAAATCCTAAAAGAATCCTTCTAGGTGCAAATGTATAAATGCGAATAGTTGTAATTAGATCTTATGAAGATTTTCCACAATATCTCAGAGAGACTTTGCATAATTTCGAGCTCACAATAGAAGAATTTATCGACTATGACTCAGGTATGAAGTTCGCCATAAGCAATAATATTGCCATCATACTGGTTTATGAGAAACAGTCATATTTGGAGAAGGTAGAGTTATTCTGCAGGCAAGGCCCTGATAAATATCTCCCAGTTTCGGCCATCACAAAAATCACACATAACACTGGCCACCAGCTATTTTTAAGAGATAAAAAGACATTATCAATGTCGCGTATCAAAAACAACGAAGAGATCATAAAAATTGTTGAAAAAATCAAAGCCGGCTTGCTGCGCGACTTGAGAAACAGAGAGTTTTATAATTTAGAAGATCTCGTGCTTGATTTGTCGAAACAAAGAGCAGAACGTGGTGGTAAGAGACTTGACCTAACCAAAGGTGAGTTTTCGTTGCTATTGGAATTCATGCGTCGATCAGGACGGGTTTTATCCCGAGAGTATCTGGCGGTACATGTTTGGAAGAAAGAAGGCGAATTTACGAAAAATATGGTTGATGTTGCAGTACGCAGACTACGAAAGAAGCTAGACGACAATCATGAGTTGAAGCTACTCCATACTCGAAGGGGTGTGGGATATATTTTAGAAGTCCCCGCAGCCAAAGAATTGGAGCCGGAATCATCCACTCGAGATTCAGAGACACAAGCGCCTTGAACGAAAAAGTGGTGCGCCGTTTCGTATATTGGGTGTAACTGTGCTGCCTCGCAGAGAGTTGAGTCAATTAAATCGACGCAGATCCCACACACTCGCTTAAATCAAACCTCGCCAACAGAACTAGCCCAGCTCTTATTTCGCAACTGTAGAGACTCGATGTTTCCAATGCGCGCCCGCCAAGATTACGCCCCAGGTGCGGTGCAACAGCCAACCGATGTAGATCTCCAGCTGGTGCGCGTCCGGACCGGTCAGCAACATGCTGTAGTTCAGCGCATGCAGGAACCGCTTCTTGGAAATCCAGCGGCGGCAGCCCACCAGTTCCTCCTGCATGTGGAAATCTGGCCAGCAGGACCTCCAACGCTGATGAAGCCAATCTTCACCCGAAAGCGCACGTGCGTAATGGCTCTGAGCACTCGGTGCGCCACTGCACTTTAGTTTGTGCCCCCTCCCGAACGGGGGAGGAGTGAGCGATCGGCGAAAGCACGGGGCTCTGGGCTGATGCGCCGCGGCCGTCAAGGGCTCGTGAAGGTCTGCATGCGAGCCGCTGCAGCCGCTCAGAATCTGTGCACCAACAACAGGTTCACAACGAACAATTGCCGCTCACCTCGCCGTCATTGTTCATCCGGCGGCGGCTTGGTACCCCGGCGCGCCTCCCCCGGAAACCGGAACGGCCCAAGCGGAAGCTCGGCCAGAAGCAAGACCGCGTGCACCTTGTTCAGCTCGCCTGCGTGCTCATGCATAAAGGCGCGCAAGCGCTGCTCAGAGTCCAGCAGTTCCAGGCATTGAGGATGTCGCATGTCGAGCACTTCGGCATGGCTGTGCGAGAGACGTTCGCCCGGCAGGTAGCCCGAGCTGACCCGATGCAGCATGGCCTGGCGGATGTGCGCGTTCTTTGCTGCAACCAGCAGGTGATGAGCCAGCGCAGGCGCGCTCAGGCGGTGCCAGAAGCGCGTGGCCTTGGCCGTGCTAGCGCCCGGGAAGTACAGACGCAGAGCTGCCAGCGTGGCCGGTTTGGTGCTCATCATGCTGGATCCTTGGTCTTGGTTGCCTCCACATCGCGGCGTGGAACTTCGGCCCCGGTCAGGCTGCGCCTGTGGTGCTTGCTGTGGCCAATGCGCTGGGCGTGGTAGATGCCTGCATGCCCGGAGAACAGGTAGGCGGTGACGCAGCCGATAGCCGCCAGTGGTCCGATGCCAGCGCCGAACAGCTCCATCGCCATCAAGGTAGTAGCAATGGGCGTGTTCGCCGCCCCCGCGAATACTGCAACAAAGCCGATGGCGGCCATGAGCGCGAACGGCATATGCAGCAAAGGCGCCAGGACGTTGCCCATGGTCGCACCGATGTAAAACAGCGGTGTCACCTCGCCGCCCTTGAAGCCCGTCCCCAGCGAGGCGACCGTGAACACCAGCTTGCCCAAGAAGTCCCATGGCAGCATGGGCTCTTGGAAGGAGCGAGCGATGTCCGGAATACCCAGGCCGATGTAGCGGTAGGCGTCGAGCGCCCAAACCGCCGTGGCGATGACGAGGCCGCCGAAGAAAGGCCGCAGTGGCGGGTATGCGATCAGGTGTTTGACCAGCGCGCCGATCTTGTGCACGGCGGTGGCAAAGAGCATTCCGACCAGGCCAAAGAGAATGCCGGCGATGATGACGGCGACCACACTCCAAGCATCGATATTGTTCACGGCGCTCATGGCGTAGTGGGTGTGGTGGACTCCCCAGGCGGTGCAGACCTGATCGGCTACGAAGGCTGCCACGATGCAGGGAAACAGCGCGTCGTAGCGCATACGGCCGATGGCCAGCACCTCCAGACCGAAGACTGCCCCGGCCAGCGGCGTGCCGAAGACCGAAGCGAAGCCGGCGCTGATTCCGCTCATCAGCAGCACGCGGCGATCGTCTTGGTGGAGTCGGAAAACATGCGTCAGCTGGTCGGCCAGAGCGCCCCCCATCTGCACGGCGGTGCCCTCGCGCCCGACTGATGCGCCGAACAGATGGGATATGACGGTGCCGCCCAGTACCAGCGGCACCATGCGTAACGGCACCACCTGCTTGGGGTCGTGAATCTCTTCGATCAACAGGTTGTTGCCGCCGTCCACCCGCTTGCCCAACAGGAAGTAAACGAGGCCCACTGCCATGCCTGCGAAGGGCAGCAGCCAGATGATCCAGGGATGGGCCTCACGCCAGGCCGTCGCCAGGTCCAGGGACAGCAAGAAGAACGCGGAAGCGGTGCCGGCCAGGGCCGCCACGAGGGTGGCGAAGATGAACCACTTGCCCAGATAGGGAAGCAGTTCAAGCTGTTCGAAATGGGGGAATTTGCGCATTGGTCAGGTAGCTCGAATTAATCGGCCTGACCAACGACGAGTTGCATGCGCGAGCGCCTACAGCCCTGAACAAGCCAGGTTCTGTAGGCGTCATCAGCCGCACTAGTGCGGCGGTTTTAGAGGCACGCCATCTCTTTGCGCTGCATTATAGGAAAAAGCATGGATGCTGTGCAGTACGCGCCGCGAGATGGCCGGTGTTTTGATTTATTAAAGTCGTAAACATGCTAAAGAGTGGCTAACACCACTTCGTCACAGGCCCCCGCAGAGCAGTTACGCTCGCTGCCCTCATGGCATGACGACCCGTAAGCAAAGAACTGTGGCTACAGCTACAACCCCTGATCCCAGCCTTCGTGCCTTCTGCCAAAGGCGATGCGCGCAAACTCGCAGTCAGCGATGAAGCCGTCCTCAACGGCATCTTGTTCGTGCCGCAAACAGGCATTCCATGGGAAGACCTTCCCCAATCGCTGGGCTACGGCAGCGGCATGACTTGCTGGGGGCGCTTGCGCGACTGGAACGCCGCTGGTGTCTGGGAGCCGCTGCACTAAGCCATGCAGACTTGCTTGCGTGAACATGACCAAATCGATTGGAGCCGGGCCAGCATTGATGACTCCTCGGTACCAAGCCCCAGGGGCAGGAAACGGGCCCAAACCCCACTGACAGAGGCAAGCTCGGCTCCAAGCGGCATATCGTCGTAGATGCCAGAGGCATCCCGCTGGTGATCTTGGTCAGCGGCGCGAACCGGCACGACTCCACGATATTCGAGAAGTGCGTGGACGCGACTCCTGCGATTGCTGGCCTGCCAGGACGTCCCCGTAGAAGACCGGCAAAGCTGCACGCCGACAAAGGCTACGACTTCAAGCGATGCCGAGCCCACCTGAGGCAGCGGGGCATCATTGGCCGCATTGCCAGACGAGGCATTGAGAGCAGCGAGCGCCTGGGCAAACACCAGTGGGTGGTGGAGTGGATGCACAGCTGGTTTGCAGGCTTTGGCAAGCTGCGAATCCGCTTTGAACGACGGCTGGATATCCACGAAGCGCTGCTGAAATTGGCGGCAGCGGTCATCTGCGCGCGCTTCGTGGATCGGTGGTGTTCGCCAGTCTTAAGCCCAGATATAATAAAATTTAGGGAGGAGAGATGAATTTCTACAAGAGTACTAAAAACCGCGACTACGTCCTGCCGCAGGGAGCAGAACTCCCGTGTGTCGTTTACATCGTAGACAACTGGGACGACTACAACTTCGAGACGTTGTACCACCTCTGTCTGTTCAAAAAGAGCGGGGGCAAAGAAGTTCTTGGGGATGTGAAGATTCTCCAGACCAACAGTCGGAACACCAAGATCCCCGATTCGTTCCCTTCTCTTGGTCCTGAGTTCTTTAGCCTTGGTCAGGACTTGGAGTACTACGAGAACATGCGCAAGCATCTCCCGAAAACCCATCGCAAGGTATTGGATGCTTTGAACGACGTCGTCGTGAAGCCGCAGTTGCTCGATGAAATCGAAACGTCGAGTGGCTTCCGCAATTCGCTGATTCGATTCAATGATGCTAAGCTAGCTTTGCGCGACGGACTGGCAACGCTTGAGGAGCGGCCCTTGGAGAAGGGCTATAGGTTCATGTACTCGGGCAAGATTCCAGGCGCTGAAGAGGGAGTGTCCATAGACGTGGACCTTCAGCCAGATGACCCTGTGCCAGGCCGAATCCTCGCGATCATTGGTCGCAACGGAGTGGGGAAGACTCAATTTTTAGCCCAGCTTGCACGAGACCTTGCGACGACAAAGCGGGTGTCGATAGAGACAGCCAGCCAAGTAGAGTCTGCTTTTGAGCCTGCCAGACCTCTTTTCTCACGAGTCATCGCGTTGTCCTTCAGCGCATTCGACAAGTTCCAGCGCCCCGAGCCGGAGAAGTACTTCAGCTATATCTACTGCGGGGTGCGTGATGACAGCGGCGGAATTTCTAGGCGAGCACTTGAAGCGAAGCACCTTGAGTACCTAAAGCGCATCGTTGAACAAGACCGTGAGGACCATTGGGAGCAGCACGTTGCGAACGTAATGGGCGTTCCGAAGAAAATTATCTCCATTACGGAGCACATCGAGGAGCTTGAGAAGAGCCTGCCGCCCACCATGAGCTCCGGGCAGTCCATCCTGGCCTACTTCATTTCGGCTGCACTGGCTTACCTCAAGGAAGGGTCGCTGGTCATCTTCGACGAGCCCGAAATTCACCTGCATCCCAATGCAGTTGCGCTGCTGATGCAGACCTTGCAGGCACTGCTGAAGGAGTTCGACTCGTACGCAATCATCGCGACCCATTCACCGGTGGTGATCCAGGAGGTTCCCCGCAAGCGGGTCATTCGGTTTGAGCGTGAAGGCAACATCACCACTGGCAGTCCCCTCGGCCATGAGTCATTTGGGGAGAATATCGCCGAGCTGACCCGCCTGGTGTTTGAGACTGTCGAGATTCCAAATTTCTATAAGAAGACATTACAGGCGCTGGCCAAGAAACACGATTTCGACACGGTCGCCAAGATGTTCGACGAACAGCTAAGCCTGCACGCAACGGCGTACCTTGCCTCGCTGTACGAGGACGGGGATGCATAAGCTTACCCTTGCAGCCGGTCTCCCGAGAGAGCATTTTTCCGGTATCGTCGATGGGAAAAGCGGTGACCGAGGCGCCCGATTGACGGACATGCTACCGGTAGTCCAAGCTCACTATGGAGTCTTTGAGGCTGCCTATACAGTGGCGGACATCAGTGGTGTGGCTCAGGGCACTTGGACGAAGACTGAACGTGAAGACCTGCTGCACTGCTATGAGACCACGGCCAAGGCTCTGCAGCAACTGAAGACGCTGATTTTAGACAGCCAGCCGGAAGGCATTCGAGAGGTTTGCCCTTACTGCGGCATCGGTGGCCCCAGGCAGTTTGACCACTATTTGCCAAAAGAGAAGTTCCCCGAGTACAGCGTCCACTCGTACAACTTGGTGCCGTGCTGTGGCGTCTGCAATGGCAAGAAGGCCGATATCTGGCTGCAGCCCAACAACACCCGGACATTCATCAATTTTTATCTCGACTCTTTGCCTGCAGTGCCGATGCTCGACGTCACGGTTCAATGGTCAGTGAAGAACGGCAAGCTCGTCCCGGTGTCGATATTTCAGTTAGTCTGTCCAGCTGGGTTTGGAGCAGCTGAGTTCCAGCTCGTCTCGAATCACTTCCAGAAGCTGGGTTTGCTCGCAAGGTACAAGGACCAGGCGCACACTGAGTTCCTTGCCATTCGAAATGCTGCGCTTTCCAGAGAGGCGAAGACTGTAGTGGTGCTGCGTCGGTTTTTGGGAGAATTTGTCAAGAATTGGGAGCAGACTTTGGGACCGTTGAACTGGCGCATCTCGCTCTACCGAGCGCTGATTGCACACACAGACTTCCTGCAGACTTGCCTCAAGCCATAGGCTAACAGTTTGGACTGTCCCTGATAGGGGAGACTGGCCTGCGGTGTATCGGCACCACCCGATCGCCTGCGACGGAACGGCGGGTCTGTCCGATACCGACGTTCAGCGGGAGCTCAAAGAACAGCTGCAGCGCTGCCATATGGAGTGGTCCCGGTCTAGTAGACAAACCCCAGCCTCAAGCCGAGGCGCGTTCAAGCGTCTCAGATCTAGCGCCGGTCAGAGGTAGCAGTGGCGGGGAGCTTCGCCGATGGTTGCGTTTTTTAAATCATCCATCCTCTGTGCGATTTGCTCTCGGCACAGCAGGTGATGCTGCGTGCGGCGGATGTCTGCCTGTGTTTCCGACATTAGCTAGGCCCATCGATCGTCGCGGACGTACGAAGGCCGCATGAATGCTGGATCCCAGTTTCCAATTAACCCAAGAACAGCCGGCGCGGGCATAGCGTCGGCTTGCGGCTAAAGCAACCGTTTGAGCGCGCTGGAAACTCCATTGAGCATCTCCAGCGCTGGAGCGTGACACCCTCTACCCCTGCGGGACAGGAGGCTGCAATCACGATGCGAGAATCTTGCGCAACGTCGAGCAGGCATTGCTCAATGCACATGCCGATGATGAATGTCCGGGTAGTGCGGATGCCTGTGAGTCAGCACCTCGTGCGTATGGGCATGGACATGAGGTTCTTTGCCGCCCCATTCAGCGCCATGGCCATGTTGATGGTGCTCATCATGTCGGTGGCTGTGCGTATGCACGATCGGCTCATGCGAGTGCTCATGCTCATGACGCTCTCGCAGGTGAAGCCAAACGCCGATGCCCATGAACACTGCCGCCGCCCAGAACAGCGTGGAGGGCGCTTCTTGCAAAATGGCGAACGACAGTGCCACACCGAACAGCGGTGCGACGGAGAAGTACGCGCCGGTACGAGCGGTGCCAAGGGTTCGGAGTCCGACAACGAAGAGAGTCAAGCTGAGTCCATAGCCCAGGAACCCCACAGCCATGCTTGATATGACAGCTGCGGGCTCGGGTTGCTGAGCTCCCATGTAGACAGCCAACGCAGTGTTGCAGACTCCGGCCAACAGACCTTTGCAGCACGCAATGACCATTGCATCATTCGAAGACACTTGGCGCGTGAGGTTGTTGTCGATGCCCCAGCAAAGGCAAGCAGCCACGACGAGCAATGCATGGGGCGAAAGTGAAGCGCCACCGGGTTGCCAGGAAAGGAGCACACCACCCACGACGATGGCGACCATGCCGAGCACGATGTGCCGGTCAGCGTTTTCCTTGAAAACGACCCATGCAATCACGGCGGTAAGCACCCCTTCGACATTAAGAAGCAAAGATGCTGTCGCACCCGATGTCTCGGTAAGGCCCCACATCAGAAGCGCCGGGCCCAGCATCCCGCCGAACAGTACTGCGCCAAGGAGCCATGGGATGTCCTTCTTCGAGATACCAACCGCCGGCGCTTGGTCGGGCCTGTCCCAAAGTTGCCGGATGGCGAGCAATGCACCAAGACCGATGCCGCTTCCGAGGTACAGCAGTCCCGCCAACAACAATGGCGGCACATCTCCAACGAGGAGCTTAGCGAAAGGTGTGCTGGCACCGAAAAGGAGGGCCGCAGCCAGGGCAGGAGATGCTGAGCGGACGGACATGGGATGAACTTTGGAGCTGATTGCTCTCAATCCTAAGGGTCCCCCACCGAAGGGCCTGCCCGATGTTCGGCATACCCCGTTTGCCAAAATGGCCCTAGCGAGTCATTGGCATACAGCTTTTTGCACACGAACAGGTAGACTCCCTCCCCGTGCGTAAATCACTCATCCTCGTAGCAGTGCTCTTCGGGATGCTCTGGCAAAGTCTTGCCATAGCAGGCTCGGCTGTCTATGGAGAGGATTTCGAGCACACGCTCATGCACTGGTCTGAGGCAGGACACCATCATCACGATGATGGGTCCTTCCACGAAGCTGATTCGGACGACGCCAGCCAGCACGTCGCTCTGGACGCAGTGTTGAGCCTCTCGGCCCTGCTGCCCTCCATGTCTCTCAGTCTTCCTCCTGCAGATGCTGGGCAGGTGCTGACGCTGCACGACGCTGCGTTCCCCAGCCCGTCTCCGCACCGATTGCGAAGACCTCCCCGTCTCCTCCTCTGAACTTATTGGTCGGCATGCCTGATGGCTTGCCGAGCCCGTGGCGTGCGCGTTTGAACGCGTGCTCGTCACTGCTTTAAGTCACGAGGTGTACCTTGAAATCCGTTTTATTGGCCTTTGGCATCGCCATCGGCCTGGGCGCTGGCATGCCCTTTGCCAACGCCCAATATGTGACGTTGTCGCAAGCTGTTGATGCGGCTTGGCAGCGCACCACCGACTCACAGGAGTCATCTGGCCAGGTCCGTCGTGCAGGTGCTGAGCTGGAGGTCGCCAGGTCCTTCTGGTCAGCCGCTCCCACACTTGAGATTGGCCACCGAGACGACCGGCTGCAATCGAACCGCGGAGCGAAGGAGACCGAACTCGGCATAGCGCTTCCGTTGTGGAGGCCTGGACAGCGCGGCGCCCGCCTGGACGCAGCGCAGGCAGACCGAGATGCCGCAGAAGCATCCATAGCAGCGGGCCGATTGCGTACGGCAGGCGCCGTACGCGAGGCAGCATGGAACATCGCAATCCAGCGAGCCGAGCTAGAGGTATCCAAGGCACGGCAGTCAGCCTTGCGGTCCCTCAGTGCGGACGTTGGGAGAAGAGTCGACGCAGGAGAGTTGGCTCGGGCCGATGGCTTGGCGGCGCGAGCAGAGATGCTAGGAGCGCAAGCTGCTGTTCTGGCCGCAGAGCAGCAACTCCAGGCTGCAACCCAGGAGTGGTCAGTGCTAACAGGCTTGACCGCAATACCGGAACCGACGCTTGAGCCTGATGTCATCGGTCCGGAAGAGCATCCAGCCTTGCGCTTCGCCCGGTTGCATGTCGAAGCGGCGCAACGCCGCCTGAAGGCAGTGTCTGCGTCGTCGACGGCATCACCGGAGCTCATTGCCCGAGTCCGTCAAGACACCTCCGGCCGAGCCGAGGCCAGCAGCCATTCGTTTGGACTGGCCGTGCGCATTCCCCTCGGAGCATCCAAACGCAACGCGCCATTGGTCGAAGCGGCAATGACAGCGCTCAATGTCGCTGAGGCGGCCGAGCGCCAGTTCAAGGACCGGCAACAGGCGGCACTGACAACGGCAAGGTTGACCGAGGCCAACGCACAACGACAACTGAAAGACGACCGCAAGCGGGCGGCCCTGTTGTCTGAGCGGGCCCAACTGATGGAGCGGGCATTCGCGGCTGGTGAAGGCGCGCTGCCTGAGACGCTGAGGGCCCTGTCCGCAGCGCAGGACGCTGCCGCAGCAGCCAAGCGCCAGGAGGCGGCGGTTGGTCTTGCCCGTGCCAAGGTATTGCAAGCGCTAGGAGTTACCCCATGAATTTCAAAAAACACTGCATGGGGTACGTTGCTGCAGCCCTGTTTGCATTCGCCGATGTCAGTCTCGCGGCCCCTGGTGCCCATGGTCCCAATGGCGAGCATCTTGACGGGCCCGCTACTCAGGTCCAGGGCAGCAGCGCTCCGCGCCTGGAGACACGCTCCGAGTCGTTCGAAATGGTTGGGCGTCTCAGCGTTAGCGAATTCTCTATGTTCATCAATCGGTATGAGACCAACGAGCCCGTGCTGAATGCGCAGGTGGAACTGGAGCTGGGCAACCTCAAGGCCACCGCGCCATTCCATGCAGACCAAGGGGACTATGCAGTCGCTGACGAGGCCTTCCTCAAAGCGCTTGCCGCCCCTGGTGAGCACGCGATGGTCATCATGGTCACGGCAGGCAATGAGGCAGACCTGCTCGACGGAACGCTGGTTGTTCTGTCAGAAAGTGCCGAACACGGCCACGGTCACCACATGTCAAACGCCATCAAGGCTGCCATCGTTGCAGGCCTGGCACTTTTGTTCTTGATTGGCTGGGCAGTCATGCGTCGGAAAGCTACCGCCAAGAAGGCTGGAGTTTCCCAATGAAGTACTTCCTTTCAGCTCTCATGGTCGCACTGTGCGCCTCCGTTCACGCCGCTCCTGGTGCGCATGGCCCCAATGGCGAGCACCTTGACGGCCCCTCCGTCCCCACAACGTCCAATAGCCTGAGCCGATTGCCTGACGGTAGCGTCAACGTACCGATGCTCGCCCAACGACGATTGGCGATTCGGACCACGTTCATCACCGAGCAGGATGCCGGCGTGACGGTGCAACTGCCTGCTCGCATTGTCATGGACCCCAATGCAGGTGGTCGAGTGCAGACGGCGCTGGGCGGCCGCATTGAGGCAGGTCCCAGAGGGTTGCCTGTCGCGGGGCAAGCGGTACGCAAAGGAGATGTCCTCGCCGTTGTCGCGCACCAGCCAGACCCCATCGCACTGGCGAACCAGCATGCAGCCTTGGCAGAGCTCCGCAGCGGCCTGGAATTGGCTCGCCAACGAGTCAAACGGCTTGAAGGCCTCGAAGGGTCTGTACCTCGCAAAGACATTGACGCAGCTCGAGCGGAACGCTCAGGTCTGGAAGCTCGGTCATCCGCAGTGGGGGCCAGCCTGAGCACACGGGAGAGGTTGGTGGCTCCGATAACCGGAGTGATCTCCCGCGCGGATGCCGTGGCAGGACAGTTCATTGAGCCACGCGATGTGGTGTATGAGATTGTTGACCCGGGCCGTGTACTGGTGGAGGCATCGACAGCCGATGCAGCGCTGGCGGGCAAGCTGTCCTCCGCCTCCTTGTCAGGCATTCCAGATGCCGAACTCCAACTCATTGGAGCCGCGCGCGCCTTGCGCGATGGCGTGTTGCCACTCACGTTCCGATTGAGCTCCAAGCAGGCGCTTGCCGTGGCTGTGGGTCAGCCGGTCACAGTGCTGGCCACCCGCAAAGACACGACCAAGGGCTATGTCCTGCCGGCGCAAGCTGTTACCCGGAACGCTGCGAATGAGCCCGTCGTTTGGATTAAGTCCGGAGCCGAGCGGTACATACCGCAGCCAGTGCAGTTTCGCCCCTTGGATGCCCAGCGCGTGGTGGTCACGCAAGGTCTGGGCAGCGACAACCGGGTCGTGGTCCAGGGTGCACCGCTGATTGCACAAATCCGCTGAGCCCAGGAGACACACTCATGTTCAACTGGGTCGTTAGAAATAGCCTCCACAACCGGCTGTTCGTACTGGTCTTTGCGGCCATTTTGCTGGTCTATGGAGCCATTACCGCTTGGCGCACGCCGGTGGATGTGTTCCCGGACCTCAATAAGCCGCTTGTCACCGTCCTCACCGAGGCCGGCGGCATGGCCCCTGAAGAAGTGGAGCAACTCGTCACCTTTCCGTTGGAGACGGCGCTCAACGGGATGCCCGGCGTGACACGGGTTCGCTCCATGTCCGGAGTGGGTCTGTCCATCGTCTACGCAGAGTTCGACTGGGGCACCGACGTATACCGCAACCGACAGTTGGTATCGGAGAGACTTTCACTCGCTCGCGAGCGACTCCCTGCCGACGTCAATCCGATGATGGGGCCAGTCTCATCCATCATGGGCGAAATCATGCTGCTCGCGCTTCCGCTGCAGGGCACTGAGGGAGGAACGGCCACGCCGATGGAGGCACGGGAGTACGCCGACTTTGTGCTGCGACCACGGCTGTTGTCGATTCCTGGCATCTCACAGGTGATCCCCATCGGGGGCGATGTACGTCAGCTCCGGGTCGAGCCCGACACCGCAAGGATGGCGCAGTTTGGAGTGTCGCTCACGGAGGTCGAGGACGCCTTGCGCGGGTTCTCGTCCAATGCGGGGGGCGGCTTTATCGACCTGAACAGTCGTGAGTTCCTCATTCGGCATGTAGGACGAACGAACCGTGTTGAAGACTTGCAGGGCATTGCTGTTGCATGGAGAAACGGTCGCTCCATTCTCTTGGAGCAGGTTGCACAGGTCTCCTTTGCCGCTGGTATGAAACGTGGTGATGGCGGCTACAACGGCGCGCCTGCTGTGGTCGTCAGTGTGCAAAAGCAACCTGCGGGCGACACAGTCGTTCTGACGCAAGCCATCGAGTCGGCTTTGGAAGAGCTCAAGCAAGGCCGCCCAGCTGGCCTGCAAGAGCCGCGTGTGTTGTTCAAGCAGGCGGATTTCATCAAGGCGTCCGTGGGGAACGTCAGTGAAGCGCTCCGTGACGGCGCCATCATGGTAGCCATCGTGCTCTTTGCGTTCCTGCTATCAGCGCGGACCACACTTATCTCCCTCGTCGCCATCCCGCTCTCGCTGGCGGTGACGGCGGTAGTCTTCAAGCTGCTCGGACAGTCCATCAATGTGATGACATTGGGAGGCCTGGCCATCGCCATTGGCGAGCTGGTCGACGATGCTGTCGTGGACGTGGAAAACATCCTGCGACGGCTGAAGCAGAACCGCCAGTTGCCCAGGCCACTGTCGACCATGGAGGTGGTACGCCACGCCAGTATCGAAGTGCGCTCAGGCATCGTTTACGCCACCATCATCGTGTGTCTGGTGTTCGTTCCTCTGTTCGCTCTTCCCGGCATCGAAGGGCGGCTCTTCACACCGCTGGGCATTGCCTACATCGTCTCCATCCTGGCATCGATGCTGGTGTCCATGACCGTCACGCCGGTGATGAGCTCCTACCTGCTGCCAAAGATGCGCCGTATTGACCATGGTGACAGCACATTGGTCACGCATTTGAAGCGCTGGGATGAGGCGCTGCTGAGCTGGTCCTTTCCGCGCACCAAGATACTGCTTTGCGCGGCAGCTTTGGCCGTTGCCGGTGCAGCAGCGAGCGTGCCATTCTTCCCGAGGGCGTTTCTGCCGGCTTTCAACGAAGGCTCCCTGGTTCTCGGAATGGTCTTCAACCCCGGGACATCACTGGCAGAGGCTAACCGGATGGGCTCACTGGCTGAAACACTCATCAAGGAGGTTCCAGAGGTAACGCAGGTGGGGCGTCGTACCGGACGTGCGGAGCTGGACGAGCATGCGGAGGGTGTGCACTCTGCAGAAATCGATGTCGACCTTCGCCGTAGTCAGCGGGACCGAGAAGCCATCATGGCTGACATCCGCGGCAAGCTTTCCGTCTTGCCCGCGCAAGTTGCCGTTGGCCAGCCCATCTCACACCGGTTGGACCATCTCTTGTCGGGCGTTCGCGCGCAGATTGCAGTCAAAGTTTTCGGTGACGACACTGACACCCTACGTGGTTTGGCGGAGCAACTACGCCTGGGGATGTCGACCATTCCTGGCGTGGTGGACTTGTCTGTTGAGAAACAGGTGCTTATTCCCCAAATCACGGTGCGCATCGACCAGCGCAAGGCAGCGCAGGCAGGCATCTCTCCCGGGGAAGCCGTCCGTATCCTCCAAGCCCTGACAGATGGAGCACACAGCGCGCAAATTGTCGATGGCGTAAAGCGGTACGAGTTGGTGCTGCGTTTGCCAGATGGGGCTCGAACGCCCCAGGACCTGGAGCGTACCCTCATCGATACTCCGTCGGGACGTATCCCTGTGTCTTCCATCGCGACGGTCGAGCAGAACGACGGCCCAAACCAGATTGGCAGGGAGAACGGGAGGCGCCGCATTGTTGTCTACGCGAACACGGATGGCAACGATATGAGCTCCATCGTGAGCAATATCCGGAGCGTGATTGGCGGGGTGACGCTGCCGGCTGGCGCGTTCATCAGCCTTGAGGGACAGTTCCAAGCTCAGGAGCAGGCCGCGCAACTGATTGCCAGTCTATCCGTGCTGTCCCTGTTGCTGGTGTTCCTGGTCCTGTACTCCCGGTACAAGTCTGTCACGCTGGCGGCCATCATCATGGCGAACATCCCCCTCGCCTTGATAGGCAGTGTGGTCGCCATGTGGATTGGAGACATCAGCCTCTCTGTTGCCTCAATGGTGGGCTTCATCACGCTGGCCGGCATCGCGACGCGCAACGGCATCCTCAAGGTCAGCCATTACATCAACCTCTGCAAGTTCGAGGGGGAGACGTTTGACCAGGCCATGGTTGTACGCGGCTCACTGGAACGATTGACTCCAGTCCTGATGACTGCGCTCGTTGCCGCGTTTGCTCTGACTCCTTTGCTGCTGTCTGCCGACGCACCCGGCAAGGAAATTCTGCACCCAGTGGCTGTCGTCATCTTCGGCGGTTTGGTGAGTTCAACGCTACTCGACACATTGATGACACCGCTGATGTACCTGCGGTTCGGTCGCAAGGCGACAGAGCGTCTCATCACCGACCAACCGGAAGAATCTCACGACGTTCAACACGCGTACTGACGCGTGCACTCAGATAGGCGACACCGCAGCCTCAACTTGCGGTCAACTTGAAACTTGGAGATGGAAATGATGAATCGTAAAACTGCCCTGGCCGTCATGCTCGGCTTGTCTGCGTTGGCCTTCAATGCTTCCGCCCATGGCCCTAGCAAGGCCCAATATGGAGGCGTGGTTCAGACCGCTAGCGACCTGTCGTTTGAGCTTGCGAACGAAGGCGATAAGGCTGCGCTGTACATCGTGGACCACGATGCGCCTGCAGACGCCAGCAAAATGAGTGGCAAGCTGGCCATTCTGAATGGCACCGAGAAGAGCGAGGTCGAACTCAAACCGGTCGGGGGCAACAAGCTCGAGGCTACGACGAAGTTGGTGTCTGGTGCTCGCGTCGTTGCGACGGTGACCACGGCTGAAGGCAAGGTCATCACGGTCCGATTCAAAGCCAAGTAAGCTGGGCGCATCGGGGCAGAAGTCCACAGCCCGAAATCAGTTTTTTTGCACTTCTGTGCCAGATGCGTTTCTAGGGGAGTCTTGCAAGGAGCGGACAAGACCATTGAGCGAGCCAACTATCCAGGCATACCGCCAGAATTTCCCATCAGCGAGATGACTTCCGCAGTTGCCGGTGCTCGCCCCAAGCTAGGCCTGATCGAGGAAGGCGGGAAGTTCTATACACCCGGCACCTCACCCTCTGAGGTGTTGAATGCTTTCGAGGTTTGTAAAGATCTCATCGCGCAGATGGTTCCATACTGCAAACGCAAGCTCGCTCAGGCCGTAGCAGAGCCTGAGGGTGTTTGAGGCGTTTGTTTCCATGGGGCGCCTCAGGCCAGTTCCAGCTCAGTCTGCAGATTTTGCGACGTCGCGGGCCTGCCGTGAAGAGCTTGGCTCATCACGTGCAGTAAAGGTCCATCATTTGCGACATTGGCGAAGAACTGTGGTGGGTGAAAGCCTCCCGACACGTCGCGCAGCTTGCTCAGCGGGATGGGGGACGTGAGCTCAGTAGGCTCACTCAGGCCCAATGCAAAGGCTTTCGAAATACCTGAAAAGTATTCGAAAAATTCTTGGCGCTTGAGGCCCGATACGGTGCCAAATCGCCTCCACAGTGTGCTGGGGGCGAGCGTGTGCAGGCCTGTGACAGTGGCGCAGCCGACGATGCTGCCGACCGGCATCTTTACGTAGAACCAGACCGTTGATCCAAGGGCTACGTGCATAGGCCGACGACGGAGCTCAACGGTTTTGGTGCCCTGCAGAATCCTGTTCGCATGCCGTTCTTCAAGAGAGATCAGGAAGTTATGCGGGGCGTTCATGCGGAAATCCTTCGAGGAGAATGTTTTCGATCTGCTCGGATGTGAGCGATCGACTTGTCAGCAGTTGGGTAGGCTCGCCACAACCGAGCCTCTTAAGGCGCGCCAGCGGCACAGGGTTTGGCAGTTTTCTAAGGTTGCTGAAGGCCACGACGGCCTTGATTTTTGACTTGCCGATGGTTGATAGATCGACTTCCTCAAGCGCCGATCGGTCCAAGTCCCCTTTGTCGACCATCCCCTCAGCACTCAGGTAAGCGTTTGTCACCCGTGCAACAGCCACCACGGCTTTGAGTCCTTTGTGGCGCCCAGATTCGTAGAAGAACATCAAGCTCCCACGTCGGAACGCCTTTAGGGTCTGCGGCGAACTCAAATAGTGGCGTTGCTGGTAGAGCAGAGCTTTGGCGCTCGGCAGCAGCTGCATCTGATCTAGGTGATCCAGCAAATGTTCTGCATAGTCTCGCAGGATAGGCACGAGCACCCCAGGTCGGCCAGGCATGCAAATCAGCGCTGGCGAGAGCAAAGTTTCCAAAGCGAAAGCTGTCAGCTGGGTGCGTTGACCATCGGGCCGAGTGAGTTCGATGTATTGGTCTGGATCTCGGAAAATCGGCATCGACGTTGGCAGGCCGATTTCGCTCGCGCTTTGAAGTTTCGAGCGGTGTGTAGACCAGTTCTGGGCAAGGACCACGCTGTAGAGCGATACCTTGTGCAGCTCCTGCGCCTTGTTCGTGCCGGTGAAGCCGATCTCAAGTGCAACCTCCCTGACAGACGCCTGCTGGGGAGCGAGGTTCAGCCGAATGCGTTGAACCTCTTTTTCAGCCCTTCCCATCAAGTGAACGAGCATCAGGCGTGCTGCGTCATGTGCGCACGTAACCCGTTCATCGACCGCGAGGTAGGCATCGCAAGTGCCTCCTCTGAGACCACTGGGCCACATCAGATACCCAATAGTTTGATCCTCTTGCACAACGATGTAGCGATGGCGGGCCCGGCTGTTGCCATCATCTGCAGCCCAGGCAGTGGACTGATCAACCAGAGCTACGCCCAGGCGCGCAAGGAGTTCGCGGACCGCAACCTCGTTGCCACAGGTGAGCTCCTTCAGCTCCAGCGTGTCACGTGTGCTGGCTGTGATGGCGCCAAGCTCCGGGTCAATCTCCCCCAAAATCTGAAACGCAGATGGGGAGAGCACTTCGATTCCATACCGCAGGCGAAGCATGGCCGATGCATCGCGAATGGAACCATCGCTGGTCACCAACCCTGCTAACTTGTGATGTATCACTGTGCCAAGGTGCCGCAGGTCAGAGAGGTCGTTTGCTGTCAGGGCACCTGCTGCGAAACGCTCCGCAAAAATAACGGGAGCAAGTTCGTTGGTGAGCTGCGTCATGACATCGCCAGGGGGCACTGCGAACTTCGGGAAAACTTGTCCTAGACCCTGCATGGGGTCGGTCTTTCCGCTTGTTGCCGACCGCTTGAGCTCTGTATCAAACTCGGTGCTCAATGCGAGGCGGCACACGCCCAAGCGCTCTAGCGCAAACAGGTCGACAACATCCTGATGCCGTGCTCTGCGCGGACCCAGGTCGAACATGACGTTAAGGTCCAGCAGATAGAGTTTGGTGGCTGCAGAGGGCTCGACAGCAAGGCCCAGAGGATCTCGATGGTTCAGTCCACTGGGCGCAAAAAGCTGCTGGGTCGGTAGTTCGTGGCTGCGCACCACCAGCGTCCGGCCCCTTGTCTTCCCTCCTGGCGTGGTGCGATATGCATAGAACTCCTGGCTTTGCCAAAACTCCTGGGAGGAGCGAAGGTCTTCAGCGACCCGAGCATCAATGGCGATGTAGTTCAACGCGCTCAAATGTGCCTTGAGCGAGTCGAGCATTGTCTTTGCGACGTTGTGGCGGCGGCACCTCGAATCGACATGGATCTGCATGACGTAGCCCCGCGGAAACCGCGTAGCAAACAGAAGGTGCCCCGCATAACGTGCCTCATTAGCTTGGCGAGCAACCGCCACGATAAGCCGTTCACCGGTTGCAGCTTCGTTGTAGACCTTGAACGGGAACCAACCCAACGCATCACGGACAGTTTCAGCGGCCTCAACCACCTGAGCAACATATGGCAGGACATCTTGGCGTTTCGAAAGTAAGTCGATCGTGAGCTTTTGGGTTTCCATGCAGTCAACGCTCCACCTTTTTAAGTCGATGGGCAGGACTGTATCAAAGCTGTTACGTATGAAAGCCGCCAGTAGAGCAAGGGGCGCTAAGCTGCAATGAATCAAAGTCGGGAGGCGATAGATGCGCTTGCCTTTAGAAGCTCTCACCTTATGCTTGCATGTGGGTACCTCCAACGCCTGATTGAGACCGCGCTGGCGGCCTGTCACGCATACAGATCCCGGAGAGGGTTTTGGTATGGGTGATGCTTCCATAGAGGTAACTGTATATAAATACAGTACATTGGTCAAGTCCGAAGAGCATCAAGCTGGTGCAGAGCTCCCGCTTAAAGGCGGCGCGACCGGGACAGGGGCGCCCCATCGCCAAGCCGAAGACCTCATTGCTGTGTTGCGGGAGCTTCATCAGGACGGCGAGCTCTCGAGCTTGGTTGCCGATGGAGCGATGCACACCAAACCCAGCCCCTAGACTCTGCCGCTACGAAGGCGTTCTTCTGCGGAGCGGGAGCGGGGTTGAACGGGCATGGCCCCTATGCCTCTACCTGAAGGACGTGCTCACGCGCCTGCCCACACACGTGCCAGCCGGACCGAAGAATTGCTGCTGTATCGCTGGCAGGCTGAGGGCGCCGCCTGATCAATGCCTGTGTTGCCTGCGACGGTCAACATGGGATTGCCGCGCTGTTACCATAGACCTGCTCCGTGCGTAGGCTATAGTGCTTGTTACGAATTCGCTCGCAGATCTTATTCAACAACTACGTGGTGCGTAACATAGGAGATGCGGTGGGTTTTATGGCTGCGTTTGGTACTGTATTTTCATTCAGCACACCTGCAACAAGGCCAGGCTACAAGCCCCTTGCTGCTTCTTTTAAGTGCCGATTTAGATCGCAAGCATCAGATATGATCTGCGTTTTTTGCGATCCATAATCCGTTATGCCGCAGGATAAATTCATGACTGGCCTAAGCATTCTCTTCGCCTCAAAAGATGGCGGCTCAATCACGGCAGACGATGCAAGGATCATCGATTCAGCCCTCTCGGAAGTTTGCTCATCAGGCATTCCGGATGACCAGGTCGAGAATGTAGTGGGTTACCTAGATACGAATTTGTTGTATAACAGCGCAGCAATGCCAGCCCACCAGGTGGCTGCGCTTGATGCCTTGAGGGCAAATCTTGAGGCTCGTCGTTGAAGCGGCTTCACTCAAGCGTTAGGTACTCGAGATCAGATCGGCGACACCGCAAACAGGAGGTGGATGCAAGATGACCAAATATGCAGGCGCGCAAGACACTTATCGCGAACTCGTCGAAGAATCAAATGAGAGTTGGCTTTTGGGTCTCGTAGCTTTTGCTGTCGTTGAAGAGCAGCGCGTTGAATGGATGCGACACTACGAGAAGAGCCACGGCGCTCTGCCGACTGCGGATCAGGTTCATGGCTGGTACGAGCAGCAACCACCGGGCGCCCTGTTGCGTGCAAAGGGTACTGCAGAGAATGCCTTGCTTGCATACTCAGAACAGGTTTCCGCCGAGTTAGATGCGGAGTATCGGAAAGAAATCGAAAACGGAATCGTGGTCGGCGAGATCAAAGAGCTGAAGCAGTTCTGGCCGCAGTTCGGAGTAAACGTGGCGGGCGGTCTTACTAGCGCACTATTGTTTGCAGCCATCCTCACCGTGGTCGCATTCCTGGTGTTCAATGACACATCTCCAGTCGAAATGGTGAAGAAGTCAAATCAATCTTCCGTAGGAGTGGAACATGGCAATTAGGCCCGAAGTCACCGGCAAGCGTGCCGCTACGGCCGCTTCCAAAGTGCTACGAAGCAGCGATTCAAGTAAATCTGCGAAATCCGCTGCCGGATCTGCCTTGTCTCAGCACAAAGCACCACCAAAGGTCACATCCACAAAGGCAGCGACTGCCGCATCTGCCGCGTTGCGTAGCGCGGGATCAAGCAAGTCGACAAAGACTGCTGCGGGTTCGGCACTGACACAACGTGCAATTCAAAAGAAGTAGGCGGGGCACATTGAGCGGCGTGGCACGGGCACCTTGTCCTTCCATTAAGACTGGCTAACACCACCGATCCACGAAGCGTGTGCAGATGATCGCTGCCGCCAATTTCAGCAGTGCTTCGTGGACAACCAGCCCTGCCAAGTAGAGACGTACGTGAAGTCGCTGACCCATAGCTGGTTGGGCCGCTCGACAAGAAACTGCCGGTTCATCCGGCCCAGTGGGCATGGGGCCTTGGCATCGCCGATGGTGGTACGCACGACCTTGCCGCGCGTCACGCCGCGCAGTCCCATGCTGCGCATCAACCGCTCGACTGTGCAGCGGGCCACGACGACGCCTTCGCGTGCCATCTGTCGCCACACCTTATCGGCACCTTAGACCTGCATGTTGGCCCGCCAGACGCGCTGAATTTGCGGCATCAGCAGTAGTTCTTCGCGTTTGGCTCGGGCACAGCGCCTGTGGGGCTCGCGCAGCAGCGCGGCATGCCGCCGATATGCCGACGGAGCAACCTGCAGAACCTTGCAGAGCGGCTTGACCCCGAAGGCGTGGCGGTGCTGGTCGATGAAAGCCTTTACGACTTCAGTCGGCGTAGGGGGCTTGCCAGTCGAGCTCCGCCTGGGCGAAAAACGTTCAATATCTCGTTGGCCCCGCGTAGTTCCTTGTTCTCACGCTCCAGTTCCCTCATCCGCTGCGTCTCGCCGGTCGTGATGCCTTCACGCGCGCCGGCATCGACCTCGGCGCGCTTGACCCATTCGTTCAGGGTCTGCGGCACGCAGCCAATCTTGAGAGCGATGGACTCGATGGTCGCTCACAGCGACGGGTATTCCCCACGGTGCTCCCGAACCATCCTCCCCGGACGCTCACGGACCTCGGGCGAGAACTTGTTCGATTTGCTCGTGGCTCAATCCTCTCAGAGTGTTGAGCATCTGCGAAAACCGGGGCGGTTCAGTTCTTTGCTTACCGGTCGTCGTGCTATGAGGGCATTGAGCATAACCACTCTGACGGACCCTCTGGGGCAGTGGTGTTAGCCACTCTTAGTTGAGCGCGCGACTAACCATGTTCAGCTCGCTTCGGGATGTTGCGCCACGAAGAGGTCGGTCGTATTCGTAGTGAGCGGTTTGGTGCCGCTCACCGGCTTGACCAAGACAACTATTCCTTCGCTGGAGAGGCGGGTCTGCGTAGGATCAATCCATAATCCTCGCGCAGTTCACGATCAACTAGGTGGAATCGTTCCAACCCCAGGCCTGTCCAATGAGTCTCTTCGATATGTTCCAGCACGATGATTTGAAAGCCTCCATGCGCGTCCATTTCCTTGACGAAGCCGTTGAGTTCGCTTAGCACGACGTCAAGGCTGACGATATCGTCGGTCGGCTTTCCGTCGGTCCAATACGGCGTACTGGGTTGGTCCAGCACCAAGAACGATGGCATCCAGGGTACGCGCTGAAGCTTGGCGATCTCGTGCAGTGCAAGAAAATAGGCGACATGTAGGTAGAGGTAGTTCGACGCACTGCCAATGTCCGGCATTTTCTCTGTCTGCGAGAGATCCGGGGAGTACAGGGTGATCAGGCGTTCCCGCTCGGCAAGATGCGCGAAAAAGCCCTCGTAACCCTTGAGTTTCAGCCGCGTCAAACGTGCGTTGATGCGTCGGTTGAGTTCTTCCTTGGTGTGGGCAGTCTTCTGCAGGTTAGCGTCGACTGCTTCCTGCAGTTCTCGGATCGGCGCATCGAGGTCGTCGTTGATAACTGGTTGGCGCAAGTCGTCGCGTCTGGCGTAGAGCTCAAGCTTCGACTCGAGCCGGCCAAGATACCGATGGTAGGTCTGCGGACTCCGGCGCATCGCCTGACTTTGCTGTAATTCCGCCTGTCTAGCACGTAGATCGACGATGCGCCTTTCGTTATCATCGATCAGCGTTTGCACCTCCTTGAGAAAGGGGAAGGTGTCGCGGCTGCGGATAGTTCGCTGAATATCGTTCAGTTCCCTCTGAAGGCGCGAAACCACCTGATGGGCCAGGAACGACGGAAACACCTGCTCTAAATCGGCGTCGAATATGCTGGCCGGTTTAAGCGCATCGGCCATGTTCCGGAGCGCACCTTTATGGTGGTCTCCGTTTTCGACGAAAGCCACCAACCGGCGGTTCTTCGTGCGTAGCTCAAAAATCTCGGCCTCAATTCGATCTTCTTCATAGAGTTGTGCTGGCAAGATATCGGCCATGTCGAGCGCTAGCCGGAGTGCATTGATCTGTTCCGTAGGCGTATCCGGGAAGTTGTCGACTAGGCCAAAAGACATGGCTTCGCGGCCGAGCTGCTCAAGCTCGTCGGAGAACGCGTGGACCGCCTTGTCATAAATCCCCTGCTTTCTCGCTTGCGCGGCCTTCTTGCGTTCGAGGTCAGCCAGTTGACTGCGCGCGAGCGCTGTCTTGACGTTCTCTGCACCGATGGCCATGCGAAAAGTCCGTTCGATCCCTTCCTGGTATCGGCCATCACTTGGACGAATGTACAGATAATCTGGGGCGATGATGGTCGTCTGATCCTGATAACAATGCGCCAGGAAGTTGCGAAACGAGACCTTCTGACCAGCCTGTATGAACTTGCCGCCGTAAGGAACCTTCAACTCGGGATCGATCCCGAAAGCCTTGTTGAGGACCCGCTTGAGGTTATCGATACGGATATTCGGTGTCGGCCGCTCTGGGATGATTCCATCCTCACTGAAGTAGGCGCGATCTCTGTCCTGTTGCGCCTCCGAAGGGCGGGCGATGACCAGTTCCTTGCCGTCGATGGTAAGCCTGATGCCATACCAGTCGACCTTGGAATCGATATTGGTCTTGGATATACCCTTGGTTTCACTGGCCAGCAGGCAATAATCGATGATGAACAGGATGGACGATTTTCCCTTGCCCGCATCACCGGTAATTACGTTGACGTGGTTGTGTCGAAATTCCAGATTTCTGAACTGCTGGTCTTTCTGCCAAAGGAGAATGTTCGATATCTGAATGTTGCTCACAGCGCTATCCGAAAGGTTTGATACAGATCAACGGCTGGCTCCCGCAATAGTGTGGCCAGGTGCGGACCGGCGCCCATGATGTCACTGGCAGTCTTGCCGACGCGTGCCGGCTTGTTATCGTCGAAAAAGACTTTCTCAAGCACAATTTCACTGTTAACCAGCTGGGTCATGCCCATCTCGCAGGCAAGCAATATAGTGTTGAGTGAGGTCAGAGACAGATCGCTGAAGCGTGCGCTGACGGTGGTGAAAGCTTCGGGGTGCGACAGGATTAGATCCTTGCAACTCACGATGGCGCTGCGCTGATCCTTGAGTATTTTGCGAATGCTGCGGTCGAACAGGAGAGGCAAGACGAGGAACGCTTTGGAGAGCGGGAGTCGCCTGTCTGGTGCGTACTGCAGAGCTGTCTGCAGTGCAACTGCACCGAGCAATTCGTTGGTGGACAGGGTACTCATGATTTGAATTTCGCCTCCCAGTCCTTCGTCCAGCCGATTCTCGGCTGATCCGACAGGCTAATGAACTTGCCACGGCTCATGGCGATCGGCAGCGAATTTTTATTGGCAGTCAGCGACTCCTTGATGGTTTGCTTGTAGCAGGCATAAGCCGCTTGGCGGTGTGCTGCCTCGTCGGCATGCGCATCGCGGTGAGTATCCCGATGGATCTCTGTCCAGATACCGTGCGCGCTGTTTTCCAGCCGAAGATTTTCAACTTGCCCAAAAAGTCCGCGGTCGCACAGTTCCTCGATGAAGTCTTCGGCGACCTTCATCTCAATGCCGCGATCGATGATTTCTTCGGATGCGATATTGAGCGCGGCAAGCTGCGCCTGGAACTTACTGTTCAAGAAGGACAGTTCTTGCGGACGGCGATAAGAATAATGGCGATCCACAAACTCCTCAAAATTTGCTTCGTCAGTCCTCGCGGCCGTCAGAATCAGCCTGAATCCCATCCGTTTTCGGAAATCATCGAAGGAAATGCTAACCTTCTCGTTGGCACAGATGGTCTTGAACTTGTACTCCTTGAAAGCCCCGATCAAGGCTTGGCGGGTCGCTAGGAGCCGGCTATCCGGCACTGAGAGGTAGGTCAGGAGCGAGTCGATTCGTGCGAGGATCCCGCTGTTGTCCGCATGGAACTCGAAGCGTTCGAAAAGAAAGCACAGGTCGACATCGGATGCTTGCGCCAGTGCCCTGGCGTAGCCCGCGATTGGATTGGGAGATGCCTCGGGGGCTTTCTGCGCGTCTGTAGCAGCGATGTCATGGTGTGTCTCACGAATATGCGTGATGATCGCTTCGATGTCTTTTTTGGGTGCCTTGAGCAGACTGATAAGTGTCTGGCTGTTCAACGCCTTATTCGTATATATTCGAAAACCGACCTCGCCGTGCTGCGGCAGTTCGGGTAACGCTTTAAGCCAGTTGGCGAGCGTTTTCCACAGGTCGCAGTCACGATCAGTGATGTTGCCTCCGGACAGGCTATGCTTGACCTGATACAGGAGGAACTTGCTGGATATCGTCTCGAGGTGGATGTCATCTAAGACTTCGAGCCCCAGTGATTCGCCAGGCTTGAGTTCCAGGAGTTTTTCGATAAACACTAGATCCTGGAATTCAAAGCCGAGTGAGGTTTTGTCTGCCGAAACTGCGTCTAGATGGCCCATATTTGTTATATCGTTGTACAGCAATTTTAATGAATGATGCCCATGCTGCGAACGCAGGCGCAATATCGCATGATCGATCATAACGTCCGGATCGACGCGTGGCTATGCATGATGACCACAGGTACCGTCCAGGCGTGCATTAGCCCCTCAGTGTCCGCTTCCCGTCGTGAAGCCGCCGCCTGGATGACCAGTTAGCGGTGGAATCAATCGGCCGCTCCTGGCTGCGAATTCAACCGGTCGATGCAACACAATGACTGCACCTGGCGCAAGGAGTGCTGGCCATGCAGCAAAGACCTCGGATCTACTACACCGAAGTACAGAAAGCGATGATGTGGGATCGCTGGAGCAAGGGCGATACCCTGCACCAGATCGGCAAGCTGTTCGATCGACCACATACCTCCATTCAGAACATCCTGGCCGCAACCGGCGGAATCCGCTCGCCAGCGCGCCATCGGTCCCGATTGGCACTGACCCTCACTCAGCGCGAGGAGATCTCGCGAGCTCTGGCAGTGGGCGAATCCATTCACTGCGTGGCTGCACGCTTGGGTCGAGCCGCATCCACCGTCAGCCGTGAGCTTCACCGCAACGGTGGCAAGACTTGCTACAGGGCTGCTCGGGCCGACGAAGCTGCCTGGGAGCGTGCACACCGCCACAAGCCTTGCAAGCTGGCGAGCAATCCAGCCCTGGCACAGATCGTAGCGGGCAAACTGCAGCATCAATGGTCGCCGGAACAGATCGCAGGATGGCTTAAACAGACTTACCCGGGGGAAAGGGACTTGCAGCTGTCGCATGAAGCCATCTATCGCACGCTCTTTGTCCAGACGCGGGGTGCCTTGAAGAAGGAACTTCTCGAGCATCTGCGGCGCACCAGAGGCATGCGTCGTTCACGGCACTACACGCAGAAGACCAGCATTCATGGCCGAATCGTCGATGCCGTTCCCATCGCTGAACGCCCAGCCTGCATTGAGGACCGAGCCGTGCCGGGGCATTGGGAGGGAGACTTGCTGTTCGGCGATGCCCATAGCCAGATCGCGACCTTGGTGGAGCGACACACGCGTTATGTGATGCTGATCAAGCTGGTGGACAAAGACTCGTACACCGTGGCTGCGGCCCTGGCCAGGCATGCCAGGAGCCTGCCGCATGAGCTCTACCGCTCCTTGACTTGGGATCGCGGCTCGGAAATGGCAGGGCACAAGCGCTTCACGTTGGCGACCGACATCCAGGTCTACTTCTGTGACCCGCACCATCCATGGCAGCGGGGTACCAACGAGAACACGAACGGGTTGCTCAGGCAGTACCTCCCCAAAGGGCTTGATCTGTCAGGCTACTCGCAGGAAGGACTGGATGCGATTGCAAGGCAATTGAACCAACGTCCCAGGAAGACACTGGGGTTCAGCACACCTGCTGAAATGTTTGATGAGTGTGTTGCGTTGACCGGTTGAATCCACCGCCGTCAGCAGTCTTTCGCCCCAAAGCCGCTACCGGCGGCCCCAGAACTGATTTCGGACACTCAGCCTAAGGCTTCAACGACTGCTGCGGATTACAGTGCGGACTGAAGATTTGTTTGGCGCGAGGGACTGCTGCCAACTAGGCGAACGGCAACGGCCGCCCGGGTTCAGCCTTGGATCAGCAGATGGCGCACCGATGCCATCGCGTCGTCCCAGGCCTCTGTAACCGCGGCCAGCACTCGCGCATCCGCCTCGCCATCGTGCTTGACGCAAAACCAGTCATGATTGCGCACATTGATTCGCTCCCGATAGCCTTTCCCCAGACCCCACTGGCTGCTGCAATCGCGCCAGAAGTCGGAGTCCCCTCGCATCTCGTCGGCGTGCACACTTTCGCCGACCAGTTGGGCCTTGCGGATCACTGCGTCAAAGCCGGCCTCCACGGACCTGATGGTCTGATGCACGAGGCCGTGTGCGTCGGCGAACTGATCGTCCTGGAGCAGGTTGTTCGCAATCGCCCGAAACTCGTTTAGCTTCGGCTCTGTGAGAATTGCGGCGAGCCGGCGTGCGCCGTGACTCAATTGATGCCCGTAGTGCAGGTTCAACCAATCCCCGTCGCGCACGATGGCAGCGTAGACCGTCCGCGGATGGGCGGCCTCGACCGCCTTGACGAGGCTGTCATGCACGTGCCGCGTTGTGCTCTTGGGCAGCGCGGCATTGTTTTCGAGCCAAGTTTGCAGTCTGCGCGCTGCGGCCTGCATCGCCTCGCGGGCCTGGGCCCGTTCATGGTTTTCTAGCAGCGCCTGCGCTCCCGAAATGATCTCCTCCAAGGCGTCGCGCTGCCACTGCCGGACTACGCGGATACGCCTGCAGACGAAGCTGCGTAGATCCTCCGGGTCATCCTCCGATGCGTTGAAGAACTCGATCGGTATTGTGCCAACGCCGAGTTGCTGGAGACGATCTGCAGCCTCGAAGCCCTTGACCTCGCGACCTTCCGCCGCGTCCTGGACCAAGACGCCGTTTTCCTTGACCATCGTCGCCTCGCCCGGCCGCGGCAGCGCCAGGATCGCTGCGTGGCTCTCCAGGGTGCGTACCCCGGCCTCCCTAGCGCGCGTCAGCAGCTGCCGGACCGGCAGAGCTGGGGTTTCATCGAACCGGCTGCACAGCACGACGACTGTATGCGGGTCGTCAAAGTGCTGCTCAAGGTCGCGACGCTCCGCCAACTCATCGATGCCGCGCGTGTCGATCAGAGTGAGATCGACCTCACTCTCCTGCAGGATGGTCTGCGGTACGAATAGTTCAATGCGCCGGGGCAGCGTGAAATCCGAGTGGCGGCCGTTGTTGATGCGCTCGAACGCGTCCTGTAGCCACTCCAGCGGGTTTGTGCCGCTGTCGGCGCTGTGCCACATATCGCGCTCTGCGCGCCGGTGCAGCTCCATGCGCGAGAGGATTTCGACCGCGAGCGCCTTCGAGTCTGTCAGCGTTGCTGCCAGCGCCCGGGCTTCGTCGCTGGCGGGCACGACCGTGCCGTCCTGCTTCCGCTCCGCTCGGCGGCGGCGCAGGCCTGCCATATTGCGGATGGCGCGCTCAATCTCGCCGGACACGCCAGGTGAAGCGGATTCACTTTCGTCGTCATCCTGCGGCACCGGTTGCGTCGGTCGGAGCAGGAAACTCGCAAAGTCAGAAACGTGGCGGCGGATTTCGTCATCGCTGCAGGGCTCGACCATCAGGCCGTAGCCTGGACCCTGCCGGACGTGAACCTCGCAAAGCGTGATGCGCCCGGTGCCGGTCTCAAGCACCGCTTTTGGCAAGCCCTTTCCCGTCGAAATCTCGAGGCCCTGCGCACTGCAGATTGCTGTCGACTTGCCGACGGCGATGGTGCCGATGAAGGCGGCGCGGAAGCGTTTGTCGGCCACGCGCGCGGCGGCTGTTTTCAGCTCGTCCTGATAACGTACCAGGCGGCGCTCGAAGAACTGCTTGACGTCCGGCCGCTCGGCCAGGTCATGAACCTGTTGGGCCGTCTGCTCAGCGCTCCATAGGAGGTCGGCATCCGGGTCGCCGAGCGGAGGTTCAGAAAGGATCTTCCATTCACGGGCGAGCATTTCCTGTAGTTTGAGAGCTTCGGGAGTGCCGATGCCGTTGAGGATCGTAGCCAGCTCGTCGCCGCCGAGCGTGCGCTCACCGCTCTCGACGCGGGACAGTACGGCGGGGCTCCAGGTGAGCTTGCGTGCGAGTTCGGCTTGCTTCAGTCTCGCCTGCTCGCGCAGGGTGGCGATGTATTTTCCAACGGCGATGTCGCGTGTCATGGATGCCCTCCGAAATTGTTTGGAAATCATCCTGCAACATTGCTGCAATGTCAATGGCAACGTTTCTATGTCTTCGGGCTCGCATACATACATGCCGCCGGCTGCGCTCTGCGCCATGACTTGCGAGCGTAGAGCTGCCGCACCACTACCAGGTAAAGCCAAGCGCTATCGACGAGAACGAAAAGACTGACGTCAGTATTCGGTGAAGGAAGAATTCAAAACTTAGTGAAAAACTTCTGGTGAAGTTCAAAACTGAGCGATCCGGGAGTTCAAAACTATGCTGCTCGAGGTAAGCCAAGTGGTTGATCTACCTTGATTCAAGGTTCAAGCCTCGAAGAGACTCGACACCTGCTTGCCAGCGGGAGGCATGTGTCGGCCCCCGCCGGGTTTTGACCCCTTTGCGCCCGGCTCCGCCGGCGACCGGCACGAAAGATGCAGGTTCGTGCAGTCGCGGTGCCCAGCGGCTATTTGAACCGTGGCTGCACGATGATCTTCACCGCCGACTCGTTGTTGTGGATCAGCGTGTCAAAGCCCTGGGCCACCAGGTCATCGAGCTGGATGCGCTGGGTGATGAAGGGCTCGAGGTTGATCGAGCCCTCCTCGACCAGCTTGATGGTTTCCTGGTGGTCGTTGCAGTAGGCGATGGTGCCGCGCACGTCCAGCTCCTTCATGACCACGCTGTGCACGTTGATGGTGGCCGGATGGCTCCAGATGGACACGATCACCACCACGCCCGTGGCCTTCGTCGCGGCCACCAGCGTGTCCAGCACCTTGTTCACGCTGGTGCATTCGAACGACACATCCACGCCCTTGCCGCCGGTGAGCTTCATCACCTCGGCCACCACGTCCACCTCGGAGGGGTCCAGGATGTGATCGGCCACGCCCGATTCACGCGCCTTTTGCTTGCGCTTGGCACTGAGCTCGGTGATGACGACGGTCAGGCCCTTGGCCTTGAGGATGGCCGACAGCAGCAGGCCGATGGGGCCGGCGCCGCCCACCAGTGCCACATCGCCGGCCTTCGCTCCGCTGCGGGTGTAGGCATGGTGGCCCACGGACAGCGGCTCGATCAGCGCGGCCTGGTCCAGTGGAATGGCATCGGAGATGGGATGCACCCAGCGGCGCTTGACGGCAATCCGCTCGGACAGCCCGCCACCG
This sequence comes from Delftia sp. DT-2, assembly GCF_028401915.1. Taxonomy (NCBI): domain Bacteria; kingdom Pseudomonadati; phylum Pseudomonadota; class Betaproteobacteria; order Burkholderiales; family Comamonadaceae; genus Delftia; species Delftia sp. DT-2. The sequence goes on from NZ_JAQOTI010000003.1 coordinate 389,224, forward strand.
CGCCCGCCCAGGCCGATGAAGTTCATGTCCTTGGACAGGTGGTAGTTGTCGCCCGGCCCCGTGGGCACATCGTCGGCCACGATGTAGGGCTCCACCACCACATGCTGGCCGACCTGGATATCGTCCACCCCTGCGCCCACGGCGTACACCACGCCCGAGAACTCATGCCCCATGGTGATGGGTGCGGACTCGCCCGAGATGGGATGCGGGTGGCCGCAGGGCGGGATGAAGATCGGCCCTTCCATGAACTCATGCAGATCCGTGCCGCAGATGCCGCACCAGGCCACTTCGATGCCCACGGTGCCGGGCTCCACCACGGGTTCGGGGATGTCCTCGATGCGGATGTCGCCCCGGTCGTGGAAACGTGCTGCTTTCATGATTGAACTTTCTGTTTTGCAAGGCTGGGTTGGCGGGCGGCACAGCCGCCCCATGGCGATTATTCGGCCTTACCGCAGGTGATGAACTTGCTGCAGGTCATAGACACGCACCGGCAGGCCTTCCTGCCGCGCCTTGAGCTGCAGCGCCAGGTACAGCGAGTAGTGGCGCGACTGGTGCAGGTTGCCGCCGTGGAACCACAGCGCCTCTTGCTGCGTGGGCTTCCACATGTTGCGCTGCTCGCCTTCCCACGGTCCCGGGTCCTTGGTGGTGTCCGAGCCCAGGCCCCAGACCTTGCCTACCTTGTCCGCCACCTCCTGGCTGATCAGGTCGGCCACCCAGCCGTTCATGGAGCCATAGCCGGTCGCGTAGACCACCAGGTCCGCCGGCAGCTCGGTGCCATCGGCCAGCACCACCGCGTTTTCCGACAGGTGGCTGATCTGCTTGCCCGCCTGCAGCTTGATGCTGCCGTCGATCACCAGATCGCAGGCCCCCACGTCGATGTAGTAGCCCGAGGCGCGGCGCAGGTACTTCATGAAAAGGCCCGAGTCGTCATCCCCGAAGTCCAGCATGAAGCCGGTCGCCTCCAGCTGGCGGTAGAACTGAGCGTCGCGCTCGCGGATGCGGTTGTACACCGGCACCTGGAAGTCGGCCATGATGCGGTAGGGCAGCGAGGCAAAGATCAGGTCCGCCTTCCTGGTCGTCACGCCGCTGGCCACGGCGCGCTCCGAGTACAGGTCGCCCAGGCCGATGTCCATCAGCGAATCGGAGCGCACGATGTGCGTGGACGAGCGCTGCACCATGGTCACATCGGCGCCGTGCTCCCACAGGGCCGCGCAGATGTCGTGGGCGGAATTATTGGCGCCGATCACCACCACCTTCTTGCCCGCGTAGGCGTCCGGGCCATGGTGCTGGGACGAGTGCTGCTGCTCGCCCTTGAAGATGTCCTGGCCCTTGATCTTGGGCACATTCGCCTTGCCCGACATGCCGGTGGCGAACACCACATGCCTGGGGCGCAGCACCTGCGTCTCGCCATTGCGCTCCACGGTGACTTCCCATTCCTGCCGGCCCTCATCGAAGCGGGCGTTCAGGCAGTTGGTGGACGGCCAGTAGTTGACCTCCATCACCTTGGTGTACATCTCCAGCCAGTCGCCGATCTTGTCCTTGGGCGCGAACACGGGCCAGTTGTCCGGGAAAGGCATGTACGGCAGGTGGTCGTACCAGACCGGGTCGTGCAGGCACAGCGATTTATAGCGGTTGCGCCACTGGTCGCCAGGGCGCGCCTGGCGGTCGATGACGATGTGCGATACCCCCAGCTGGCGCAGCCGCGCGCCCAGCGCAATGCCGCCCTGGCCGCCGCCGATGACGAGCACGAAAGGCTGCCTGTCGCGGCCCAGTTCCTGGGCCTCCTGCTGGCGGCGCTCCAGCCAGGTCTGGCGGCCACGCCGGATGCCGTGCTCGGCCCCCATCGGGCGGCGCGTGCCCATGGGTTCCTCATGCCCCTTGAGCTCCTGGGCGGCCGTCAGCAGCGTCCAGATGCGCCCGTCCCTGATGCGGACATGGCCGCCGCCGCGCGCATGGCGCGTGTCGATCACGATCCAGGCGGATACCACGCCATCGGCCTCCTCCACCGTCTCGCGCTCGTCCAGCGAAAAGCGCACGGGCGCCGCGGCGTCCAGCTGCGCGGCCAGCATGTCGGCGATCTGGCTGCGCCCTTCCATGGTCTTGATGTTCCAGGTCAGCAGCACCAGGTCGCGCCAGTAGCATTCGTCGGCGAACAGGCGGCTGGCGGCCGCGAAGTCGCGGTCTCCCAGGGCATGGTTGAGTTGGTCAAGCATCGCCTTGGCGCGGGCGTTGGGCGTCGTATCGGTCATGGTTGTCTCCTTGATGCGGTCATGCCCGCTGGTTTTTCTTCGGGCAGGCGCTCTTACGCAATCACCATGCCAGGCAGGCCCGGCGGCAGGATGCGCCAGGCAAATCAAGGGGTTGCCTGCGCGCCTCCGGTACAAACCCTGCGCCTTGCACCCCGCTGCCCGGCGTTGCCGCCCGCGACAGGTGGGGCAGCCCTGCGACACCTGTCGCACCAGGCGTGCTGCAGCGCAGCAGGGGCAGTGGGTAAGTCTTGATTGGCGCTGCGCCGCACAGGGCACAGAATTGTCTGCGGCACGTTCAAAGCCCGCATCGACTCCACGCCATGCCCCTGCAGTCCTACGCCTCGCACATCCAGGAAATCGAAGCCTTCGGCCTGGGCTACTCCCACCGCGGGCAGGAGCGCGACCGCGCCGTGCTGCGCAGCTGGCGCCGCTGCATCGACTCCCACCGGCTCGACCCGGCGCATACCAGCGAAGCCCACATCGTCACCGAAGGCCAGCTGCGCGCGCACCGCGAGGAGTCCGAGCCGCTGATCCACATCGCCCGCCATGCGCTGGAGCGGCTGTACCAGCAGCTCAAGGGACTGGACTACGTGCTGCTGCTGGCGGACCGGCACGGCGTGGCCGTGGACTTTCTGGGGCATGAGGCCGACAAGGGCGACCTGCGCCGCGCGGGCCTGTATCTGGGCGCGCAATGGCGCGAGGACCACTCGGGCACCTCGGCCGTGGGTGCCTGCCTTGAGACGGGCGAGGCGCTGACGGTGCACCAGAGCGACCATTTCGACTTCACCCACACCGGCCTGTCCTGCACGGCCGCGCCCATCTACGACATGCGCGGCGAACTCGCGGCGGTGCTGGACCTGTCGCTGCTGCGCTCACCTGCCGAGCGGGCCAGCCAGAACCTGGCGCTCAACCTCGTCATGGCCGCGGCGCGGCGCGTGGAGCAGGCCAACCTGATGGCGCAGTCCGGCCAGGACTGGGTGGTGCGCCTGGCCCAGTCGCCCGATTTCCTCGACGTCGATCCCGACGCCTCCATCAGCGTCGATGCACGTGGCCGCATCCGCGCCATGACCCACGCGGGCGCGCGGTTGTTGGCAGCGGCCGCGCAACTGGACTGGCGCCAGCGCAAGAGCCTCATCGGCCAGCCGCTGGAGCGTTTCTTCGACGTGGACCTGCGCCACCTGTCCGAGCTGCGCCGCAATCGCCCGGCGCAGGAGCGCATCATCCGCGCCCGCGACGGCAGCATCCTCTTCGCCCATGCCATGGAGCCGCAGCGCCGGACACGCCGCCTGCAAGCGCAGGCAAGGCCGGCGCAGCCCCCGCTGCCTGCTGCGCTGCAGGCGCTGGACACGGGTGATGCCGCACTGCAGACGCTGCTGCGCAAGGCCGCGCGGCTCGCACCGCAAGAGCTGCCCGTGCTGGTGCAGGGAGAGACCGGCGCAGGCAAGGAATACCTGGCCCGCGCGCTGCATGCATCCAGCGGCCGCAGCGGCTCCTTCATTGCCATCAACTGCGCAGCCATTCCCGAGGCACTGTTGGAGAGCGAGCTGTTCGGCTACCTGCCCGGCACCTGGACCGGCGGCGCCAGCAAGGGCCGCGAAGGGCTGATTGCTGCGGCACACGAGGGCACGCTGTTCCTTGACGAGATCGGCGACATGCCCCTGGCCCTGCAGGCCAAGCTGCTGCGGGTGCTGTCCGAATCCGAAATCACTCCCTTGGGGGCGCGCGTGCCACGGGCGGTGGCGGTGCGCTTCATCTCGGCCTCGCACCAGCCGCTGGCCGAGCTGGTGCGGCGTGGCAACTTCCGGGAAGACCTGCTGTACCGCCTCAACGCGGCCGAGCTTCGCCTGCCTGCGCTGCGCCAGCGCAGCGACCTGCAGACCATTGCCGACCAGATGCTGGCCACCCTGGGCAGCCACCTGCACCTGGGCGACGCAGCCCGCGCCGTGCTGGCCGCGCACGCCTGGCCCGGCAACCTGCGCGAGCTGCACAACGCGCTGCGCTACGCCGCAGCCCTGTGCGGCCACGATGGCGACGGCACCATCGAGCCCGACCACCTGCCTGACCACCTGCACGATGCGCTGCACCGCGCACCAGCGCGCACCGCCTTGGCTGGCAATGCCGGCGAGCCCGCCGCACAGGCGCTGGAACAGCTGCTTGCGCAATGCCAGGGCAATGTCTCCGAGGCGGCGCGCCAGCTCGGCGTCAGCCGCTCCACCATCCACCGGCGCATCCAGCAACTGCAGCTGGGCGTGCGGCATGCCCATTGGCGCGGGACATAGCACGGCCTTCGCCCCAGGGCCCATGCGATGTCCATGGCGGCTGGCCGCGGCGATCGGCCCGTCGGTCTCAGCGCCAGGTCAGTCGCAGTGCAAGTTCAGTCGCAGCGTGCGGTCATGCCGCCGTCCACGACAAGCTCGGTTCCCGTCACGAAGCGGGCCTCGTCGCTGGCCAGGTACAGGGCGGCACTGGCGGTATCGCGGCCATCGCCCATGAAGCCCAGCGGGATGCGCCTGACCCGCGAGGCCAGCAGCGTCTCCACATCGCCGCCTGTGCGCTGCCTGGCCAGCCGCGCTTGCACCATGGGGGTGTGCAGCTGGCCCGGCACCACCGTGTTCACGCGAATGCCGTCAGGCGCATGCTGCACGGCCACCACGCGGGACAGGTGGATCACGCCGGCCTTGCTGGCCGCATAGGCGACCTGCGCGCTGCCGGTCCAGCGCAGGCCCGAGGTGGACGCCACGTTGACGATGGCGCCGCTGCCGCGTTCGACCATGTGCGGGAGCACATGCTTGCAGGTCAGAAAGACGCTCTTGAGGTTGATGTCGATCTGGCTGTCCCAGTCCTGCTCGCTCAGCTCAATGGGGCCGCCGGCTGCGGAGCCGCCCACGTTGTTGATCAGGATGTCCGGGACGCCCCAGGCCTGCAGGCAGGCCTGGACCATGGCCTTGACGCTGGACGAGTCGGTGACATCGCAGATGCAGGTCGTGATGGACGCTGCCGCCTCGCCGGCCAGGGACAGCGTTTCGTCAAGCCGCGCCTGGTCACGGTCCACCGCCAGCACCTTCGCGCCTTCCTCCGCCAGGCGCACGGCCATGGCCCTGCCGTTGCCCCAGCCTGCTGCCACGCATCCGGCCCCCGTAACGATGGCTATCTTGGACTTGAACCTGCTCATTGGCTTTCCTCATGTGACACGGTGGAGCCGCTGTGGCAAGCGGCGATGCAGGCCAGTTTGCGATCGATGCCGGCAAAGTTAAACTGGATGGCGCCTATACCAGCTATGTTGAATACCTATGGATCTGCGCCAACTGGAGTACTTCGTCGCCGTGGTGGAGCACGGCAGCATCAGCCGCGCGGCCGTGGCGCTGAATTTGGCGCAGCCGAGCGTGAGCCGCCAGATCGCACTGCTGGAAGAGGAGCTGGGGCAGCGGCTGCTGGACAGGACAGGGCGCGGCGTGGCAGCAACCGCGGCCGGGGAGACACTGCTGTCGCATGCACGCACGATGCTCAACTCGGCCAGCCAGGCGCTGTCCGATCTCAAGGAAATGCATGCCGAGCCCGTCGGCAGCGTGGTCGTGGGCCTGCCCCACCGGGTGGCGGCAAGCCTGGCCGTGCCGTTGATACGGGAGTTCCGGCGCCGGCTGCCGCATGCACTGCTTTCGGTGGTGGAGGGGCTGAGCCTGTCCTTGCGTGAGGGAATGATTGCGGGCCGCATCGACCTGGGTCTGATGTTCGACCCCGCTCCGACGCCCCTGCTGTCCTACGAACCCCTGATGCGCGAGTCCATGCTGCTGGTGGCTCCCAAGGGCTACCGGTTGCCTTCGCGCATCGGCCTTTCGGCCCTGGCGGACTTTCCGCTGGTGCTGCCGGGCACCCATAACCCGATACGCAGCCTCGTGGACGCCGTCCTGCTGCCGCGCAAGATCCGGCTGAACGTGGTGGCCGAGGTGGGGGCCGTGCACACGGCGCTGTCCGTGGTGGAGGAGGGACTGGCTTGCTCCATTCTTCCGGACAGTGCGTTGAATCTGGCCGGTGCCCGCACTGGCATACAGTCTGCGCCCATCGGCCCGCCGGCCATACGCAACCAGCTCGTGCTGGCCATGCCCAGGGCGCGTCCCGCGAACCGGCTGATAGCGGAAACCGCCAGGTTGCTGCGCGAGCTTGACTTTCGCAAGGGCGCCCGCGCCGTGTAGGGCATGCCTCACGGATCGGAAGCGGCAGGTCAGTCGATGCGGATGCCCGCTTCCCTGACGGCCTTGCCGATCTTGTTCAGGTCGTCAGCGATCAATTTCCGGAACTGCGCAGGACTGGACTTCGCGGGGACAAAGGACAGTTCGGCGAACCTGGATTTCAGCGACGGCGCCTCCACGGCCTTTGAAATTTCGGTGTTCAACCTGTGGGTGATGTCTGCGGGCAGGCCGGCCGGGCCCCAGATTCCGTACCAGGACAGGAGCTCGAACCCGGCAATGGTGCCCTCCGCCAGCGTCGGCACATCGGGCAGCGACGGGACGCGGGTCTTGCTGGTGACGGCAAGGGGCCGCAGACGGCCGGCCTGCACGAAGGGCATGACACCCGGCATGGGCGAGATGGCCGCGGAGACATGGCCGCCGATCACGTCCGTCAATTGGGGAACGGCGCCCTTGTAGGCGACGATGTCCATCTGCAGGCCAAGGGCCCGGTTCAGCATCTCTTCGCTCAGGTGGCTGGTGGTACCCAGGCCGGAAGTCGCCCAGGTGTACTTGCCTGGATGGGCCCTGGCCAGTTGCACGAACTCTGCCACGGTCCTGACGGGCAACTCGTTGGTGACCGCCACGATCAGCGGCACGTACCCGATTTGCCCCACGGGCGTGAAGTCACGCTCGGCGTCATAGGTTTTCTTGGAACTGACCAGCGGCAGGTAGGCATGGCTGGAGGCATTGAAGATGAGCGTGTATCCGTCAGGCTTGGCCTTCTTGACCTGCAGGGTTCCCAACAGGCCGGAAGCCCCCGGAACGTTCTCGATCACGATGGCCTGGCCCAGCTGCCTTTGCAGTTGGTCGGCCACCAGGCGGCCCACGGTGTCGATCGATCCACCCGGCGTGTACGGAATCACCATGCGGATCGGCTTGCCCGGATAGTCTTGCGCGCCCACCAGGGTGCAGGTGGCCCAGGCCGCACAGGTCATGGCGATCTTCCAGGTTTTCCTGATGGCAGCTGCGGGCGTGTGGATGGTCATCTTTGTCTCCTGAGCACTGTTTCTGTCCGGCGCATCCCCGAAGGGGGCGGGTGTCTTGCGGGCAAGGGCTGGCCTAGGCGGCGTACACGCGGCGCGTGAATGCCGCAATGGCGTCTGCCATGGCAAGGGGCTGCTCGGGCGCCAGGGCGTGGCCCGCGTCGGCAATCACCTGTTCCGTCACCCGCTCGCCCAGGCAGGACTTCATCACATGGGGGATCACGACCGCGTCATGCTCGGCCCGAAGGTCCAGTATGGGAACGGTCGTTCCTGCGCTGAAGTAGTCATCGACGGGCGTGACGCGCCGTGCATGGCCTTGCGCTTCATGGGCCTGGGCGTTCCACCCGTCCAGCCAGGCGCTGGGGTCATGTCCCGGGGCAAAGAAGGCGCGGCGCAGGCAGTCCAGGCGCTGCTCCCTGGACAGCCGTGCATCGCCCGCGCCGTCGATTGCGTCCCGCAGGCGGCCATACGGCATTTCGTCCGATCCCGGCGGCAGCTTGCCTGCCGAGGCGGCGGCCATGACGACGCCGCGCACCAGGTCCGGCCTGTCGGCCGCCAGCATGCGCGCCGGCTGGCTGCCCCAGGCATGACCCACGACCACGACAGGGCCGGTGGCTTCGTGGTCGATGACGGCCGCGACGTCGGCTGCGAAGTCATGCAGCGTCAGCCCCTGCATGGGGCCACGGCTTTGGCCTATGCCCCGAGGCTCGGGGCGCAGTACCCGCAGCCCTTGCGCCTGCAGATGGCGGGCAACGACGTCGTAGTCCCGGCCGGAACGGGCCAGCGATGGCAGCATGCAGACGACCGGCCCTGCGCCCTGGTCCGCATACTCGATTTGAATCTCGTCCTTCGCAGCCTGCGGGCGGTAGCGCACGAGCCGGCGAGTGACGCCGGTTGTCTCCAGATGGGTGTTTGTCATGCCGCCAGTCTGGGTTTCGGGCGCCATTGCGATAAGGCAATGCAGCCTATATCAGCTATGTTTTTTCCCTATGCAAAGCGGGCCGCCCGCAGGTGCGCGGAACGGCGGCCAAACCTCACCGTTTCTCCAGCAGGCTCTGAATCTGGCGGCCCAGCTGCAGCAACGCCGGGTTCAGCTCCTGCACGATGGCTGGCACAGGCTCCGTCGTGGACACGCTGCAGTTCAGGACATAGATGGCATCGGGTGTCACCAGTGGCGTGGCCAGTGCAACCACTTCCGGCTGCCACGATGCAGCGCAGAAGCCTTGGCTTTTCACGGACCTGATGGCCGCCTGGATCTGTTTTTCCAGGTCGCGCCATTGGGCGCCTCTCTTGAGCCTGAAGCTGTCGAACAGTGCCTTGCGCCTGGCAGGCGGCGCCACGGCAAGGTAGGCACGGCCCAGCGACGTCAGCTCCATGGGCACGCGCTGACCCGACACCACATGCCTGAGCACAATCCGGCGGTTGTAGCGGATCGATTCCAGATAGACCATCTCGTCCCTGTCGGGACAGGCCAGGCCCACGTTGATCCTGCGTGTCTCGGCGAGGGTGCGCATCAGGGGGGCCGCCATCGACAGCACCGTCGATCCGGTACGCATGGCGTGCGCCAGGCTCAGGACAGCGGGAGCCAGGCGAAAGGCGCGGCTTTGGTGTTCGGCCTGCAGCATGCCGCAGCCCACCAGGGTCTGCGTCAGCCGGCTCACGGTGGCCTTGGACAGTCCGGTGCGTTCCACCAGGTCGCCGTTGCCCAGCAGTTCCGACCCGGGCCTGAACGCACGGAGTATTTCGATGCCTCTTTCCAGGGAGCGGTTGCTCGGGGACTGACCGGGCTTGTCATGGAGTATGGGGGATCGCCTGTGGGTCATGTTGCTGCCGCCTGCGGGAGGACCGGTTCATCCTCGGTTGAAAGCCTGGTTCTTGCTGCACAGGCGCGGGCGCCTGATGGCGTGGAGTATTCCACCGAAAGGATGGCAGATGAAAACGCAAGTCCTGGCGCGCTCGCTGTGCGGTTTCATTGGTTGGAACATGGGGGATCACAACTGCGGTGCGTTTCCCTAAGCTTTCACCAATCCGTCGCCAGCGTCATCGCAACGCTTGCGCATGGAACGGACCTCTGCCCATAGAACCAGGAGACACACCATGCTTCGTTTCGCCGCCCGCCGTTGCGCCAGGGCCATTGCGCTCATTGCCGTGCTCGCGACTGCCTGCAACGCAGTCTTTGCAGCCTTCCCGGAAAAGCCCGTGCGCCTCGTCGTGCCCTTCGCGCCCGGTGGCGGAACCGACCTGATCGCACGCACGCTGGGGGCCGAGATGGCCAAGGACCTGGGCCAGCCCGTCATCGTGGACAACAAGCCCGGTGCCGGCACGATCATCGGCACCGACAACGTTGCCAAGAGCGCGCCGGACGGCTACTCCGTGGTCGTGGCTTCCTTCGCGCACGCCGTCAATCCGGCGCTGCAGGCCAAGCTGCCGTACGGGAGCAACAAGGCCTTCGCGCCGGTGATCCTGATCGGCCGCGGCCCCAACGTGCTGGTGGTGCCCGCCGCCAGCCCGTACAAGACGGTGGCGGACGTGATGGCCGCCGCCAAGGCCAGTCCCGACAAGCTGACCTATGCCTCGCAGGGCGCCGGGACGTCGGCGCATCTGGCCGGGGAGCTGTTTGCCAACCTGGCCAAGGTCAGGATCACCCATGTGCCCTACCGTGGCGCAGGCCCGGCACTCACCGATCTGATGGGTGGCCAGGTGGACATGATGTTTGCCACCGCGGCGGCGGTATCCACCTTCATCGACAACGGCAAGCTGCGCGTGCTGGGTGTGACCACGGCCGAGCCGTCTGCGGCCTTCAAGGATGCGCCGCCCATCGCCGTCACCGTCCCGGGCTACCGCGTCGAGAGCTGGTACGGCCTGTACGTGCCGGCCGCCACGCCCGCTGCCGTGATCGAGCGCCTGAACACTGCGGCCCGCAAGGCGGCCCGTTCGCCGGACTTTGTTCGCAAGCTGGAACACGAAGGCCTGGTGGTCAATGCCGGGCCGGCGGCGGAACTGGACATCTATGTGCAGGCCGAGGAAAAGCGCTGGGCCCAGATCGTCAGGCAAAACAACATCCATCCCGATTGATCGCATTGCCCGCGATCGCCTTGAGAGCACGCCATGAACTACGAACTGATCCAACTGAATGTCGCCGATGCGGTGGCGACCGTGACCCTGAACCGCCCCGACAAGCGCAACGCCATGAGCGATGACATGCGCACCGAGTTCATCGATGCCCTGGAGCGCGTGGCGGTGGACAAGGCCATCAAGGCCCTGGTGCTGACGGGCGCGGGCAAGGGCTTTTGCGCAGGCGGGGACATTGCCGGAATGCAAAGGCGCATGAACGCGCCTGCGGGCGAGGTGGGCTTCAACGGCTGGCAGCGCCAGCAGCGCGTGCACCACGTCCAGGCCCTGTTGCACACCATGCCCAAGCCCGTGATCGCCGCCGTCAACGGCGCAGCGTCGGGCCTGGGCGCGGACACGGCGCTGGCCTGTGATTTCGTCATCGCCAGCGAATGGGCCAGCTTCGCGTGGAGCTATGTGCTGCGCGGCATCATCCCCGACGGCGGCGGCATGTACTTCCTGCCGCGCCGCGTGGGCCTGGCCAAGGCCAAGGAGCTGATCTTCACGGGCCGCCAGGTCAAGCTGCCGGAAGCCCTGGCGCTGGGCATCGTGGACCGCCAGGCCAGCGCCGAGACCTTGGTGGCAGACGCCCAGGCCTGGGCGCGCGAGCTGTCCTCGGCTTCTTCCACCGCGCTGGCGTTGACCAAGACCATCCTGAACCAGAGCTTCGAGCTGTCTTCGCACGATGTCTTCGCACAGGGAAGCCAGGCCCAGGGCATCTGCTACACCAGCAGTGAACACCGCGCATCGGTGGAGGCCTTCCTGGCCAAGACGGCCGCCAAGGAGTGATGCCATGAGCGAAGCCATTGCCAAGCTGCTGTCGCCGCGCAGCGTCGCCGTCATAGGCGCCTCTGCCGACCTGAAAAAGACCACGGGCCGCCCGGTGGCCTACCTGCAAAAGCACGGGTTTGCCGGCCGCATTCTTCCCGTCAATCCGCGCGTGGAGCGCATCGGCGATCTGGCCTGCTATCCCGATGTGGCCTCGTTGCCTGAAGTGCCCGATGTGGCGGTGGTGCTGCTGGGCGCCGAGCGTGCGCACCAGGCCGTCAGGGAACTGTCGGCGCTGGGCTGCGCGGCAGCCATCGTGCTGGCCAGCGGCTATACGGAAACGGGCGAGGACGGGGCGCACCGCCAGCGGCAGCTGATCGAGGCGGCCGGCAGCATGCGCCTGCTGGGACCCAACACCATCGGGCTGGTCAACCTGACCGACCGGATCGTGCTGTCGCCTTCTGGGGCGCTGGAGATGGATGAGTTCCCCGCGGGCGGCATTGGCGTCGTCTCGCAAAGCGGCGGCATCCTGGGCTCGCTGCTGTCGCGCGCCGCCGCGCGTGGCATCGGGCTGTCCAAGCTCATTTCCACCAGCAATGAAGTGGATCTGGAACTGGCCGACTTCATAGACCACCTGGCCGATGACCCGGCCACCAAGGTGATCGCGCTGTATGTGGAAACGGTGCGCCATCCCGCCAGGTTCCGTGCCGCCTGCCTGAAGGCCGCGCGTGCCGGCAAGCCCGTGGTGGCCTTCAAGATCGGCCGCTCCGAGGCCGGCGCCAAGGCCGCTGTATCGCACACGGGCGCCATGGCCGGTGCGGATCGCATGTACGACGCGCTGTTCCGCCAGGTCGGCGTGATCCGTGCGCACAGCTTTGCCGACCTGCTGGACGTGCCCGCTGCGCTGGCCACGGGCCGCAGGCTGCGCGGCAGGCGCATCGCCATCCTGACTTCCACCGGCGGTGCGGGCACCCTGGTGTCGGACGATCTGGGCGTGGCCGGATTCGACACGCCTGCGCCGGACGAGGCGACGGCCGATGCACTGCGCGCGCTGCAGACCGGCAGCGAGGCCGTGCTGGACCGCAACCCCATCGACGTGACCCTGGCGGGCCTGCGTCCCGACCTGCTGCGCGGCGCCATCAATGCCCTGCTGGCCAGCCCCAGCTACGACGCGCTGGTGATCATCGTCGGCTCCTCCAGCCTGGCCATGCCCGAGCTGCTGGCCGGCGCCATCCAGGAGTGCCTGCCCCACTCCGACAAGCCGGTGCTGGCCTACGTCAGCCCGCATGCACCGGAAATCGGCGCGCTGCTCACGCAACGCGGCGTGCCGGCCTTCGCTGCGGCGGAAAGCTGCACGGCCGCGCTGGCGGGCATGCTGCGAGTCAACGGCTTCCAGGGTGCGCCTTCCGAGCTGGTCGTCGGCAAGCACACCCTGCAGGAACTGGACCTGCCCGTCGGCTGCCTCGATGAAGCGCAGGCCAAGGCCGTTTTCCGCCGTTTCGGCGTGCCATGCGCGGCCGAGCGCGTGGTGCGCACCGCCGAAGAGGCCGAAGCCGCCGCGCGCGAACTGGGCGGCCGGGTGGTGCTCAAGATCCTTTCGTCCCGGATCACGCACAAGAGCGATGTGGGCGGTGTCGCCGTCGGCCTGACGGCGCAGACCATCGGTGCGCGGCTGGCAGCGATGGTGGCCGACGTGCAGGCCAGGGCGGGTGTGCGTCCGGACCGGTTCCTGGTGCAGCAGATGGTGACCGGTGGCACCGAGCTGATCCTGGGCCTGCACAAGGATGCGCTGGGCACCGCCGTGATGCTGGGCATGGGGGGCGTTGCGGCCGAATTGTTCCAGGACACCACGCTGCGCCTGCTGCCCGACGATGGGACACAACTGGGTGTGCTGAGCCGCTCAGAAGCGCTGGACATGGCCAGGGAGCTCAAGACCTGGCCGCTGCTGGACGGATTTCGCGGCCGCCCCAAGGCGGATGTCGATGCCCTGGCCGATGCCATCGTCGCGTTCTCTGCGATGGCCGCCCAACTGGGCGACCGCGTGATCGAGGCGGAGATCAACCCGGTGTTCGTGCTGCCGCAGGGCCAGGGCGTGTGCGCTGCGGATGGTGTGCTGGTTCTGGCCTGAGGGGCCGGCCACTGCACATTTGTGCCAAAAAAAGTGAGACTGCCCCCGCCAGTGTTCATCCAGGAGACCACGCATGCATGCGACCGAAGTGTTCGGACAATTTGCCTCTCGATACCAACGCACCGAGCTTCCCGACACCGTCATCCACCACGCCAAGCGGGCCGTGATCGACTGGTATGCCTCCCTGTTTCCGGGCCTGGGCTGCGCCCCTCTTGCACAGTTGGAACAGGTGCTTGCCGAGGATCTGGATCGCGGGTCCTGCCGGCTTGGAAACGGCCGCATGGCCACGGCGCGGGCGGCGGCACTTTTCAACGGCTCGGCGGCCCATGCCGCCGAGGTGGACGACAGCTTCCGCGATGCCATGTACCACCCCGGGGCCGCAACCATTGCAGCGGCGTTGGCGGCAAGCCAGCAGGCAGGGGCCAGTGGCCTGTACTTCCTGCGTGCCGTGGTGCTGGGCTATGAGGTCTCCACCCGCATCGGCGTGACCCTGGGCCGGGCCCACTACCGCTTCTGGCACAACACCGGCACCGTGGGTGTCTTCGGGGCAGCGGCAGCCGCAGGGTATGCGCTGCGGCTGGATGCAGGGCCATTCGCCCATGCACTGGCCACGGCGGCCACCTTCTCTGCGGGTCTGCAGCAGGCATTCCGCATGGATTCGATGTCCAAGCCCCTGCATGCCGGGCGCGCAGCGGAGGCCGGCCTGCTGGCTGCGCAACTCGCGCACAGGGGGGTGACGGGATCGCTGGATGTGCTGGAGGGGGAGTCGGGCCTGGGCCGCGCTGTCAGCGACGGACCGGACTGGTCAGGCATCGGGGACACGCTGGGCAGGGACTTCCACATCACCCGGCTCACCTTCAAGAACCATGTCGGCTGCGGCCATACCTTTGCGGCCATCGACGCCGCGCTGGCTCTGCGCAGCCAGCATGCCCTGCGGGCGGACGACATCTGCAGCGTGGCCGTGGCCACCTATGGCCCGGCCCTGGATATCGCCTGCTACACCGATCCCGTGACCGAAAACGAAGCGCGCTTCAGTCTCCGGTTCGTGGTGGCGACGGCCTTGGTCCATGGCAGCGTGCGAATGTCCGCGTACACCCCCGAGCGCCTGGCCGATCCCGCCTTGCGCGCGATGCTCGAGCGCGTCCAGGTCTCGGTGGACCCGCAAATCGATAGGGCCTTCCCGGGAAAGAGATCGGCGCGCCTGGAAATCGTTGCCAGGGATGGACGCCGCCATGTCTGGTTGCAGCCCGATCGCAAGGGCGATCCCGAACTGCCGTTGTCGGATGGGGAGCTGGAGGACAAGTTCATGGAGCTTGCCGCTCCCGTCGCCGGCGCGGGACGTGCCCGGCAGCTGCTGTCAAACATCTGGGGGCTTGAGCGGGCGAGCTGCCTGCGGGGTCTTGCGGTCTGACAAGGCGCAAGCCCGGGGGCGGCTCACGATGCAGACTGCCGGCGCTGGATGCTGCGGATGTCGAAGGCGCCGCCGGTCTGCGCCTGGTCGCTGGTGGTGACGGCCCGCTTGCCGAGCAGGGGGAAGACCAGTTCGGCAAAGCGGATGGACTCCTCCAGGTGCGGGTAGCCCGAAAGCACGAAGCTGTCCGCACCCAGCGCGGCGTACTCGCGCAGGCGCTCGGCCACGGTGGCGGCATCGCCGACCAGGGCCGTGCCCGCGCCGCCGCGCACCAGGCCCACGCCGGCCCAGAGGTTGGGCGCCACCTCCAGCCGGTCGCGCCGCCCGCCGTGCAGCGCGGCCATGCGCGACTGGCCCACGGAGTCCATGCGCGCATAGCCGGCCTGGGCGCGGGCGATGTCCTCGTCGGTGAGCTTGCTGATCAGGCGCTCGGCATCGGCCCAGGCCTCTTCGTTGGTCTCGCGCACGATGACGTGCAGCCGCACGCCCAGGCGGACCTGGCGGCCCTGCTGCGCGGCGCGGCGGCGGATGTCGGCGAACTTTTCGGCCACTGCGGCGGGGGGCTCGCCCCAGGTGAGGTAGGCGTCCACCTGGCGCGCGGCCAGGTCATGGGCGGCGTCCGAGGAGCCGCCGAAGTACAGCGGCGGATGCGGCTTTTGCACCGGGGGAAAGAAGTTGCGGCCCTGCTTGACCTTGAAGTATTTGCCGTCGAAATCCACGGCCTCGCCGGCCAGCAGGCGGCGCCAGATGGTCAGGAATTCATCGGCATAGGCATAGCGTTCGTCGTGGGCCAGGAAGATGCCGTCGGCCTCCAGCTCGGTGGCATCGCCCCCGGGCACCACGTTGAGCAGCAGGCGCCCGCCCAGGGCCTGGTCCAGCGTGGCGGCCTGGCGCGCGCTGGAGACCGGCGCTCCCAGCGAGGTGCGCAGGGCCACCAGCAGCTTGATGCGCTGCGTGACGGGCACCAGGCTGGAGGCAACCACCCAGGGGTCCAGGCAGGAGCTGCCGGTGGGGATCAGCAGGCCGTCGTAGCCCAGCTCCTCGGCCGTGACGGCGATCTGGCGCATGTAGGCGTTGGTGGGGGCGCGGCCGAAGTCGGAGGTGCCGAGGTAGCGCGTGTCGCCCGAGGTGGGCAGGAACCAGAAGATGTCTGGCGATGCGTGGGGGTCTTGGCTCATGGGATCTCCGGGGACGATGGAAAAGACGGTGGCGCGGCCTCGCCCGGCACCTGGCCCAGGCGCTGCAGCCGCGCGCGCACCACGCTGCGGCTGATGCCCAGCTGGCGCGCGGTCTGCACCTGGTTGCCGCGGTTGCGCTGCCAGGCCTTGAGCAGCAGGGCGCCCAGCACGTGCTGCTCCAGGCCTTCGGCATGCACGTCGCACAGGCTGTCCAGCGCTTCACCCAGGGCCAGTTCGGCGGCGGCGGCCTGGGCGCCGTGTTCGGCCTCGCGTGTGGGGACGGGATCGGGCTCGCCCTGGCTGCTGGCGATGTGCAGGTCGCCCGCGCCGATGTGCATGCCCTGGGTCAGCAGCAGGCTGCGGTGGATGACGTTCTCCAGCTCGCGGCTGTTGCCGGGCCAGTCGTGCTCCAGCAGCTTGCGCTGCGCGTCCTGGCTGAGTGCCATGGGCGCGTAGCGCATGCGCTGGCAGTAGCTTGCGATGAAGTGGCGCGCCAGCGGCAGGATGTCGGCCGGGCGCTGGCGCAGCGGCAGCACGTTGAGGGTGACGACATCAAGCAGGTAGTACAGGTCTTCGCGAAAGCGCCGCGCCGCCACCTTGGTGTGCAGCGGCGCGGTGCTGGCCGCGAGCACGCGCACATCGGCCGGCGTGCGCTGGCTGGCGCCGATGCGGGTGACCGCCTTGTCCTGCAGCACGCGCACCAGCTTGCTCTGGATGTGCAGGGGCAGGTCGTCGATCTCGTCCAGCAGCAGGGTGCCGCCGTGGGCGTCCTCGAAGCGGCCGGGCAGGTTGCCGAAGGCACCCGTCAGCGCACCGCTTTCATGGCCGAAGAGCTCGGCGTTGATCAGGGCCTCGGACAGCGCGCCGCAGTTGACGGCGACAAAGGGGCCGTGGCGGCGCGGGCTCAGGCGGTGGATGTGGCGGGCCACCATTTCCTTGTCGGCGCCGCTGTCGCCCAGGATGAGGACGCCGGCCTCGCTGGCGGCCACCTGTCCCATGGTCTTGAGCAGGGCCTGCGAGGCCGGGTCTTGCAGTATCCACGGCGCGGGCGCGGCGCCGTCATCGTGCGCATGCACGGTTGCAGGTACGGGCGCAGGTGTTGCCGAGGACTTGCCGGGCGGCCAGGTGGGCAGACGGGTGTTCATGGCGCGGCGTCACGAATAGAAGCTGGGCTGCGGATGGGTTCCGTTGAGCACCCAGTCGCCCAGCTCCTGCAGCTTGTAGTGCAGCGGGTCGTGCAGCGTCTGCGTGCGCAGGTTGCGCCAGAAGCGGTCAAAGCGCAGCGCCGCGTGCGTGGCGCGCGCGCCCGTGGCCTCGAAGATGCGGCTGGACAGGTCCAGCCCCGAGCGCGTGGTGGCAATCTTGGCGGCCGTCACGGCCACGGCGACTTCGCCGCGCTCGTGGGCGGTCAGCGCCGGGCCTCGGCGCCAGGCGGCGTCAAAGCGCTGCGCGGCCTGCAGGGTCAGCAGGCGCGCGCCTTCCAGCGCGGCCCACAGCTCGCCATACAGCGCCTGGATGTGGGGGTCTGCGCCGGCTGCATCGGCCGGGGACTTGAACCAGGGCCGCGCCTCGTTCAGCGTGTAGCCGCGCGCCTGCTCCAGCGCGCCCTGGGCAATGCCCAGGAACAGATGGGCCAGGATGAGCTGGGCCAGCAGCGGGCGCAGCGCGGCATGCGGCGTGGACAGCGGGCCGGGGTTCAGCAGCAGCTCGGCCTCCTCCACGCGCACGCGCTCGAACAGGGCTGAGCCGCTGTCGGTCTGGCGCTGGCCCATGTTGTCCCAGTCGCGCAGCAAGGTGATGCCCGTGCGCTCGGTGGGCACCACGCCGATCAGCAGCTGGCCGCTGTCGGCATCGATGGCCGAGGCCACCAGCATCTGCGAGTCCAACGCGCCCGAGGTAAAGCTCTTCTTGCCCGAGAACTCCCAGTGGCCGGGCTGGCGCGTGGCCGTGGTGCGGCGGTCCAGAGGGTTCAGCGTATTGCCCCAGAACCAGCGGTGGCGTGCCGTCTGCAGCAGCCAGGGCCGCCACTGGGCGGGCTGGCCGAACAGCTGCACGGTGGCCAGGTGCAGGTGCTGGAAGCCGTAGACATGGGCCAGCGAGCCGTCTGCCGTGGCCAGGATGCGCACCGTCTCCAGCGTCTGCACCCAGTCCGCGCCCAGGCCGCCCAGCGCGCGCGGAATGCTCAGTGCCAGCAGGCCGCTGGCGCGCAGCGCATCGCGCTCGGCCTTGGGCGTGCCGCCTGCGGCATCGCGCAGGGCCGCCGTGGCGGCAAGGCGCTGCGCCAGATCCTGCGCAGTGGCTATCGGGTCCGCAGGGACGGCCTCTGACTGGCTCACGCGGGCTGCCCGGCCAGGGCCAGGTCGGCGGCTTCGGGAACGGGCTGCTGTACCTCGGCCTGGGCCTGCACCAACTGCTGCAGCGCACCCCGCAGCACCGGGGCCGACAGCTGCACGGTCAGCTCGATGCGCTGGCGCAGCGATTCGCTGTGGACCTGGCCGTCCTGGATGTCCTCGGGCGTGGAGTACACGCCAATGGGCAGGGTGAGGGCCGAGAAAAAGCCGAACAGCGGGCGCAGCTGGTGGTCCAGGATGAGGGCGTGGCGCGGGCTGCCGCCGGTGGCGGCCAGCAGCACGGGCGTGCCCTGCAGCGCGTCCAGGTCGATGAGGTCGAACAGGTGCTTGAGCAGGCCCGGCAGGCTGGCGCGGAAGACCGGCGCGCCGACGATCAGGAAGTCGGCCTGCTCGATGGCTTCGATGGCCTGCAGCGTGGCCGGCGGCAGGTCGTTCTTGGACAGGGCCGCGCCCAGATGGGGCTGCAGGTCCAGCAGGTCGATGACCTGTGCCTGCAGCGGCAGCTCCTGGCCCAGGCGGGCATGCAGGGCGTCCAGCAGGACACGGGTGCGGGAGGGGCGGCTCAGGCTGCCATTGACGATGACAGTCTTCAGCGATCGGCTCATGGAAACTCCTTGGCGTGGGTTCCAGGAGGCAGCGCGGCATGCGGTTTGCGAAGACTGCCAGCCCGGATGAGGTGGGATGGATGCCTTCATTACAGGGCCGAACGCCGGTATGGCGAAAGAAACTTAACGCATTTGCTTATCGGTTTGGGTGCCTTGGCAAGTGCTTGTTTCTGAAGGGGATTTTGTGGCGCATGGCATGTGCTAATGCGTTCTGGCGATATGGGCACGGCCGCTGCGCCCGTCCCTGCGCAGCGCGGCCTGCGCGGTGCCTTCAACGCCGCCAGCGCGCGGCGGCGTGGCTGGCGGGCAGGCGGTCGCCCTGGCCGAACAGGCGCTGGCGCAGCGTGGCGTCGTCGCCGTAGCTGGTGCGGTAGCGGCCCCGGTTCTGCAGCTCGGGCACGACCAGGCGGGCGAAGTCTTCCCAGGTCTCGGGCGCGACGATGCGCGTCAGGTTGAAGCCGTCGATCTCGCCCACGTCGATCCAGCGCTCCAGCTCGTCGGCCACCTGGGACGGGTCACCCACGATGGTGGCGTAGCGGCTGCCCAGCGTGAACTGCTCCAGCAGCTTGCGCCGCGTGGTCCAGCCCTGCTTTTGGGCGGCCTGGGCCGCCGACTGGATGGCGTTGGTGTTGCCGAAGGAGATGGGGTCGTCCAGCCCGTACTGCGCAAAGTCCACGCCGGTGCTGGCGGCAAAGTGGGCCAGCCCGCTTTCCGCGCTGGCGTGGGCCAGGTAGTCGGCGTATTTCTCACGGGCCTCGGCCTCGGTGCGGCCGGGCACCACGGCCACGCCGGCGTAGATCTTGATGTCCTCGGGGCGCCGGCCCGCGTCCACGGCGGCCTGGCGCAGCTGGCGAGAGGCCTCGCGCGCGGCCTCGGGCGTGCGCGCGCCGATGAAGATGCCCTCGGCATGCCGGCCTGCAAAGCGCAGCCCGCGCGGCGAGGTGCCGGCCTGGAACAGCACGGGCGTGCGCTGGGGCGAGGGCGCGCTCATGTGGATGGCGTTGGCGCGGTAGAACGGCCCCTCATGCACCACCGGGTGCACCTTGCCGGGCAGGGCGTGGATGCGCCGCGCCTTGTCGGCGATCACGGCACCCTCTTCCCAGCTGCCTTCCCAGAGCTTGTAGGAAAGCTCCAGGAAGTCGTCGGCGCGGTCGTAGCGGCTGTCGTGCTCGGCCAGGCCGTTCTGGCCCAGTCCGCGCGCGCCGCTGTCCACATAGCCGGTGACGATGTTCCAGCCGATGCGGCCGTTGGTCAGCTGGTCCAGCGTGGTCACGTCGCGCGCAAAGGTATAGGGCTGGTGCGCGCCCACGGTGGCCGTGAGGCCGAAGCCGATGTGCCGCGTCACCGCCGCCATGGCCGAGACCAGCAGCCAGGGGTTGTTGACGGGCAGCTGTATGCCTTCGCGCAGGGTCAGGTCCACGCCGCCCTGGTAGACGTCGTAGTAGCCGACCACGTCGGCGATGAAGATGCCGTCGAACAGTCCTTCCTCCAGCACCCTGGCGATGTGGGTCCAGTAGGCCAGCGTGCCGTACTCGGTGGAGCGGTCGCGCGGATGGGTCCACAGGCCGTGGTGTATGTGGCCCACGCAGTTCATGTTGAAGGCGTTGACGTGGATGTGGCGCTTGGCTTGCGTCATGGGGCGGGTCCTGCAGTCCGTTGCGTCAGTTCTTCAACCAGGCCAGGCGGTAGAGCTTCTGGTCGTTCAGGTAGAAGGCGTGGATGGTCTTGCGCACCACGTCGGAGTTTTTGTAGATGTCAAGGAAGCGGGCGATGCGCGGGTCGGCCGCGCGGTCGCTGCGGGCCACGAACTGGATGGCCCAGGAGTCGTCCTCGTAGCTGGTGTAGGCCAGGCCCTTGCTGGCATCGAAGGCCTTGGAGGCGATGATGAAGTACGGAAATCCCTGGGCCAGGTCCACGTCGGGCGTGGTGCGGGCCAGCTGCGGGCCCTCGATCTCCACGAACTGCAGCTTCCTGGGGTTGGAGACGATGTCCGCCTGGGTGCCCAGCAGCCCGGTGTCGGGGCGCAGCGTGATCAGGCCCGCGTGCTGCAGCAGGCGCAGGCCGCGGCCCACGTTGACGGGGTCGCTGGCAATGGCCACCTTGGCGCCCGTGGGCAGGTCGGCCAGGGATTTGTGGCGCGTGGAGTACAGGCCCAGATAGGACAGGATGCCCGCCTGCACGCTGGTGAACTTGAAGCCCTTGCTGCGCGCGGCATGGGCCAGGTAGTTGCTGTTCTGGTAGTAGTTGAGGTCGATATCGCCCGCGTCCAGCGCCACGTTGGGCGTGGCCCAGTCGGTGAATTCCACCACCTGCACGTCCAGGCCCTGCTTCTTGGCCTCCTTGGCGGCGGCTTCCACCGAGTCCGCGAAGATGCCCGGCACCACGCCGATCTTCAGGGGCGCGGCCAGGGCGCTGCCTGCGAGCAGGGCAGCGCCCAGGAAGGCGGCCAGCCGGGGCCAGAGGGTGGGGGAGGTCGTTGTCATCATTGCATTCCTGTGTCGTTGGTAAAGGTCAGAGCGCGCCATGGCGCGGCGGGCGTATGCCGTTGAGCACGTAGTTGCCCACGGCGTGGTATTTCCAGCGCACGGGGTCGTGCAGGGTGTGGGTGCGCGCGTTGCGCCAGAAGCGGTCCAGGCCCTGTCCCGCCAGGGTGGAGGCCGTGCCTGCCAGCTCGAACAGCTTGCTGCCGGCCAGCAGGCTGGCGCTGGTGCTCAGCGCCTTGGCCTGGGCCACGGCCACCGAGGCGGCGGCCACGCTGTCGTCCGTGGGCGCACGCTGGGCGGCGTCCACGGCCAGGGCCGCGCGGGCCACCAGGGCATCGGCGGCGCGCAGGCGCACGTGGACATTGCCCAGTTGCTGCAGCAGCAGCGGGTCCTGCGTGGCGCTGGCCACGCCCGCGTCCACCCAGGGCCGCGCATGCTCGCGGATGAAGGGCAGGGCGGCCTGCAGCGCGCCGTGGCCAATGCCCGCGTCCAGGGCGGCATGGATGATCTGGGCAAAGGGGCCGATGGTGGTGGGCCGCTCGAAGGAACTGGTGAAGGGCACCACCCATTCGGGCTCCACGCGCACGCGGTCGAACTGCACGGAGCCGCTGCCCGTCACGCGCTGGCCGAAGCCATCCCAGTCGTCGGTGACGGTGACGCCGGCCGCATCGCGCGGGATGAAGACCAGATACATGCGCTCGCCTTGCCCCGGCGCCTCTTCCTGCGCGCTGACCAGGGTGGGAATCCAGTGCGCGAACAGGGCGCCCGTGCAATAGAACTTGCGCCCCTGCACGAACCAGCTGCCGCTCTCGCGCAGCAGCCGGGTGCGGCGCTGGAAGTCGCGGTGGCCGATCTCGGCCAGTGCATTGCCCAGGCGCTCGCCGCGCAGCACACAGTCATAGAAGAAGGCCTTTTGCGCGGGCGATCCGCCCACGCGCAGCACTTCCAGCGAGTAGTAGTGGTTCTGCGGAATGTGGCCGAAGTTGCCATCGGCCGCCGCAATCAGGGCAATGGCCCGCGTCAGCGTGGCCGTGGACACGCCCGCGCCGCCGTACTCCTGGGGAATGGTGATGCCCCACAGGCCGCTCTGGCTGAACTGCTCCACCTCCTGCCAGGGCAGCAGGCGGTCGCGGTCGCGTGCCAGTGCGCCGGGGGCGATGAGGGCGGCAAAACTGCGGGCCGCTTCCAGCGCCTCGGCCTCGCTGCCGATGATGTGGGCGGGCCGGGCCGGAGGCGCTGCGGGAGCGGGCTGGCTGCCCGGTGTGGAGGCCAGGGCCTGCAGCTCTTGGGTCGATGTCTGTGTCATGGCCGTCAGTTCCACTGGTGGCGGCGCGGCAGGGCGCCGTTGAGCAGGTAGTTGCCCAGCAGGTGGTATTTCCAGCGCACGGGGTCGTGCAGCGTGTGCACGCGGGCGTTGCGCCAGTGGCGGTCCAGGCGGTGGGCAGCGCGGCTGGCCGAGGAGCCGGCCAGCGCGAACAGGTGCTCGCCGGCCTGCAGCGCGGCCTCGGTGGTGAGGATCTTGGCCTCGGCCACGGCCACCGAGGCCTGGGCGCTGGCCTGCTCGTCCGCCGCGCCACCCGCCGCTGCAGCAAGCGCATCCAGCGTGCGCGCGGCCTCCAGCAGCACGGCATGGGCCGCATCCACCTCGATCTGCAGCTGGCCGACCTCGTGGATGAGGTGGGGATCGTCGCTGGCGCGCGCCACGCCCGAGTCCATCCAGGGCCGGCTCTTGTCGCGCACGAAGTCCACCGCGTCGCGCAGCGCGCCCTGGGCAATGCCCGCGTCGATGGAGGCCTGGATCAGCTGCGACACCGGGCCGGACAGCGAGGGCGTGGCCTCGAACTGCCAGGCAGGCACCACGTCCTCGGGATGTACCTGCACCTGGTCCAGCTGCACGCTGCCGCTGGCCGTGGTGCGCTGGCCGAAGGAATCCCAGTCGTCGAACACGGTCACGCCCGGCGCATCGCGCCGCACCCAGACCTGCACGATGCGGCCCTCCTCGTCCTGGGCACGGAAGGGCACCCAGTGCGCGAAGGCCGAGCCCGTGGAGTAAAAGCGCGTGCCGCTGACGCGCAGGCCGCCTGCCGCATCGCGCGACAGGCGCGCCGTGGCCTCCAGCACATGGGCCGCGCGCCCCTTGCGCTCCGGCCCGGCATTGCCCAGGCGGTGGCCGGCCAGCACGTCGGCGAACCAGCGGCGCTTCTGGGGCTCGCTGCCCATGTCCCGCAGGTTCTGCAGCACGGCGAAATGGTTCTGCGGAATCTGGCCCAGCGAAGGGTCGGCCGCGCACAGCGTGACGAAGACCTGGGCCAGCGTCTCGTAGGAAGCGCCCAGGCCGCCGTAGGCGCGGGGCACGGTGATGGCGCCCAGCCCGCTGGCCGTGTAGCGCTCGATTTCCTGCCAGGGCAGGCGCCGCTCATGGTCGCGGGCGGCTGCGTCCACGCGCCATTCATCGGCCAGGGCCTGGGCGGCCTGCAGGGCCTCGGCCTCGCTGGCGATGCGGTGCGGAGTGGAGGGCGGCAGGGGCAGGCGCCGCAGCGCCCCGCCCGGGGTGTGGTGTGTGTTGCCGGGCAAGGCTGCGCCCAGGGCATCCGGTGTGGTCATTCCGTGCCTCGTTGCTGAGTCGGTGGGGAGAGGGCCGCCAGGCGGCGGCCCCGGAGGGAAAGGCTTGGTGCCTGTTTTCAGCGTCAGCGGCTGCGCAGCCGGCGCACGTAGCGGTCGCCCAGCACCTGGACCACGGTGACCAGCGCGATCAGCACGGCAATCACCAGCAGCATCACCTGGGTGTCGAAGCGCTGGTAGCCGTAGCGGATGGCCAGGTCGCCCAGGCCGCCCGCGCCCACGGCGCCGGCCATGGCCGAGGAGCTGATCAGCGCCACCAGGGTGATGGTGAAGCCGCCCACGATGCCGGGCAGGGCCTCGGGCAGGTAGACGTGGCGCACGATGTCCCACTTGCGGCAGCCCATGGCCTGGGCGGCTTCGATGAGGCCGGGATCGACCTCGCGCAGGCTGACCTCGACGATGCGCGCGAAGAACGGCGTGGCGCTGATGGCCAGCGGCACGATGGCCGCCCACACGCCGATGGTGGTGCCCGTCACCAGCCGCGTGAACGGGATCAGCGCCACCAGCAGCACGATGAAGGGCGTGGCACGGAAGCCGTTGATCACGCTGCCCAGCGCGCGGTGCGTGCGCGGCGAGGCCAGGAAGCCGCCGGGCGCGGTGACGATGAGCAGCACCGCCAGCGGAATGCCCGCCGCCAGCGCGATGCCGCCCGAGACGCCGACCATCATCAGCGTGTCGGCCAGCGCGTTGCCGTAGCGCTCAATGGGAATGGACAGATTCAGCGACATATCCGAGATCCTTGATGTCATGCGCAATGGCCGCCGGGCCCTGCGTCAATGTGTGCCAGTCATGCGCGGCCGTGCCGCCGCCCAGCGCGATCAGCAGCTGCCCCTGGGCATGGCCCTGGATGCGGTCCACGCCGCCATGCAGCAGGCGCACCCGGCCGCCCAGGGCCTGGGCGATGCGCGGGAAGTCGGGCTCCAGCCCGTCCTCGCCGCGGTAGGCCAGCTGCAGGATGCGTTCGTGGCGGCCTGCGGGCGCGGTGCTCAGCAGGCGCTGGCGCAGGTCGTCGGGCAGGCCGTGCTGCAGCGGTGCCAGCAGGGCGCGCGTGGCCGGGTGCTGCGGGTTGCCGAAGACCTTCCAGACTTCGCCCAGCTCGGCGATGCGGCCCTGCTCCAGCACCAGCACGCGGTCGGCGATCTCGCGGATCACGCTCATCTCATGCGTGATCAGGACGATGGTGATGCCCAGCTTGCGGTTGATGGTGCGCAGCAGCTCCAGGATGGACTGCGTGGTCTCGGGGTCCAGGGCCGAGGTGGCCTCGTCGCACAGCAGGATCTCGGGGTCGGTGGCCAGGGCGCGGGCAATACCCACGCGCTGCTTTTGCCCGCCCGACAGCCGGCTCGGATAGGTGTCTGCCTTCTCCTGCAGGCCCACCAGGGCCAGCAGCTCATTGACCCGCGCATTGATGCGTGCGCGCGGAAGGCCCGCCACCTGCAGGGGCAGGGCCACGTTGTCATGCACCGTCTTGGCCGACAGCAGGTTGAAGTGCTGGAAGATCATGCCGATGCGCCGGCGCAGCTGCACCAGCTGCGATTCGTCCAGCGTGCCGATGTCCACGCCGTCGACCCGCACCTGGCCGCTGCTGGGCTGCTCCAGCCGGTTGATGGTGCGCAGCAGGCTGGACTTGCCCGCGCCGCTGCGCCCGATGATGCCGAAGATGCTGCCCGGCGCGATCTCCAGGCTGATCGCGTCCAGCGCCTGTACGGGCCCGGCCGAAGACTGGTAGGTCTTGGCCACGCCGCTGAAGGCCACGGCGCCGGGTCCGCGGATGGATTCCCGCGTGCTGCCGGCCGCTGCCGATGAGCGCCTGCCCGCCTCATGGGCCGGCCTGTCCGCCTCGTGGGCCGGCCTGTCCGCCAGGGGCTGCCTGGCTGCAATGCTGGTTGACATGGCTGAAGTCCTCCCCGTGCCGCTCAGGGCTTGACCCAGGCCAGGTTGTACAGGCGCTTGTCGTTGGAGAAGGCGCGCTGGGCCTCGGCCTTCACCGCATCGGAGTTCTGGTAGATGCGGATGAACTTCTGCACCACGGGGTCCTGCGTGCGGTTGGCCTTGACCACGAACTGGATGGAAAAGCGCGCATCCTCGATGCCCGAATACGCAAGCCCGCTGGACGGATCGAAGGCCTTGGCCGCCACGATGAAGTGCGGGTAGCCCTGGGCAATATCCACGTCGCCCGTGATGCGCACCAGCTGCGGCCCCTCGACCTCGACGAAGCTGAGCTTCTTGGGGTTCTCGACGATGTCGTCCAGGCTGCCCAGGTAGCCCACGCCGGGCTTGAGCTTGATCAGCCCCACCTTCTGCAGCAAGAGCAGGCCGCGCCCCTGGTTCACGGGGTCGTTGGCAATGCCCACCTTGCCGCCCTGCGGCACCTGGGCGATGGCCTTGTGCTTGAGCGAGTACAGGCCCACGTTGGCCAGGATGCCCGTGCCCGCGCTGGCCAGCTTGTAGCCGTTCTTCTGGATGGCGTTGTCCAGGAAGGGCTGGTGCTGGAAGTAGTTGATGTCCAGGTCGCCCGAGTCCACGGCCACGTTGGGCGTGGTCCAGTCGGTGAACTCCACCACCTGCACATCGATGCCCTGGGCCTTGGCCTCCCTGGCGGCCACGGCCACCGAGTCGGCGTAGGCGCCGGGCACCACGCCGATGCGCAGCTTGTCGGCAGCATGGGCGGAGAACAGGGCCAGGGCGGCCAGCGGGGCGATCAGGGCACGGGAAAGCTTCATCGGGATCTCCGGAAAAAAGGGTTCGAAAAAGGCAGGAAGGGGCTGCGTCACGGCTTGCGCCACGGCAGGCTGTACAACCTGCCGTTGGCAGCGAATGACTTGTGGATCTGCGCCTGCACGGCGCCCGAGGTCTGGTAGATGCGCACGAACTGCGCAATGCGCGGGTCCCGGGCGTTGTCCTGGCGCGAGACGAAGCGGATGGCGTAGTACAGGTCGTCAATGCCCGAATACAGCAGCGCATTGCCGGCCACCTGCGGCCGCCCGGCGTTGACGAAGTGGGCCGGGTAGCCCTGGGCCAGGTCCACATCGTCCAGCGCGCGCACCAGCTGCGGCCCCTCGATCTCGACAAAGCGCAGCCTGCGCGGGTTGGACACGATGTCGTCCAGCCCCGCGCGCGGGCCCTTGCCTTCGCGCAGCTGGATCAGGCCGGCCTTCTCCAGCAGCAGCAGGCCGCGCCCCTGGTTGACGGGGTCGTTGGCCACGCCGACGCGCGCTCCCTCCTTCAGGTCGGCAAAGCGCTGGGTCTTGAGCGAGTACAGGCCGATGTTGGGCAGCAGGCCCGTGGCCACGCTGGTGAAGGTATAGCCGCGCTCGCGGATGGCGTTGTCCAGGAAGGCCTGGTGCTGGAAGTAGTTGAGGTCGATGTCGCCGGCCGCCAGCGCCGTGTTGGGCGTGGTCCAGTCGGTGAACTCGATGACCTGCACGTCCAGCCCCTGGGCGCGCGCCTCCTTGGCGGCGACCTCCACGGAGTCGGCCAGCGAGCCGGGCGTGACGCCTATCTTCAGCGCGGCGGCCGCCGCAAGGCCGGGCAGCGCCAGCGTGGCGGCGAGCGACCAGAGCAATGTGTTTCTGCGCGTGGGCAAGGCGTGGTTCCTCCAGCTCGGCCAGGCCCGGCGCCGGCGCCCACATGGCGCCTGCCGGCATGGCCTCTGAAGGCATTGCAACACCCGGCCCCGGCGCGCACCACGACGGAATTCACATTTCCTTATAGCGACGGTAAAGCGCTGCAAGGCCTTGTTTTGCAAGACTTTCCCTGCCGCCTGCGCTTGAGCTTATTGCCGCAAGAGCTATGGATCGCTGCCGGTTGCGCGGCGGTGCAGCAATCGCCGTGGGCGACAGTCCACGCACGGACTGCGCCATCGCCGTGGGGGACAATGCAGCGGCGCCGCCCGCCACCGGTGCGCGGGCGGCGGCTGCAATACATGCACTACAGGATGGACAAGCAATGGAGATGAAGAACGCAAAGACGGCCGTGGTCACGGGCGGAGGAACCGGCGTGGGCAAGGCCGTGGCGCTGGCCCTGGCGGGCGCGGGCTACCAGGTGGTGGTGGCGGGCCGCCGCCAGGCGCCGCTGGATGAGACCTGCGCCGAGGCCCAGGCAAAGTACGGCGCAGGCGAGCGCATGCTGGGCATTGCCACCGATGTCAGCGACCCGGCTGCCGTGGAGCAGCTGTTCGCGCGCACGGTGCAGCGCTTCGGGCGCGTGGACCTGCTGTTCAACAACGCCGGCCGGGGCAATCCGCCCGGCTCCTTCCTGGACTGGACGCCCGAGCAGTGGCGCGAGGTGGTCGATGTCAACCTCAACGGCATGTTCTATTGCCTGCAGCAGGCGTTTCGCACCATGCGCGACCAGTCGCCGCGCGGCGGCCGCATCATCAACAACGGCTCCATCTCCGCGCATGCGCCGCGCCCCAATTCCAGCGCCTACACGGCCACCAAGCATGCCGTCATGGGCCTGACCAAGACGGCTGCGCTGGACGGCCGTGCCTACGACATCGCCGTGGGCCAGATCGACATCGGCAATGCCATGACCGAGCTGGCATCGCGCATGGCCAAGGGCGTGCCCCAGGCCAATGGCGAGATCGCGGTGGAGCCGCTGATCGACGCGGATGTGGTGGGCCAGTCCGTGCTCTACATGGCCAGCCTGCCGCTGGAGGCCAATGTGCTGTTCCACACGGTGATGGCCACCAAGATGCCCTTCGTGGGCCGGGGCTGAAACGGCAAAGGCAGGCCCTCAGGCCTGCACGCGGCGGCTCGCCGTCTCGGACGGGAGCTCGCCGAAGCGGCTGCGGTACTGGGCCGCGAAGTGGCCCAGGTGCAGGAAGCCGTATTTCTGCGCCACGTCGCGCACGCCGGAGCCGGCTGCGGCGCCCGGGCCCTTGGCTGCCTGGAGTTCGGCGCGCACCCGGTCCAGCCGCAGCTGGCGCAGGAAATCCATGGGCCCCATGCCTGCGTGCTGGCGGAAGGCGGCCTGCAGCGTGCGCGCGCTGCAGCCGGCCTCGCGGCAGACATCGGCCAGCGACAGGGGCTGGTCGGCATGGGCCTGCATGTACTCCTGGGCCTTGCGCACGCCGCGCGGCAGCAGACTGCGCCGGCTGTCCCCGGCCAGTGCGCGGCTGTGGCTGTGCGTGGCCGACATCAGCAGGCTGGTCAGCAGGTATTCCTCCGCATGCCGGGCCAGCGCCTGCGTGGCCTGCAGGGCGTTGCCCGCATCCAGCGTGTGCCGCAGGCAGTCGATGAAATGCACCAGCGGTGCCAGCGCCGGCTGGTCCAGCGGCACGCCCAGATCGAACACCAGGGGCCGGCCTGCGGGCGCCTGCAGCAGCGCCTCCAGCCGCGCTACCAGGGCCGGGCGGGCCATGCGCACGATCAGGTGCGGGCTGTCGTCGGCCCAGCGCATGGACAACGGCTCGGTCGGCGAGGGCAGGGAGGCCAGGCGCGGCGTGGCATCCACCTGCTGCGCGCCGCAGCGGATCTCGGCACTGCCGCGCAGGGGAATCTGCAGCAGGAAGAAGTCCCGCAGATAGCCGGGCTCGATGTGCACGCCGGGGCCGTATTGCACATAGTTCAGGCTGACGTTGCGGGAAAGCGGCGCGCTGTGGTGGCAGGCGTCCAGCTCGGCGCGCGGGCGCAGCATGCCCAGGCCATGCGGACAGAAGACGCGCGCCACGCTTTCGCGGGCCTCGTCCATGTCGTGGCTCTCGAAAAGCCGGTAGCGCTGCAGCGGCAGCGGTGTGTGCATGGCGTGTTCCATAGGCTGGGCAGAACGTAGCAAAAACCACCCGCTCCCACAATTCGGACCATTCCCCGGGAGCCAATTTCTGCGCGCCAGGGACAGCGCCTGCGCTTGCCGGATGCCTGCGCGGCCCGGCCCCCCGTAACGTGTGCTGCACAGGCCAGCCCGGCCTGGCATCCACACGGGAGAACAAGCGTCATGTTCAAGGGACTCGAAGGCAAAAGCGCCATCGTCACCGGCGGCTCCACCCTGATAGGCGCCGGCGTGGTGCGTGCGCTGCACGCGGCCGGCGTGAAGGTGGTCATTGCCGACATCGATGCCGACAACGGCCAGGTGCTGGCCGATGCGCTGGGCGAGGGCGCGCTTTTCGTGCGCACCGACATCACCGACGACGCCCAGGTCGCTGCCTGCGTTCAGCAGGCATGCAGCCGGCACGGCGGCGTGCACATCCTGGTCAACCTGGCCTGCTCCTATGTGGATGAGGGCCTGCAGTCGCCGCGCGCTGACTGGCTGGCCTCGTTCAACGTGAACGTGGCCAGCGCCGTGGCCATGCTGCAGGCCGTGCACCCGCGCATGGTGGCCGCCGGTGGCGGGGCCGTGGTGAATTTCACCAGCATCTCTTCGGAAGCGGCGCAGACGGGGCGCTGGCTCTACCCGGCCAGCAAGGCGGCCATGAAGCAGCTCACGCGCAGCATGGCCATGGACCTGGCGGCCGATGGCATCCGCGTCAACAGCGTATGCCCGGGCTGGACCTGGTCGGCGGTGATGGACCGGCTCAGTGGCGGCGACCGCGCCAAGACCGACCGCGTGGCCGCACCCTTTCACCTGCTGGGCCGCGTGGGCGATCCGCATGAGGTGGCCCAGGTGGTGCTGTTCCTGTGCTCGGACCATGCCAGCTTCGTGACCGGCGCCGACTACGCGGTGGACGGCGGCTACGGCGCCATGGGGCCCGAGCGCGCCGTGGCCGCCATTCCCCAATTGATGGACTAGTACGCAGTACGGACACGGAGCCGCAAGGAGACAGCCATGAAGAAAATCGCCATCGTCGGAGCCGGCCAGTCGGGCCTGCAACTCGGCCTGGGCCTGCTGGCTGCAGGCCATCAGGTCACGATACTGAGCAACCGCACGGCGCAGGACATCGCCCAGGGCCGGGTCATGTCCAGCCAGTGCATGTTCGACAGCGCGCTGCAGATAGAGCGCGGCCTGGGCCTGGATCACTGGTCGCGCGAATGCCCGGTGGTCGAGGGCATCGGCCTGTGCGTGCCGCACCCTGGGCAGCACGGCGGGAAAGCGGCCGGCAAGGCCATCGACTGGGCCGCGCGTCTGAACGCGGGCGCGCAGTCCGTGGACCAGCGCCTGAAGATCCCCGCATGGATGGACGACTTCCGCCGCCAGGGCGGCGAGCTGGTGCTCAAGGACGCGGGCATCGCCGAGCTGGAGGAATGCACGCGCAGCCATGACCTGACCCTGGTCGCCAGCGGCAAGGGCGAGATATCGAGGCTGTTCGAGCGCGATGCCCACCGCTCGCGCTTCGACCAGCCCCAGCGTGCGCTGGCGCTGACCTATGTGACGGGCATGAAGCCGCGCGAGCCGTTCTCCGCCGTGTCCTTCAACCTGCTGCCGGGCGTGGGCGAGTATTTCGTGTTCCCGGCGCTGACGACCACGGGCCCCTGCGAGATCATGGTGTTCGAAGGCGTGCCCGGCGGCCCCATGGACTGCTGGGGCGATGTGAAGACACCGGAGCAGCACCTGGAGCGCAGCCGCTGGATCCTCGACACCTTCGTGCCCTGGGAGGCCGAACGCTGCCGCGACATTGCGCTGACCGATGACAACGGCATCCTCGCGGGCTGCTTCGCCCCCACGGTGCGCAAGCCCGTGGCCACGCTGCCGTCGGGGCGCAAGGTGCTGGGCATGGGCGACGTGGTGGTGCTCAACGACCCCATTACGGGCCAGGGCTCCAACAACGCGGCCAAGTGCGCCGACACCTATCTGCGCAGCATCCTGGCGCGCGGCAATGGCGACAGTAATGGTGACGGATATGGCGCCTTCGACGCCGCCTGGATGCAGCAGACCTTCGACCGCTACTGGTTCGGCTATGCGCAATGGGTCACGCAGTGGACCAACATGCTGCTGGCGCCACCGCCGCCCCATGTGCTCAAGCTGCTGGCCAGCGCGGGCACGCTGGCACCGCTGGCCAGCGCCTTTGCCAACGGCTTCGACGACCCGCGCACCTTCTTCCCCTGGTTCGCGGACGCGGGCGAGGCAGACCACTACATCGACAGCTGCGCGGCCATCGCCGCCATGGCAGCCGTCCCCGCCTAGCCGCAGAGGCCGCCATGAGCACATGCGACACCCCGGCCCCCGCCACGGCCTGCTCCTTCGATCCGCGCGAGCTGCGCAAGGCCTTCGGCCAGTTCACCACGGGCGTGACCGTCATCACCACGCGCGCGCCGGACGGGCGGCGCGTGGGCATGACGGCCAACTCGTTCTCCTCGGTCTCGCTGGACCCGCCGCTGGTGCTGTGGAGCCTAGCGCGCCAGGCGCCCAGCGTCTGCGATTTCCAGGGCGCCAGCCACTTCGCCATCCACGTGCTGGCTGCGGGCCAGCACCTTCTGTCGCGGCGCTTTTCCACGCCGCAGCAAGACAAGTTCGTCGGCCTGGACTGCGCGGAAGGCCCGGCCGGCGTGCCCCTGATCGATGGCGTGCTGGCCCGCTTCGTCTGCCGCAACGTCCGGCAATACGATGGCGGCGACCACCTCATCTTCATCGGCCAGGTCGAGCGCTGCGAACGCTTCGACGGCGAGC
The DNA here is from genome assembly GCF_028401915.1 of Delftia sp. DT-2. Classification (NCBI taxonomy): domain Bacteria; kingdom Pseudomonadati; phylum Pseudomonadota; class Betaproteobacteria; order Burkholderiales; family Comamonadaceae; genus Delftia; species Delftia sp. DT-2. Next base: position 421,883 of record NZ_JAQOTI010000003.1, read on the forward strand.
CCCTGGCCTTTCACGCGGGCTACTATCAGGTGACGGTGCGGCACCCCGAATGCGTATGACGGGTCATGAAAAAAGCGGCACCGCAGCTTTCCCCACCCTTTGCAACGGAGACAACCCCATGCAGCAGAAAGAACCCCCGGCCAGCCGCCATGTGCGCATCAACGCGCTGGACGGCAGCGGCAGCTTCAACGCCTACCTGGCCGTGCCGGCCTCGGGCAGCGGCCCCGGCCTGGTGCTGGCGCAGGAGATCTTCGGCGTCAACGCCACCATGCGCGAGGTGGCCGACTACTACGCCGAAGAAGGCTACGTGGTGCTGGTGCCCGACCTGTTCTGGCGCCAGCAGCCCGATGTGGAACTGGGCTACACGCCGGCGGACTGGGAGCGCGCCTTCGGCCTCTACAAGGGATTCGACGAGGCCCTGGGCGTGCAGGACATCCAGGCCTGCCTGAACGCCCTGCGCCAGCGCCCCGAGGTCACGGACGGCAAGGCCGGCGTGCTGGGCTTTTGCCTGGGCGGCAAGCTGGCCTACCTGGCCGCCTGCCGCACCGATGCCGATGCGGTGGTCGGCTACTACGGCGTGGGCATCGAGGCGGCGCTGGACGAGGCCGAGCGCATCCGCTGCCCGCTCACCCTGCATGTGGCCGAGCTCGACGCCTTCTGCCCGCCCGAGGCGCGCCAGCGCATCGTCCAGGCGCTGGGCGGGCGTCCCGGCGTGGCCGTGCATGTCTATCCCGGCGTGGACCATGCCTTTGCGCGCAAGGGCGGCGACCATTTCCACCGCGCCTCGGCCCTGATGGCGCATGAACGCAGCATTGCGACGCTCAAGTCCGCCATCGGCCCGCATTTCGACCTGGCCGCGCTGTGGGACAAGCACTGCGAGTACGAGTTCGCCACGCGCAACGTGGACGACACCATGGCCACCATGGTGGCCGAGCCCTATGTGAACCACATCCCCACCATGACCGGCGGCGTGGGCTTCAGCAACCTGCACGCCTTCTATACGAACCACTTCGTCAACAGCAATCCGCCCGATACATCGCTGACCCCGATTTCACGCACCGTGGGGGCCTCGCAGGTGGTGGACGAGATGCTGTTCTGCTTCACGCACACCACCGAGATCCCGTGGATGCTGCCCGGCGTGCGGCCCACGGGGCGGCGCGTGGAGATCCCGCTGCTGGCCGTGGTCAAGTTCCGGGGCGACAAGCTCTACCACGAGCACATCTACTGGGACCAGGCCAGCGTGCTGGTGCAGGTGGGCCTGCTGGACCCGGCGCTGCTGCCCGTGGCGGGCGTGGAGACGGCCCGCAAGCTGATGGACGAGACACTGCCTTCCAACGAACTGCTCAAGCGCTGAGCGCGGCGCGGGCGCACGGGTTTCACCCTGCGCCCGATGGCGGCCTGCAGGCCGCCAGGGCTCTCAGGGTTGCCACCAATGTTGATATGTCAACATTGGTGGATCATGCGGCCATCGCAATCGCCGTCGCCGCCCGGTTCCCTCCGCCCAATGCCCTGCCCACGCACATCCACGATCCCTGCCGCCGATGCCGCCACCGGCCCTGCACCGGACACGCAGGTCTGCAGCCAGACGCTGGCACTGGAGGACTTCATCACCTTCCGCCTGGGCGCGCTGTCCAATGCGCTGCAGACCCAGGTGACGCGCCACTACATCGCGCCGGCATCGCCCGTGGGGCTGACCGAGTGGCGGCTCATGGGCCAGATCCAGCGCCATGGCGAGCTGCATGCCAGCGCGCTGTCGCGCCTGAGCCTGATGGACAAGGCCCAGATCAGCCGCGCGCTGCAGCCGCTGATCGACCGGGGCTGGGTGCTGCGCCGCGCCGACCCGCAGCACGCGCGGCGCCACCTGCTGCAGCTGAGCGAAGCAGGGCAGGCGCTCTTCGACGAGGTGCTGTCCCGCGCACGCCCCTACCAGGCGGCCCTGCTAAATGCCCTGACGGCCGATGAGCGCGCCATGCTGGACCGCATCCTGGACAAGCTGGGCCGTGCCTCCCAGGCGCTCGACCAGGGGCTGGATGCCTGATTTCCCCACAAGCCACTGCACAACTCACCTCAAGACCCACCTCAGAACCCACCCCACGAGCCACACCATGAATTGCTCCATGCACCCTGATGAACGCGCCGCCCGCATCGAACTGGCCGCCTGCTACCGCGTCTTTGCCATGCTGGGCTGGGACGAGCTGATCTACAACCACATCACGGTGCGCCTGCCCAACAGCGTGACGGGCGGTGAAAAGCAGTTCCTGATCAATCCCTTCGGCCTGCATTACGAAGAGGTCACGGCCAGCAACCTGGTACGCATCAATGTGCGCGGCGAGGTGCTGGACGGCTCGCGGCATCCGGTGAATCCGGCCGGCTTCGTGGTGCATGCGGCCATCCACGACGGACTGCCGGGCGCGCACTGCGTGATGCACACGCACACCACCTCGGGCATGGGCGTGGCCTGCCTGGAGCAGGGCCTGTCGCAAAGCAACTTCTACAGCGCCCAACTGCACGGCATGGTGGCCTACCATGACTTCGAGGGCATCACCATCCATGCCGACGAAGGGCCGCGCCTGCTGGCCAGCATCGGCCACCGCAAGGCCGTGATCCTGCGCAACCATGGCCTGCTCAGCTGGGGCAGCGATCTGCCCCAGGCCTTTGTGGTGCTGTGGACGCTGCAGCGCGCCTGCGACGTGCAGATGGCCACCCTGTCCATGGGTGCGCCGCGCATGGTCTCCGACGCCATGGCCCAGCGCTGCAATGAGGACTCGCTGACCTTCAACGCCAGCCACGGCGGTGCCCGCGATGTGTTCGACCACCTGGTGCGCCGTGTGAACCGGCGCGACAGCAGCTATCTCGATCTTTGAACCCGGAGCTTCCCGCGCATGACCATGGAACAGACAAGCATTTCATTCGACAAGGCCTGCATCTTCGGCGCCGGTGCCATCGGCGGCTGGATGGGCGCGGCCCTGGCCCGCGCCGGTTGCCAGCTCAGCGCCGTGGCGCGCGGCGCCGCGCTGCAGGCCCTGCGCACCCAGGGCCTGACCCTGGTGCACGGCGAGCAGCGCGAGCACTTCGCGCTGCGTGCCGAACAGGACCCGGCCGCCCTGGGCGTGCAGGACCTGGTCATCATCTCCGTCAAGGCGCCGGGCATGCCCGATGTGGCCGAGCGCATCGCCCCGCTGATCGGCCCGCAGACCGTGGTGCTCACGGCCATGAACGGCGTGCCCTGGTGGTTCCTGCACGGCGGTGTCGATGCCAGCGTGCGCGGCAAGCAGCTGAAAGCCGTGGACCCTGAAGGCCGCATTGCGCAAGCCATCCCGCTGGGTCAGGTGCTGGGCTCGGTGGTCCATGCCAGCTGCTCCAACGATGCGCCCGGCGTGGTGCGCCGCCACTTCGGCAACAGCCTCATCCTGGGCGAGCCCCTGGCCACAGGGCCCGGCCAGCCGCCCACGCCGCGCCTGGCGGCACTGGCCCAACTGCTGCAGCGCGGCGGCATCGAGGCCAAGGTCTCCGACAACATCCAGCGCGACGCCTGGTACAAGCTCTGGGGCAACATGACCGTCAACCCCGTCAGCGCGCTGACGGGTGCCACCTCGGACCGCATCCTGGGCGACGACCTGGTGCGCGGCCTGATCACGCGCGTGATGCTGGAGGCCAAGGAGATCGGCGCGCGCATCGGCCTGCCCATCAACGAATCGCCCGAAGACCGCCATGCGGTCACGCTCAAGCTGGGCGCCTTCAAGACCTCCATGCTGCAGGACGTGGAAGCGGGCAAGCCCGTGGAACTCGACGCCCTGGTGGGCGCGGTGCGCGAAATGGGCCAGCTGTGCGGCGTGGACACCCCGTTCACCGATGCGCTGCTGGGCTTGGCGCGGCTGCAGGCGCGGCAAAAGGGGCTGATGGCCTGACGCCGCAAGGGCCAGTACCGGCCTGCAGCACGCAACCGTAGACTACGCCTCCATGACTTCCGCCAAGAACCCCGCCTCGCCCTGGTCCACGCTGTGCGTGGTGGCCACCACCGTCCCCAGCGCCGAGGAGGCCGCCCATCTGGCGCGCAGCCTGGTGCAGCAGCAGGCCGCGGCCTGCGTGCAGGTGGAGCCCATCACCTCGCACTACGTGTGGGACGGCGAGATGCACGCCACGCCCGAGTGGCGGCTGGTCTGCAAGACCCTGCCCGACGTGCTGGAGCGCCTGGCCCGGCTGCTGCGCGCCGAGCACAGCTACAGCGTGCCGCAGATCACCATGCGCACCGAGCGCTGCATGGCCGACTATGCGCAGTGGCTGCGCTCCCAGGTCTCGACCCGGGACGTGGTGGACACTGCAGAAAGGGCCGCCGCGCCCCGCATCACTGCGGCGTGACGTTGGCGGCCTTGATCACGGGCACCCAGGTCGCTGTCTCCTTGCGGATCAGCTCGCCGAAGGCGCTGCCCGTGACCACCCAGGGCTCGATCCCCTGCAGATCCAGCTGCCTGACCACGGCCGGCGTGTTGAAGAGCTCCTGAATATCCTTTTCCAGCTGCCTGAGCACGGCCGGCGGTGTCTTCTTTGGCGCCATCACGCCGTACCAGGACGAGATGGCAATGCCCGGCACGCCCGCCTGGGCCAGCGTGGGCACATCAGGCAGGTACTTGCTGCGGGCCGGGTCGGTCACGGCCAGCGCACGCAGCTTGCCCGACTGCACATGCGGCAGCAGCGCGGGCACATTGCCCACGATCATCGGCACCGTGCCGCCCAGCACATCGTTGAGGCCGGGCGCCGTGCCCTTGTAGGCCACGTGCAGGATGTCGGCGCCGGTCTGCTGCTTGAACAGCTCACCGGCCAGATGCAGGCTGGAGCCCACGCCGGGCGAGGCATAGCTGATGGTGGCCGGCCTGGCCTTGGACAGGGCCACCAGCTCCTGCACCGTTTTGGCGGGCACGCCAGGGTGCACGGCGATCACATTGGCCGCCTTGGCCAGCGAGGCCACGGGCGCGAAGTCCGTCTCCACGCTGTAGCCGGGCCTGGCCAGCAGCGTGGGATTGATGGTCAGGTTGCCCTGGGGCACGACCAGCAGCGTATGGCCGTCCGCCGCGGCACGCTTGACCATGTCGATGCCGATATTGCCGTTGGCCCCGGGCTTGTTCTCCACCACCGAAGTCTGCCTGTAGCGCTCGGCCAATCCCGTGGACAGCAGGCGGGCCAGCGCATCGACCGGGCCACCGGGCGGGAAGGGCGCGACGATGGTGAAAGGCTTGGCGGCCAGTTGCTGCTGCGCGGCGGCATCCTGGGCCAGGGCGCTCTGGCATGCGGATGCTGCCAGCAGGGCGGCAGCGCCGAGCAAGGTGGGGGCTTTCATGGGGAACTCCGGGAAACAAGGCAAGGCAGGTACAAGCAAAAGAAATGCCTGAGGGCTATCGATTGTTTCTTGTATAAAACAACGTTCTTCTTATAAATCAATGCAAAGCATAAAACCTGCGGCTTGATTCGAATCAAGGGAAAACCCTTGCCTGCATGCCTGGGCCTTCGCTGCGCTCGCATACCCATGAAAAAAGGAGCGCAGCGCGCTCCTTTGGGTGGTGGTGTGCCGGGTGGCCTCAGGACAGCAGCGCCTGCGCGAATTCCCTGGCGTTGAAGGTCTCCAGGTCCTCGACCTTTTCGCCCACGCCGATGAAGTACACGGGGATCGGCCGTTCCTGGGCAATGGCGGCCAGCACGCCGCCCTTGGCCGTGCCGTCGAGCTTGGTGACGATCAGGCCCGTGAGCTGCAGTGCATCGTCAAAGGCGCGCACCTGGGCCAGCGCGTTCTGGCCGGTGTTGCCGTCGATGACCAGCAGCACCTCGTGCGGTGCCGTGGCATCGGCCTTGGTGACCACGCGGCGGATCTTGCGCAGCTCTTCCATCAGGTGCAGCTGGGTGGGCAGGCGGCCCGCCGTGTCCACCAGCACCACATCCTTCTTGCGGGCGCGGCCGGCGGTGACGGCATCAAAGCTCACGGCTGCAGGATCACCGCCTTCCTGGCTGACGATCTCCACCGTGTTGCGGTTGGCCCAGACGCCGAGCTGCTCGCGCGCGGCGGCGCGGAAGGTGTCGGCGGCAGCCAGCAGCACGCTCTGACCTTCGTCGGCCAGATGCTTGGTCAGCTTGCCGATGGAGGTGGTCTTGCCTGCGCCGTTGACGCCAGCGACCATGACCACGGTAGGCTGGTGCTCGCCGATGATCAGCGGCTTTTCCAGCGGGCGCAGCAGGTCGGCCAGTGCATCGGCCAGCAACGCCTTGACGGCGGCGGGGTCGGTGGCCTTGGCTTCCTTGACGCGGCGGCGCAGGTCGGTGAGCAGGTGCTCGGTGGCCTTGACGCCGGTGTCGGCCATCAGCAGGGCGTCTTCCAGCTCTTCGTACAGCGCATCGTTGATCTGCGTGCCGGTGAAGACCGTGGCGATGCTGCTGCCGGTCTTGCGCAGTCCGGCCTTGAGGCGCTGCATCCAGTTCTGGCGGCTGGCGCCTTCGGCTTCGGGCTTGGCCATGGGCTCGGGTGCGGCAATGAAGTCGGCAGGCGCGAGCGTGGAAGCAGCAGCAGTGGGTGCAGTGGGTGCGGCAGGCGGGGCGGCATCGCCCTTGCCGCCGCCGAAGGGCTTGCGCCACCAGGCGCTGCCGGTGTCGGCTGCGGCCGGTGGGGCAGGCGTGCCAGGGGGCAGGTCTGGGGCGCGGTCCTGCGGCGGGGTTGCGGGAATGCCGGCCTCTTCAGGCGCGGCGCTGCTGTCCGCCGGGGAAATCTCGGCGGAGGAGGGGGTGGGCTTTTTCTTGAAAAAACTGAACATCGGCAGGTTCTTAGAATCACAGCATTCTATGAAACATGCACTCACCCTCCTGGGCTTAATGGCCTGCATGGGCACCGGGGCTGCTTTGGCAGCCCCGGATGCATCCTCTTCCTCCCCTTCGTCACTGCTGCAGACGGTGGCCAGCCAGGCCGCAGGCGGCCAGCGGTCCGCCACAGCAGCGCAGCAATTCACCCTGAAGAACGGCATGCAGCTCATCGTGCAGCCCGACCGGCGCGCGCCCACGGCCGTGCACATGGTCTGGGTGCGCGTGGGCGCCATCGACGAGGTGGACGGCACCTCGGGCGTGGCCCACGCGCTCGAGCACATGATGTTCAAGGGCTCGCGCAAGGTGGCTCCCGGCGAGTTCTCGCGCCGCGTGGCCGCGCTGGGCGGGCAGGAGAACGCCTTCACCAGCCGCGACTACACGGGCTACTACCAGCAGATCCCGTCCAGCCGGCTGGAGGAAGTGATGAAGCTCGAATCCGACCGCTTCGCCAACAACCACTGGCCCGACAGCGAGTTCAAGAAGGAGATCGAGGTCATCAAGGAAGAGCGCCGCATGCGCACCGAGGACCAGCCGCGCGCCGTGCTCATGGAGCAACTGATGGCGGCGACCTTCATGGCCTCGCCCTACCACCGGCCCGTGATCGGCTGGATGAGCGATCTGGACGCCCTGACGCCCGGCGACGTGCGCGATTTCCACAGCCGCTGGTATGTGCCCGGCAATGCCACCGTCGTCATTGCCGGTGATGTGGACGTTGCCAAGGTCCGCGCCTGGGCCGAGAAGTACTACGGCAGCATTCCCGCACGCGCCGTGCCGGTGCGCAAGCCGCGCACCGAGCCTGCGCAGATCGGCATCCGCCGCATCGAGGTCAAGCAGCCGGCCGAGCAGGCCCTGGTGGCCCTGGCCTTCCGTGCGCCCTCGCTGACGCGTGTCAGCGATCTGCAGGCCGATGACCGCGATGCGCTGGCGCTGCTGGTGCTCTCGGCCGTGCTCGACGGCTATGACGGCGCCCGCCTGGAGCGGGCCCTGGTCCAGGGCGAAGGCCGCGTGGCCGACGGCGCGGGCAGCTCCATGTCGCTCATGAGCCGCGGCCCCGGCCTGTTCATGCTGACGGGCGTGCCCGCCACCGGCAAGACTGCGGCCGAGGTCGAGGCCGCGCTGCGCGCCGAAGTGGCCAAGGTCGCCAGGGATGGTGTGGAGCCCGCCGAGCTGGAGCGCGTGAAGACGCAATGGATGGCCTCCAATGTCTATGAGCGCGATTCGGTCATGGGCCAGGCCCAGAGCCTGGGCAATTACTGGATACAGGGCATGCCGCTGGATGCGGAAGACCAGTTGCTGGCCCAGCTTCGCACCATCACGCCCGATGACGTCAAGCGCGTGGCGGCCAAGTACTTTGGCGATGACCAGCTCACGGTGGGCACCCTGGTGCCGCAGCCCCTGCCTGAAGGCGGCAAGCCCCGCCGCACCGACGCGGGTGCCGGCATTGGCGGACCCCTGCATTGATGCCCCCGAAGCACGCTGGAGTGAAGATGAAGAACATGAAAAAGATGGTGGCCAGCTCCGTGCTGGCAAGCGTGGGCCTGGGCTTTGGCGCCACGTCCGCATGGGCCTTGCTGCCCATCCAGCACTGGACCCAGCCCAGCGGGGCGCAGGTCTGGCTGGTGGACAGCCCGGGCATTCCCATGGTCGATGTGCAGATGGATTTCGACGCCGGCAGCCGGCGCGATCCCGCCAATCAGGTCGGCCTGGCCAGCGCCGTGGCGCTGATGGCGTCCAAGGGCGTCACGGCCCAGGGCAGCGCGCCTGCTCTCGATGAAAACGGCCTGGGCCAGGCCTGGGCCGATCTGGGGGCCAGCTTTGGCGCCCAGGCGGGCCGCGACAGCTTCAGCTACGGGCTGCGCTCCCTGACCGAGCCCGCGCTGCTGCAGCGCGCCGTGGCCCTGGCCGCGCGCCAGATCGCCAGCCCCAGCTGGCCGCAGGACGTGTGGCTGCGCGAGCGCGAGCGCTGGACTGCGGCCATCAAGGAATCGGACACGCGCCCCGGAACGGTGGCCGGCAAGGCCCTGAGCCAGGGCGTGTTCGGCACCCACCCCTACGGTGCGCGTGCCACGGCCGAGAGCCTGTCGCGCATCGACCTGTCGGACATGCAGTCCTTCCACCGCCGGCTGATCGCCGCCTGCCGTGCCAAGGTCAGCATCGTCGGCGCCGTCAGCCGCGAGCAGGCCGACCAGCTGGTGCAGCAATTGCTGGCTCCGCTGCAGGCGGCCCAGGGCCAGGACGCCAGTGCCTGCGCTCCGCTGCCCGACGTGCCCAAGGTGCAGGCGCTCAAGGCGCCGGTCAACGAGAACATCCCCTTCGCCTCGGCCCAGGCGCAGGTGCTGATCGCCCAGCCCGGCATTGCACGCAACAGCCCGGACTTCATGGCCGTGCTCGTGGGCAACCACATCCTGGGCGGCGGCGGCTTCACCTCGCGGCTGACCGAGGAAGTGCGCGAAAAGCGCGGCCTGAGCTACAGCGTCTACAGCGACTTCTCGCCAGGCCTGGACGCAGGCGCCTTCACGATCGCCCTGCAGACGCGCCCCGACCAGGCAGCCGAGGCCCTGAAGGTGTCGCAGGACACGCTGCGCCGCTTCGTGGCCGAAGGCCCGACCGAGAAGGAGCTCAAGGCCGCCAAGGACAATCTGATCGGCGGCTTTGCGCTGCGCATCGACAGCAACCGCAAGCTGCTGGGCAATGTGGCCAACATCGCCTGGAACGGCCTGCCGCTGGACTATCTGGAGCACTGGACCGAGCGCGTGCAGGCGCTGACCGTGCGTGATGTGCGCGAGGCCATGCAGCGCATGCTGCAGCCCGATCGCATGGTGACCGTCGTCGTGGGAGGAAAGCAATGAGCCGCAACAGCATCAAACTGCATACCCCTGCCGGAAAGCGCTGGCTGGAAAAGGCCACGGCCGAGGCCGCGGCGCCCAAGGCGCCTGCCGCAGCACCGGCCGCAAAGGCAAAGGCGGGCAAGCCGGCACCCTCGGGTGCGGGCGAGGTCCGCATCATCGGCGGCCAGTGGCGCCGCACGCGTCTGCCCGTGGCGCAGCGCCCGGGCCTGCGCCCCACGCCGGACCGCGTGCGCGAGACCCTGTTCAACTGGCTGGGCCAGGACCTGACGGGCTGGCACTGCCTGGACGCCTTCGCGGGCACGGGTGCGCTGGGCTTCGAGGCCGCATCGCGCGGCGCGACCAGCGTGCTGATGAACGAGCAGGACGCCGCCCTGGTGCTGCAGCTGCAGCGCCTGCGCGAGCGCCTGGACGCCCAGTCCGTGCGCGTGCTGCGCGGCGATGGCCTGGGCTGCCTGCGCCAGGTGGCGCCGGGCACGCTGGACCTGGTGCTGATCGATCCGCCCTTCGACCATGCCGAGCTGTTCGAGCCTGCGCTGAAGGCCGCTGCGCTGGCCGTCTCCGCCCAGGGCTATGTCTATCTGGAGGCGCCCCAGGCCTGGACCGAGGAGCAACTGGCCGAGGCTGGCGGCCTGCAGCTGTTCCGCCATCTCAAGGCGGGTGCCGTCCACGCCCATCTGCTGCGCAAGGCCGCGCAGGACGAGTAGGCTGGCGCCGCAGCCGTGTTCCAGCGCAGGAATGCGGCTGTCGCGCAGCCGACGGGCCATGCTGCAGTGCAATGCATAATGCGCCATCCGTGCCGGACCAGGGCACGCGCAGCCAAGGAAAGTGAACGCCATGAGCCACGACGTGATTGCCGTCTACCCCGGAACCTTCGATCCAATCACGCTGGGCCACGAAGACGTGGTGCGCCGTGCGACCCAGCTGTTCAGCCACGTCATCGTGGCCGTGGCGGCCGGCCACCACAAGAAGACCATGTTCAATCTCGAGGAACGCATGGAGATGGTGCGCGAGGCCGTGTCCATCTATCCCCATGTCCAGGTCGAGAGCTTTCATGGCCTGCTGCGCGACTTCGTGGTAGAGCGCGGCGGCAAGGCCATGGTGCGCGGCCTGCGCGCGGTCACCGACTTCGACTACGAGTTTCAGCTTGCCGGCATGAACCGCACGCTGATGCCCGAGGTGGAGACCGTCTTCCTCACGCCCAGCGACCGCTACCAGTTCATCAGCAGCACCTTCGTGCGCGAGATCGCCACGCTGGATGGCGAGATCGACAAGTTCGTCTCGCCCAACGTGCGCACGCGACTGCTTGAGAAGGTGCAGGCCAATCGCGCTCCTTGAGAGAGGGAGGCCGGCCAGGCGCCTTGGCCCGCCCCCATGACGAGTTCACGATATCAGGCGCTCTGCGTGGCGGCACTTGCATTCACGGCCGCATGCACGAATTCCAGCTTGCGCCGCGCGCCCATTGAAAGAGCGAACGGATAGGCATCCCCGTGGCCCAGGCTGCGGTTGAGGCTGTTGGTCAGCAGCGTCAGCGGCACCCACTGGTCCAGCATGGTGCCGAAGTCCGGCCGGGCAGGGACCGCGAACGGGTCCTGCACGCACAGCGCGGCCGGCGTTCCCATGCCCGCCGCCGTGCCTGCGCCTCCTGGCAAGGTGATGCAGGTGCCATAGCTGGCCGCAGTCTCCAGCAGATCCACCATGTGCAGGTAGTGGGCCCAGCTTTCGGCCCAGTCTTCCCACGGGTGGGAGGTGGCATAGGCGCTGACGAAGTTGTCGCGCCACTGCCCATCCAGCGGGCTGCGTGCGTAGTAGTTCTGCAGGGCCTGGGCATAGTCCTGGCGCTCGTCGCCGAACAGGCGGCGGAATTCCTCGAGACGGCCCGCGCCCACCACCAGCCTGTCCCAGAAGAAGTGGCCGGACTCATGGCGCAGATGGCCCACCAGCGTCCGGTAGGGCTCGTGCAGCGCCTGGCGGCGCCGGGCACGCTCGGCATCGTCGGCCTCCACCACGTTCAGCGTGATGGTGCCGTTGGCATGGCCGGTCATCACCGGCGCCTGCCCGGGCAGGTCGGCCAGCAGTTCGAAGCGCGGCCCGTCCTCTCCAGGCCTGGGGCCCAGGCCCAGGCGGGCCAGCGTATAGAACAGCTGGCGCTTGGCCGCCTCGATCTTGGTCCAGCGCAAGGCATTGGCCGGGTCTGACAGATCGGGCAGCCAGCGTGTCTGGCGGCAGGATTCGCACAGCGCGTGGGGGTCGTCGGCGGGCAGGGCGAAGTTGCACTGGCCCACAGGTCCCCGGTGGCTGCACATCTTGTAGAGGCGGCCTGGCGGCTTGCCTGCGCCCAGGGAGGACAGGCTCTCCCACAGCGCGCTGTCCCGCGCGCCGGAAACCGGTCGCAGGCAGGCCACATGCAGTCGCTCTGGCAGGAAGGCCAGGGTGGCGCCGCAGTGCACGCATTGAACGCTGTCGAAGAAAACCGGGTGGCCGCAGGCATCGCAGTTGAAAACTCGCATGTCGGTCACTTTACGCCGTATGCCCTGGCGCCATGAAAAATGATTCCCATGTCGCCCTGGCGCTGCAAGGTCAGATTCCCCCAAGGGTGGTTTTCAACGGGGTGGCCCTGCAATGAAAAAAGGCCGGATGACACCGGCCTTTCGATGGCCCCATGGGGGCCTGCATCAGGGGCGAACCACGATGCTGTTGCGCACTTCGCGCACGTTCTTGGTGGTGCGTGCGATCTCGGCGGCGCGAGCCTTTTCCGATTCGGACTTGGCAAAGCCCGACAGCTGCACCGTGCCGTTCAGGGTCTCGACGCTGATGGAAGTGGCCGAGACGCTCTTGTCCTCTGCCATCTTGGCCTTCACGGCAGTGGTGATGCCGGCGTCATCCACATACGAACCCACGGTCTGCTGGTCGCGGGCCACGGAGCAGGCGGTGGTGCCGAGCACGGTGGCGCCGGCGACGAGAGCGAAAGCGATGGCACGGGTGTACTTTTGCATGGTCAGTTCTTTCTTGGACAAGAAATTGAGGGAAACGGTAGTCGAGGGAACTCGGGGGCTGGGCTGCAGCTCACTTGCGCGAGCGGGAACTCATGAAGAACGCGGTGGCCAGGGCTGCGCCCGTGGCTGCTGCCAGCAGCATGGAGCGGCCAGGCTGCTCGATGACGTAGCGCGTAGTGGCTTCCGTGGCAGATTGCAGCTGGCGGCGGGCGCGGTCGGAGCTGTCGGCGCAGAAGTTGATTCCGCGCGTGGCCAGTTCCTGGGCACGTGCCGCGAGGTCGTCGATGACGGGATTCAGTTCACGCTCGATGGACTTCACGCCTTCCTCGGCCTTGTCCAGAGCATTTGCTGCAGTGCGGCGCGTGGTGTTGACGGCTTCCTTGGCAGTGTCTGCTACGTCCTGGGCAACGTCCTTGGCGGTATCGGCGGCTTTGTTCACGGCTTTCTCGGCTTGGCTCATTGGTTCTATCTCCTCAAAACTTGCATGAATGGGAAAGGCGGTCGGGCTGCCGGGCTGGCTGCCCGCCGGAGGCGGGCTTGGGCTGGCAGGTGGCTGAAGGCGGCGCCGCCGCTACTTCTTGATCAGGCTCATCACAAAGGTGACTACAGCCATGATCACGAAAATATAGAACAGGATCTTGGCGATGCCTACAGCACCTGCCGCAATTCCGCCAAAGCCGAAGATGGCGGCGACGAGAGCGATCACGAAAAACACGATGGCGTAGTGCAGCATGTAGAACTCCTTGGTTGTTCGTTGCCAAGAAACGGCATCTGGCTGTCAGGAGCCGAGTGCTGTTCCCATGCGATTGACTGTACCGAGCCGCCCGAGGCCGGATTGACGGTGCCCGGCGTGGCATGGCGTCAGGGTTAGGCAGGGGGTGGGTGTAGGAAAAGCGCCGGCCCGCAGTGCCCATCAAGAAAAACCCCTGCCAGGGCGGTGCCGGGCAGGGGTTGTGCGTGCAGGCAAGGCGTCGTGGTCAGGCGGATGCCGGGCTCAGCGGAATGACGGCGGAGATGGCCGTGCCCTTGCCCAGCTCGGAGGAGACGGTCAGCCGCCCGCCTGCCGCCTCCACGCGATGGCGCATGCCGGCCAGCCCGTGGGAGTTGGGGCGCATGGCCGAGGTCTCGAAGCCCTCGCCATCGTCCTGGATCTGCACCGTCACATAGGTCGGGTAGTTGTGCACGGAGACCAGTACGTGGCTGGCCTTGGCGTATTTGCCGATATTGGTCAGCGACTCCTGCACGATGCGGTAGACCGTGAGCTGGGTCGATTCCGGCAGCTCCACCTGCTCCAGGTTCGCTGTGACCTCGATGCCGCTGCGTTCGCCGAATTCGCGTGCCAGGATTTCCAGCGCCGTGGTCAAGCCCAGGTTGGACAGTGACGAAGGACGCAGGTCCTCGATGATGCGGCGCTTGAGGGCAATGCCGCTGTTGAGCGTCTCCACCAGATGGCTGACGCGCTCTCCCACGTCGGGGGCGCTGAGGTCGATCTTGGATTTGAGCCGGGCCACATCGAGCTTGGCCGCCGTCAGCAGCGAGCCCAGTTCATCGTGCAGCTCGCGCGCCAGGTGGCCGCGCTCATCCTCGCGCACCTGCTGCAAGTGGTTGGCCAGCTCCGTCAGCGTGGCCGTGCGTTCGCGCACCAGGGCTTCAAGGCGGTTGCGCTCGTCACGCTGGATTTCCTGCTCGCGCTGATGGGCCTGCTGCAGCGCGTGGGCCTGGCGCAGGTACATGAAAAAGCCCAGCACGCCCAGCGCGGTCACCGTGGCAATGCCTATGCGCGACAGCGACAGCGTGTGCTCGATATCCTGCAGGTTCTTGGCCGAGCGCTCGTCTATGCCTGACAGCAGCTTGCCTGTGTAGTCCCGGATGGCATCCATGTTCTCCATGCCCACGTCCGTGAACATGACGAAGCGCCAGGCTTCCTCGTTGCCCTGGCGGTACAGGCGCAGGCTCAACTCCATCTCGCTCATCTTGCGCTCGACCTGGCGGGCCAGCGGCGTGAAGATGGCCAGTTCCTGGGGGTCGTAGATGAAGATCTGGCGCAACTCGTCCATGTTGTAGTTGATGGCCGTGATCGCCTTGCTGTAGGGCTCCAGGTAGCGTTCCTCCCCCGTGAGCAGGTAGCCGCGCAGGCCGGTCTCGGCATCGAGCATCAACCGCAGCAGTTGGCTGATTTCCGAGCGGGTCGCCTGGGTCTGGGTCATGGCCTCCAGCGCCTTGGTCGAGCGCTTGTAGCTGGCCTCGTTAATGCTGACAAGCAGCACGGCCGCAACGATGGCAAATGCCAGGCTGATCGCAATTCTTCGGAAATTTATCCAACGCATAAGCATCCTCTCACCTACAAGATCTTCGCCGATATTCTGCATAATTCGTGTTATCGGCAGCCGGAGCAGTTCCTGCCCCGGCCGTTACCATATATTGTTTGCACGACCGGCGTTCCTGCTGGTCCCCCGAAAAAGAGGTATTCATGATCAGAATCGGCATTGTGGACGACCATGCAATTGTGCGCTCGGGTCTGCGTCAGTTTCTCTCGGAACATGTGGACCTGCGTGTAGTCGGTGAGGCCGCCAATGGCCGTGAGGCCATCGACCTGGTCCGAGCCCACGAGATCGACGTGCTGCTGATGGACCTGTCCATGCCCGGGCAAAGCGGCATCGATGCGCTGGCCATGCTGCGGGCCAAGGCCCCGGACATGGGCATCCTGATCCTGAGCGGATATCCCGAGGAGCACTACGCGATCAACCTGATCCGCCAAGGCGCCAGCGGCTACCTGAACAAGGAATGCGATCCCCAGGAGATTGCCGAAGCGATCCGCACCGTGGCCCTGGGCCGCCGCTACCTGACGCCGGCCGTGGCCGACCTGCTGGCCCAGCAGCTCAACCGCAAGGATGACGCGCCAGCGCATGAACAGCTGTCCGAGCGT
Source organism: Delftia sp. DT-2 (assembly GCF_028401915.1). Classification (NCBI taxonomy): domain Bacteria; kingdom Pseudomonadati; phylum Pseudomonadota; class Betaproteobacteria; order Burkholderiales; family Comamonadaceae; genus Delftia; species Delftia sp. DT-2. Next base: position 437,491 of record NZ_JAQOTI010000003.1, read on the forward strand.
GAGTTCCAGGTCTTCCTCAAACTGGCGCGCGGCGAAACGGCAGGTGATATTGCGAAATCGCTCTCGCTGAGCGTGAAGACGGTCAGTACCTATCGCACGCGGCTTATGGAGAAAATGGGATTGTCATCCAACAGCGATCTCACGTATTACGCGCTGAAAAACCGGCTGATCGACTGATTTCCAGTCAATAGAAAATACGGGCTGCACGATTATCAAGTCGTGCAGCCTTTTTCTTTGATGAAGAGTAAAAATGCCGTGTTTTGGGTTCAGGCTGTTTTGAGTTGATTGAGCGATGCGGCGTCGATATTCATGCAATAGTCCATGAGTGCATCGATCTCATTGGACTTGTCGAAGACCGCATCCACGCCGAGCTGGGCGCAGCGGCTGCGGATGTCAGGGGTGGCGTAGTTGCTGAGCACCACGATCTTCTGGTGCGGCTGGCGCTCGCGGCAGGCGGTGAGCACACCCAGGCCGCTGCCCTGGCGCAGGAACAGATCGACGATGGCCAGATCCCATGCGTCGGGGTTCTGCTGAAGCCAGTCCGTCCCCGCGCTTTCCGTCTCGGCGATGCCCACGGCCTCGACATCGGCGAGTTCCTCGAGCGTGGCGATCAGGTTCTCGCGGATCGTAGGGTTGTCTTCAACAAGATAGGTGCGCAATTTCACGGCTGTATCCAATAGGGACGCGGATGGCAATCGGAGTCCGGCGGAACCCGGCCTTCATTGTCCTGCGCGACAGCGGGCGATTGTGCCAGTGGGGGATCGGCCTGGAAGTCAGCCGATTCCTACGCCTTGTTGCCGCAAACGGGACAGTCCGGCACACGGGTGGTTTGCATGCTACTCCAATCGAGGCTGCGGCTGTCGAACATGGTCAGGCGGTTTGTTGCAGGCGTGCCAAAACCCGCGATCAGCTTGAGGGCTTCGGCCGCCTGCAGCGTGCCCATGACGCCGACCACGGGGGCGAAGACGCCCATGGTCGAGCACTGCACTTCCTCGAACTGCGCCTCCGGCGGGAATACGCAGGCATAGCAGGCGCAGTTCTCGTCGCGTGGGTCCATCACCATGAGCTGGCCATCCAGGCGGATGGCCGCCCCCGCCACCAGGGGCACCTTGTGTCGCACGCAGGCTGCGTTGATCATGTGGCGCGTGCGGTAGTTGTCCGTGCAGTCCAGCACCACCGTGGCTTGGGGCACGAGCTCGTCGAGCAGGGCATCGTCTGCGCGCTGCTGGCGGCAATCAATGCGGATGCCGGGGTTGATGGCATGCACGGCCGTGCGTATGGATTGCACCTTGGGCTGGCCCACGCGATCGGTGGTGTGGGCAATCTGGCGCTGCAGGTTGGTCATTTCCACGGCATCGTCGTCCACCAGGGTGATGCGGCCGATGCCGGCCGAGCCCAGGTACAGCGAGGCAGGCGCGCCCAGGCCGCCTGCGCCGATGATGAGCACATGCGCTGCCAGGATGCGCTCCTGGCCTTCGATGCCGATCTCGTCCAGCAGGATGTGGCGCGAGTAGCGCAGCAGTTGATCGTCGTTCATTCGCGTCTCCAGACGTGAAAAAGCCGGGCGCGGGCCCGGCTTGGTGGGAGCGCGGACACGGTCCGCGCTCTTCAGTTTTCCTTCTTTTCGGGCTCGCGCTCGGTCAGGGTCTTGCTGACCATGACGGGCTGGCCCTTGAGGCGGTTGAGCGCCTGCTGCAGCTGGAAGTCCTTTTCGGTGCCGAATTCGGGCAGGCGGCGCTCGGCCAGGGGCTTCTTGGCCTCTTCCTCCAGGCGCTTGCGGGCTTCCTCGCGGGCCTTCTCGCGCACTTCGTCCTTGACTTCGGCGCCCTGTCCGCTGGACAGGTGCTTTTCCAGGTCGGCCTCGCGCATGCGCAGGGCAGCGAACAGATCGCCTTCAGGGGTCTCGTCCACCATCACGTCAGGAACGATGCCCTTGGCCTGGATGGATTTGCCGCTGGGCGTGTAGTAGCGGGCCGTGGTCAGCTTCAGGCCCGTGTCAGGACCCAGCGGGCGAACGGTCTGCACCGAGCCCTTGCCGAAGGTCTGGCTGCCCATGATGACCGCACGCTTGTGGTCCTGCAGGGCGCCGGCCACGATTTCGCTGGCCGAGGCCGAGCCTTCGTTGACCAGAACCACCAGCGGCAGCTTCTTGAGCGAGGCGGGCAGGCGCTGCAGCGGGTCTCCCATGCCGCGGCGGGCATAGAAGCTGGGCGAGGCCTTGTAGGTTTCCTTGCTCTCGGCCAGCTGGCCGTTGGTGGACACCACGGTCACATCGGGCGGCAGGAAGGCTGCCGAGATGGCGACGGCCGCGTCCAGCAGGCCGCCCGGGTCGTTGCGCAGGTCCAGAACCAGGCCCTTCATGTTGGGTTCCTGCTTGTACAGCTCTTCGACCTTGCGCACGAAGTCGTCCACCGTGCGTTCCTGGAACTGGCTCAGACGGATCCAGCCGTAGCCGGGCTCGATGACCTTGCCCTTGACGGATTGCGTCTTGATTTCCTCACGCGTGATGGTCACGGGGAAGCTGCGGCTTTCATCCTTGCGCAGGATGGTCAGCTGCACCTTGGTGTTGGGCTCGCCGCGCATGCGCTTGACGGCGTCGTTGAGCGACAGCCCCTTGACGGCCGTGTCGTCGATCTTGGTGATCAGGTCGCCGGTCTTCAGGCCCGCGCGGAAGGCGGGGGAGCCTTCGATGGGCGAGACAACCTTGATCAGGCCGTCTTCCTGCGTGATCTCGATGCCTACGCCGACGAAACGGCCCGAGGTGCCCTCGCGGAATTCCTTGTAGGACTTCTTGTCGAAGTACTGCGAATGCGGATCGAGGCTGGACACCATGCCGGAGATGGCATCGGTGATCAGCTTCTTGTCATCGACCGACTCGACATAATCGGTCTTGATCAGGCCGAAGACGGCGGACAGCTGCTGGATTTCCTCCAGCGGCAGCGGGGTCATGGCACCGCGGGCCACGGTCTGCAAGGAAACCGTGGTCAGTGCTCCGGCGATTACGCCTACGGAAACCCAGCCGGCAATTTTGATTTTCTGGCCCATATCACCCCTTTAACCGCGTCAATATACACCCGCTTGGAAAGGCAAGCGCCCGCGTGGTTCCCTAAAAACGGCGCAGCAAGCGCAATTTCCGTAGCAGGCGCTCACCTCAGGCGGGTCAGGCTCAAGCCTTGCCCTGTGCAGCCACGGCGGCTGCCGCCTTGGCGGCAGCCTCGGCATCGCCTAGGTAGTAGTGGCGAATGGGCTTGAGATCGGCATCCAGCTCATAGACGAGCGGAATGCCGTTGGGCACGTTGACGCCGACGATGGCGTCATCCGAGATGCCGTCCAGGTACTTGATCAGCGCGCGGATGGAGTTGCCATGCGCGGCAACCACGACGCGCTTGCCGGACAGGATGGCGGGCGCGATGGACTCGTTCCAGAACGGCAGCACGCGGGCGACCGTGTCCTTCAGGCATTCGGTCAGCGGCACCTGGCTGGGGTCCAGCTGGGCATAGCGTACGTCGCTGCGCTCGCTGCGCGGGTCCTGGGGCTCCAGGGCCGGCGGGGGCGTGTCGTAGCTGCGGCGCCAGACCAGCACCTGGGCGTCGCCGTACTGCTTGGCCATGTCGGCCTTGTTCAGGCCCTGCAGGCCGCCGTAGTGGCGCTCGTTCAGGCGCCAGCTGTGCTGCACGGGCAGCCAGGTGCGGTCCATTTCGTCCAGCGTGTGCCACAGCGTGCGCGTGGCGCGCTTGAGCACGCTGGTGAATGCCAGGTCGAAGTCGTAGCCTTCGGCCTTGAGCAGGCGGCCGGCGTTCTTGGCCTGTTCTACGCCGGTGGCGGTCAGGTCCACATCGGTCCAGCCGGTGAAGCGGTTTTCGAGGTTCCAGGTGGATTCACCGTGGCGGATCAGCACGAGCTTGTACATGGCGGCTTTCTAAGTCTCTCGATGCGACAAAGCTGGGCTGTCGCGGGGGCAAAAGCCAGCATTCTAGAATTGACAGGTTTGCCAACCCAAGGAATGACGTGAAATTCATCATCGATAACTGGTATTTGATCCTGATCGCGCTGGCTTCCGGCGTGATGTTGCTGCTGCCCCTGGTGCGCGGCGCAGGCGGCGGCTCGCTGACGGCGGCGCAGGCCGTGCAACTGATCAACCGCCAAAAGGCCGTGGTCATCGATGTCTCCGAGCCCGAGGAGTACGCGGCCGCCCATGCCAATGGCGCCAAGAATGTGCCGCTGGGCCAGTTCGAGGAAAAGCTGCCTGCCACCGTGAAGAACAAGGCCCTGCCGCTGGTGCTGATCTGCACCAAGGGCAACCGCGCCTCGCGTGCCGAAGGCATTGCGAAGAAGCTGGGCTACGAAAAGGCCCAGGCCCTGGCCGGTGGCCTGAAGGCTTGGCGCGATGCCGGCATGCCGGTTGAAAAGGCCTGAAGCGCCTCCAGTTGATCACGATGGAAGCCGCTGCGCCGCGTCCCCGGCGCCTGCAGCCGGCAAGCCGCCCACTCGAAGAAAGTCGCATATGCAAGCCGTGAAGATGTACACCACCGCTGTCTGCCCCTATTGCATCCGGGCCAAGCAGATCCTCAAGTCCAAGGGCGTGGAGCAGATCGAAGAGATCCGCATCGATACCGACCCTGCCGCGCGTGACGTGATGATGCAGAGCACGGGCCGCCGTACGGTGCCCCAGATCTTCATCGGCGACCACCATGTGGGCGGCTGCGACGACCTGATGGCGCTGGACGCCGACGGTGGCCTGGTGCCCATGCTGCAAAGCTGAAACACGGGCACTGCATAATGCAGGCCCAGGTGCCCGCTGCGCAACCTATTGGCAGCGGGCATTTTGTTGGTGATTTTTTTGATGCCCTGGCCGCCGTGCCAGGGTTTTTTGCCCAGAAAGACTGATTCCATGGCCGAACAGGACACTCCCGTCTTCCAGATCCAGCGCGTCTACCTCAAGGACCTGTCGCTGGAGCAGCCCAATTCGCCCGCCATCCTGCTGGAGCAGGAGCAGCCCAGCGTGGACATCCAGCTCGGCGTCGAGGCGACTCCCGTGGCCGAAGGCATCTACGAAGTGGCCGTGACGGCCACCGTGCAGACCAAGATCCAGGACAAGACCGTGTTCCTGGTCGAGGCCAAGCAGGCCGGCATCTTCGAGATCCGCAACGTGCCCGAAGACCAGATGGGTGGCGTGATCGGCATTGCCTGCCCCCAGATCATCTATCCCTACCTGCGCGGCAACGTGGCCGACGTGGTCACACGCGCCGGCTTCCCGCCCGTGCACCTGGCCGAAATCAACTTCCAGGCCATGTACGAGCAGCAGCAGGCAGCCGCCCAGGCGGACGGCAACTCGCTGCCGCAGTAAGCCGGTCCCATCCCGGCCGATGAGATTTGCGCCCAGGCGCGTCGCATCGCTGTGGTACAAGAAAAGAGGCCCGAGGGCCTCTTTTTTTCATCAACGTCGCTTCTTCAACGTCGGGCAGATATGAACATTGTGGTGATTGGTGCAGGCGCCTGGGGCACGGCGCTGGCAATGAGCGCGGCCTCGCGCGATGACGGACGTGTCGTGACGCTGTGGGCGCGCGACGCTGCCCAGGCGCAGGCCATGCGGGACAGCGGCGAGAACGCGCGCTACCTGCCGGGCGTGGCGCTGCCTGCCGCGCTGCAGGTGGTGCATGGCGAGATCGACGGCCATCTGGCTGCGGCAGACCTGATCGTGATCGGCACGCCCATGGCGGCCTTGCGCGAATGGCTGGGCCGCCTGCGCAATGTGCGGGCGCCCGTGGTGTGGCTGTGCAAGGGCTTCGAGGCCGTGCCCGCAGGCGCGTCGGCCGCCGCCCATGGACTGATGGCGCACGAGGTCTGCGCCGAGGTGGCGCCCGATCTGCTGTGCGGCGTGCTCAGCGGCCCCAGCTTTGCGGCCGAGGTGGCGCGCCACCAGCCCACGGCCCTGGTGGCGGCCAGCCGGCATGCCGAGGTCAATGACGCCCTGGTCGCGGCCTTCCATGGCGATGCCATGCGCGTCTACGCCAACGCCGACATCGTGGGCGTGGAAGTGGGCGGCGCCGTGAAGAACGTGCTGGCCATTGCCACCGGCCTGTGCGACGGCCTGCAGCTGGGCCTGAACGCCCGCGCCGCGCTGATCACGCGCGGCCTGGCCGAGATGACGCGACTGGGCCTGGCCCTGGGCGCACGGGTGGAGACCTTCATGGGCCTGTCCGGCCTGGGCGATCTGGTGCTGACGGCCACGGGCGATCTGTCGCGCAATCGCAAGGTGGGCCTGCTGCTGGCCCAGGGCCGCACGCTGGAACAGGCCGTGGCCTCGCTGGGCCATGTGGCCGAGGGCGTGTACAGCGCACGCACCGTGCTGGCGCGCGCGCGGCTGTTGAATGTGGAGATGCCGATCACCGAAACCGTGGTCGAGCTGCTGGACGGCCGGCTGCAGGCGGCCGAAGCCGTGCAGCACCTGATGGCGCGCGATCCACGCGGCGAGTGATTCTTCGGTGTCCATGAAAAATGGCCCGCACGCTCCCCTTGCTGCGCAAGGTCCACTGCCCCCCGAGGGGGCCGCTTTTCATCTTGGGGCGGCCCGGCGATGAAAAAGCCCCGGAGCTGGAAGGCCCCGGGGCTTTTTTGCGTCAGAAATCCTGGCGCCTGGCGCGCTACATGCCCAGTTACAGGCCCAGCTCCAGACCCAGCAGTTCCTCCACCGTCTGGCGGCGGCGGATGAGGCGGGTGCTGTCGCCATCGACCAGCACTTCGGCGGCCAGCGGGCGCGTGTTGTAGTTGCTGGACATGGAGCTGCCATAGGCGCCCGTGTCATGGATGACCAGCAGGTCGCCCACCGAGGCGCCTGCCAGCGCGCGCGGCAGCACCACGCCGCCGTCGCCCTGGGTGAACACGTCGCCCGATTCGCACAGCGGGCCGGCGACCACGGCATCGCGCAGGGGCATGGCCTGGCCGTCGCGGCGCAGCACTTCCATGCCGTGCCAGCTGCCGTACATGGAGGGGCGCATCAGTTCGTTGAAGCCCGTATCGACCAGCACGAAATGGTTGCTGCCCGCGTTCTTGGTGGCGCGCACCTGGCCCAGCAGCACGCCCGACTCGGCCACCAGGAAGCGGCCCGGCTCGATCTCCAGGCCCAGCGCATGGCCCACGATGGCCTCGGCGTCCTTGCGTGCCGCATCCCACAGGCCGTGGTAGTGGGCGGTGTCGATGGTGGCGTCGCCATCGCGGTAGGGAATGGACAGGCCGCCGCCGGCCGAGATGGCCTGCAGGTCATGGCCTGCCTGGCGGGTGGCGCGCACCAGCTCGACCATGGCGCCGCAGACCTGCTGCAGGTGGCCGTAGTCCACGCCCGAGCCGATGTGCATGTGCAGGCCGGCCAGCTTCAGGCCGCCGTCGCGGATGGCCTGCAGCGCCGCCAGCAGGTCGCTGTGCCAGATGCCGTGCTTGCTGTGCTCGCCGCCCGTGTTGGTCTTGTTGCTGTGGCCGTGGCCGAAGCCGGGGTTGATGCGCAGCCACACGGGATGGCCGGGCGAGGCCTGGGCCAGCTGGTGCAGCATGTCGATGGAGCCGGCGTTCACGGGCACCTTGTGCTCGGCCACGCAGGCCAGCGTGGCCTCGTCCATCACGTCGGCGGTGAACACGATGTCGCTGTGCAGGTCGTCGCCATGGCCGGCCGCGTAGCCGGCGGCCAGCGCGCGCAGGATTTCGCCGCGCGAGACGGCGTCCACCTTCACGCCCTGCTCGCGCATCAGCCGCAGGATGTGGATGTTGGAGCAGGCCTTCTGCGCAAAGCGGATGGTGTCGAAGGCCTTGAGCTGGGCGATGCGCGCGCGGATGGTGGCGGCGTCATAGACCCACAGCGGCGTGCCGTGCTGGTCGGCCAGGGCCCAGAGCTGGGCGGACGAGAAGGGATTGGACATGGTGTCTCTTTCAGGGGAACTGCCGCGCATGATGGCGGATGGAGGGCATTCAGTCCAATGCTTGTTCTTATGGTGTCTATTTGATTTGGATATGCTCTTGCCATGCAAGACCCCGAGCTGCCGCACACGTCCCCCGAGCCCCGCATCTCCCATCGCCACCTGGAGGTGTTTCGCGCGCTCATGCTCAGCGGCAGCGCCACGGCGGCGGCGCAGATGCTGTACAGCTCCCAGCCCACCGTCAGCCGCGAACTGGCGCGCCTGGAAAGCCTGCTGGGCTATGCGCTGTTCGAGCGCGCCCAAGGCCGGCTGCGGCCCACGGCACGCGCCCTGTCGCTGTGGGCCGAGGTGCAGCGCAGCTGGCAGGGGCTGGACCGGGTGGTGGAACATGCGCTGGCCCTGGGCCGGCCGCACCAGGCGCGCATCAACGTGCTGTGCCTGCCCGCCCTCAGCCATGCGCTGCTGCCAGCAGCGCTGGCGCGCCTGCATGCGGAGCACGGCCCCGTGGCCGTCAGCGTGGCCACGCAGGAGGCGCCGCTGCTGCAGGAGTGGATGGCCGCCCAGCGCTACGACCTGGGCCTGGCCGAGCTGGCCGAGGCGCCTCCGGGCACGCGCGCCCTTGCGCTGCCCGCCATGGACGAGGTGGCCGTGCTGCCCGCAGGCCATGCGCTGGCCGTAAGGCCGGTGCTGGAGGTGGCTGACTTTGCCGGGGAAAGCTTTGTCAGCCTGGCGCGCGACGATCCCTATCGCCAGCAGATCGATGCCGTGTTCGAGCAGGCCGGCGTGCAGCGCCAGCTGCACCTGGAGACCCACAGCGCTGTGGCGGTCTGTGCCATGGTCCAGCATGGCCTGGGCGTGGCCATCGTCAATCCGCTGACGGCGCGAGTCTGCGCCGGGCCGCAGCTGGTGGTGCGGCCGCTGGCGTTTTCCATTCCCTTCCAGGTCCATGCGCTGCTGCCGCTGCACCGGCCGGCCGTGGCCGAGGTGCAGTGGCTGGTGGACGCGCTCGCCGCCGAGGTGGCCGCGGTCGCTTGAAGTGGGGTGGGCGACTTCAGCGCGCCGCGTCCTTCAGGCTGGCTGCGTTGTCTGCCGCCGGCTCGGGCGGCAGGCCCCACTCCATCCAGTCGTCGCCAAAGACCTCCACCGGGTGCTGTGTGCGGTCCGATCCGTTGCCGCAGGCCAGCTCGTCGCGGGCGCAGTAGCGGTCGCAACCCCAGCAGGTGCGCTCGGGATGGGCGGGGTGGATGGGGAATTTCCTGGCCATGGCATCCAGCTTGGACCGCCATGGCCGCAGGCGCCTTGCGCTGGATCAGAACTCCAGGTTGTCGATCAGGCGCGTCTTGCCCAGGCGCGCGGCGCCCAGGGCCACCAGTGGTGCACCGGCCAGTTGCGCGCCCTCGGCCGGCGGCTGCAGGTCACGGCGCAGGCGCACGGTCAGGTAATCGGGCTCCCAGCCCTGTGCGGCCAGGGACTGCATGGCCCATGCCTCCAGTTCGGCCAGCGGCGCCTGGCCTGCGCGCGTGGCGTCGGCCAGTTGCTTGAGTGCCTGCGACAGCGCCATGGCCTGCTGGCGTTCATCGGGGCTCAGGTAGCCGTTGCGCGAACTCAGCGCCAGGCCGTCGTCGGCGCGCGCCGTGTCGCCGGCCACGATGTTCACGGGCAGGGCGAACTGCTCGACCATGCGGCGGATCACCAGCAGCTGCTGGTAGTCCTTCTTGCCGAACACGGCCGTGCCGCCGCCGCTGGCGAAGAACACGGCCGAGAACAGCTTCATCACCACGGTGCACACGCCCGTGAAGAAGCCGGGGCGGAAATGGCCTTCGAGGATGTCGGCCAGCTGCGCGTCGGGCTGGATCTTGAAGGTCTGCGGCTCGGGGTAGAGATCGGCTTCGCGCGGGGCGAACAGCAGGTCGCAGCCTTCGCTCTCCAGCTTGGCGCAGTCCTGCGCCCAGGTGCGCGGATAGCTGTCGAAATCCTCGTGCGGCAGGAACTGCAGGCGGTTCACGAAGATGCTGGCCACGACGATGTCGCCGTGCTGGCGCGCGGCGCGCACCAGGGACAGGTGGCCATCGTGCAGGTTGCCCATGGTGGGCACGAAGGCAGGGCGGCCCTTGCTGGCCAGGATGGCGCGCAGGTCGGCGATGGAGTGGACGATTTGCATGGGAAAGCGGGGAAGCGGGGGAACGGGAAGCGGGAAGCGGAAAAACGGACCGTGCAGCCTGCCGGACTACCAGGCGTGCTTGCTGTCGTCGGGGAAGCTGCCGTTCTTCACGGCATGCACATAGGCCTCGAAGGCGCCCTTGACGCTGCCCGCATCGGCCATGAAGTTGTGCACGAAGCGGGCCATCTTGCCCAGGTTCACGCCCAGCATGTCGTGCAGCACCAGGACCTGTCCGGCCGTGCCGCTGCCCGCGCCGATGCCGATGGTGTGGCAGTGCGGCAGCTCGGCCGTGAGTTCGCGCGACAGCTGTGCCGGCACCATCTCCAGCACCAGCATGGAGGCGCCTGCATCCTGCAGTTCCAGCGCATGGCGGCGCAGCGTGGCCGCGCCCTCGTCGCTCTTGCCCTGGACGCGGTAGCCGCCCAGCGCATGCACGGTCTGCGGCGTCAGGCCCAGGTGGGCGCAGACGGGCACGCCGCGCTCGACCAGGAACTGCACGGTGGGCGCGGTCCAGCCGCCGCCTTCGAGCTTGACCATGTGGGCGCCGGCCTGCATCAGCTCGCAGGCGCTGCGCATGGCCTGCTCGCGGCTTTCGGCATAGCTGCCATAGGGCATGTCGGCGATCAGCCAGGCCGTGCCCTGCACGCGGTGCAGCCCGCGCGCCACGCTGGCCGTGTGGTAGCACATGTCCTGCAGCGACACGCCCACGGTGCTGTGCAGGCCCTGGCAGACCATGCCCAGCGAATCGCCGACCAGGATGCACTCCACGCCGGCCGCATCGGCCACGGCCGCGAAGGTGGCGTCATAGGCGGTGACCATGGTGATCTTCTCGCCGGCCTCGCGCATCTGCGCCAGGCGCGGAAGGCTCACGGGGCGGCGCTGGGGCAGCGGCGAGGCGGGCGGGATGGTGCCGTAGGGCGTGCCGGCGGTGACGGGGGCTTGGGTCATGGGGCGCTCGGAGGGGGATGGAATTGCCGCGAGTCTATGCGATGCGCGCCGGGGGCACCTGTCCCTGAGCTGTCCTTTGCTGTTCCGTCACCTTTCGGGCAGGCCACGCCATCGGCGCCACAGCGGAGACAGCAGGGCCACGAGCATGGCCGTGCTGGCTGCCACGGCAGGCGCGCCCATCAGCAGGTCCAGCCAGTGCTGGGTATCCGTCCAGGGGCCTGCGCTGCCGGTGGGGTGTGGCAACAGCAGTCTGGACCACTCAGACCAGGCGGCGGCGAGCCATATCAGGGCCAGCGACATGCCCAGGGCCAGCAGCACCGCGCCGGCCCAGGGGCGCTTGAGCACACGGATGCGCAGCCAGGCGACCGATATCAGCGCGGCTGGAAACAGCCCCAGCACATAGAGGTTGGTGATTCCCAGCATCCCGGCCAGCACGCTGCCAAGCAAGGTCAGGACCAGGCATGCGCCCCAGGCCACCAGCTGCATGACAGGCATCAGGCGCACCAGCACCAGGGCCAAGGCAAGGAAAAAGCCAGCGCTGGCGGTTGCCAGCAACTGGGCCATCCTTTGCCAGCCTTCGTCGCTGGATCTTTCAGCGCGCTGCAGATGGCTTTCCTGGTAGGCATGCAGGGCGAGGCCGTAGCGCGCGTGCTTCCATTGCACATGCTGCAGCGGGCTCCGCCGGATGTCGAACCTCTCCAGCGGGATGAGCCACTTGCGGTTGTTCTGGGCCAGATAGACATCAAAGCATTTGCGCGGATCCGGCTCCAGATCCGAAGGCCTGCTGCGACCCAGGGTTGGTTTGCAGTTGGAATCCTGTGCCCTGGATGCCTTCTCGCCATTCCCTGGTTGCGGGTTCGCGGCCAGGTAGGCGCGCCATTCCTGGGCCAGGGGGGATTGCAGCGCGCTGCGGTAGCTGGCCAGCAGGTGCTCCGCCTGGTCCTGGGCGGAGCTGGCAGACTGGCGCACATAGCCTCTGGCCTGCAATGGCTGGCCGTAGCGCTCCAGCGTCGCGGCAATCGCGGCCTGGTCTCCGCGCATCAACCAGACCAGGGCCTGGATGCCCGGGTACTTCGCCGGATCGACCTCTTCCTCGCGCAGCACACGTATCCATTCCACGAGCATGGCCGCCTGGCGTGGCGCGACAAGCGCCTCCAGGGCGGCGACTTGCTCGACAGTCTGGATCTGTGCACTGACATCCGTGTCCGACCATTGGCGCTGCATCCGCATTTCATAGATGGGCGAAAAGGCGATCGCAGGCGCGAACAATAGCGATAGGAACAAGGCTCCCCACAGGTACTCCCAGCACAGGCCCCAGCGGCCCACGGGGGCGTGTTCGCGCCAGCGGTTGTGGATGCGCACGCGCAGCAACCACCACAGCGCCAGGCCGATCGCCACGATGCAGGCCACGACGGAGCCGATGTCCAGTGCCAATTGCTCGGGCGTTTGCTGGGCTGTGGACGCAACGCCGGGCAGGGAGCCCATCCAGCGCGCCGGTTCGGCCATCCATTGCATCCAGATGCCCAGCACCAGCACGCACCACAGCAGCGCCAGCGGCAGATACCAGTGCAGCCGCAGCTGCCACAGCAGGGGGCAGCGCATCAGCACCCATTGGTCCCAGCGGTTCGTCATATCGGAAAAACGTGGCATGGCTCAGTCCCTCACGAACAGGCGGCGGGTGGATGCGGTGATGTCGCGGAAATAGCGCACGGGCATCTGTGCCTGCACGGCCTGCGCCAGGAACTGCGCTGCCGTGAACGGCACATGAAAGCTCACGATGTGGGTCTGGCCGCTGAGCTGGTGCGTATGGGATGGCAGCCGGTCCAGCCAGGGTTTCAGTTGCGCCATGGCCCAGCCGGTCTCGAACTCGATGGCGCAGCCTTGCATGGCGGCAAAGCTCTGCTGAACGCTGCGCGGCTGGCCTTGCTCCAGGAACAGCACCTGGTCGGCCACCTTTTCCACCTCGTACAGCTGCTGTGAACTCAGCACCAGGGCCATGGGTTGCCAGGGCGAGCGCGCCAGCGACTGCAGATCGGTCAGCAGGGTCTGCTGGGCGTTGATGTCCAGGTTGGCCAGCGGCTCGTCCAGCAGCAGCACGCGCGGCCGGCAGAGCAGGGCGCGCGCCAGCTCGAAGCGCATCTTGTAGCCCGAGGACAGCTGTTTCCACTGGTGGCCCCGGAAGGCGCGCAGCCCCAGCTGCGCGATGACCAGCTGTACCAGGCAGATGTTGCGTGGGCCCACGGCGCCATGGCTGCGCGCGGCGAATTGCAGATGGTCCATCAGGCGCCCGCTCCAGACGGCCGGGCGCTGGGGGATATAGGCGAGCTGGGTGCGCAGCAGGTAGGCATCGGCGGCGGGAACGCCCCAGTCCAGCTGCCCCGCGTCGGGCGCCAGATCGGCGGCCAGCAGGCGCAGCAAGGTGGTCTTGCCGTTGCCGTTCTCGCCCACCAGTCCGAGGATGGTGCCGGGCTCCACGGCCACATCCACCGGCCCCAGCGCAAAGCCGCCGCGCCGGTAGCGCTTGACCAGTTGCCGTCCCAGTATGCAGTGCGCACGGTATGCACGGTGCGCACGGGAAGGTGCGGAATCGGCCTGCAGCGCCTGGCCCGGGGCATGGGCGGCATGCAGGGCGTCGAAAACCTGCTGCACCAGCGCGCGGCGGGGCTCTGCGCCGGAATCGGCAGCAAGGCCATCCCAGGCATCCAGCGCAGTCAGCAGGCTCTGCTGCACGGCGGTTTCGGCGGGCAGGGCGGCGTCTATGAGTGCACGCCAGGCCCCATGCCATTGCTGGCTGGCGATCGCCTGTTCCACGGATTGCGCCCAGGCCGCCACGGTGGCCTGCGGGCGCGCGGGTGGTCGTGCCGATTCGATGCTCGATTCCATGAAGCCCTCCCTTTTTTCTGTGCTGCGCGGTGCGGCCATCCGGGGAGCCGGACAGTGCGATTCCCGGCGCGCGACGAGTCTATGCGATCCCGCTATGCTGTGATTCCCGCGACGGACGACAGGGCCCGCACAGGCCCTGCGGATGCGCTTCAACGGTGTTGCACCATGTCCGGTTCCTTACAGACATCTCCGCTTCTTCCCGCCGTGGCCTGGCAGGGCCTGCGCCAGGTCCATGTGCTGCAAAGCCTGTCCGACGAGCGCCTGGCCGAACTGGCCGCGCAATGCCGCTGGCAGCATCTGGCGCTGCACCAGACGCTGGAGGGCGCATACACCGATCAGCGTCTCTACATGCTCGTGCAGGGCGGCTTGCGCGTCAGCAGCTATGCCCCCAACGGGCGCGGGCTCACGCTGGGCGAGATTGCACAGGGCGTGTTCTTCGGCGGTCTGCCGCAGCAGCAGGCGGGCTGCACGGCCATGCCCCTGGTGGTCGAGGCAGGCGTCCCCAGCCTGATTGCCTCGCTGGCCCATGAGGATGTGGAAGCCCTGCTCATGAACGAGCCCCAGGTCCTGCGCGCCTTCATCGGCCGGCTCAGCGACCTGGCCGTGGCGCTGGCGCGCCGCATGGTGGATCTGGGAACGCTGTCGGTGCGCAGCCGCCTGCATACCCAGTTGCTGGAACGTGCCGAGCGCGCGGGCATCGACCAGGGGCAGGCCCTGCTGGCGCCCGCACCCCGGCAGACCGATCTGGCGCTGCTGCTGGGCTCCAGCCGCGAGGAAGTGGCGCGCGAGATGTCGCGCCTGGTGCGCCTGGGCCTGCTGCGGCGCGAAGGCCGCAACCTGCGCATCTGCCATGTCGAAGGCCTGCGCGTGCTGCTCGAGGAAGCGCGCTGAGCCTTGTCTGCCGCGGCTGTTTCAAGCCGCGAAAAACACTGTTTCTAGAACGCGTGAATCGGCCTTCTGTCGAGGGGAGCACGGGTGAAAAGGCAGCGGGCCGCCCGGGCCGGATGCCAAAACACGTGAGAAAACGCCCAGACGAAGAATGCTGCAGCGCCGCATAGTACGTCCATGCCGTGAGGAAATGAATGCCGAGCGGCCTTTTGAAAGGATCTGACATGCGTACCCTCTCCGCTGCACTGGCCGCCCTGACCCTGGGCCTCGCCGGCACTGCAATGGCCCAAGAAGCCGTTTCCCCCTCGTCCTCCGCCACCGCAGGCCTGAGCCGCGCCGAAGTGCTGGCCGACCTCGAGATGTGGCACCAGGCAGGCATGACCTACCTGCCCTCGCCCTCGGCTGACCGCGAAATCGGCTACAACTCGGCCGAATACCAGCGCGGCCTGGCCCGCTACCAGCAACTGCGCAGCGGCCCTGCCTACCGCGAGGCCGTGGCCCGCCTGGAAGGCCAGCACACCGTCACGCAGAAGTGATGTGAATGGATATGGGTCCGGCATGGTGCCGGGCCTGTTGGTGGAAAGCGTCCTTTCGGGACGCTTGGTTTGGCGCCCTTCGGGGCGCTTTTTTGTTCCCCGCGCTCTACACTGGGCGGCCCCGTGTCAGTGGCTGCTATCGATAGCGAAGCTGCTGATGCAAGTACAGCATGCGTTGACGGCCGTTTTGTGAAGTTTCTGATCGATTTTCCCAACCCTCATGACGGCTCGGCCGCCCGGCTGCGCCATGGCTTCGGGCCGCCGCTGCGCAGCCTGGCAGCCCATGCGCCCGAGCAGGTGCGCGGTGTGCTTGACGCCGTGCAGCAGGCTGCCCAGGCCGGCCTGTGGTGCCTGGGCTGGGTGCGCTACGAGGCGGCGGCGGCGTTTGACGCGGCCTACGCCGGCGCCCTGCATGCCACGCCGCCAGGCGAGCCGCTGGCCTGGTTTGCCGTCTTCGACGGCCCCCGGCCCTGGCCTGAAGACGCGGACGCGGTCGAGACCGGCCCTCAGGTGCAATCTCAGGTGCAATCTCAGGCGCAATGGCAGCCCGGCCTGGAGCGCGCGGATTTCGATGCCGCCATTGCGCGCATCCACGAGGCGATTGCGGCCGGTGACTGCTATCAGATCAATTACACGGCCCAGTTCATGGGCCGGCTGCTGGGCGACATCCCATCGCTGTTCGCCGCGCTGCGACGTGCCCAGCCCGGCGGCTACGTGGCCTGCATGGACAGCGGCGACGAGCAGGTGCTGTCCGTCTCGCCCGAGCTGTTCTTCGACTGGGATGGCGAGCGCATCCTCACGCGCCCCATGAAGGGCACGGCGCCGCGTGGCGCCACGCCTGCACAGGACGAGGCGAATGTCCAGGCCATGCGGTCCTCGCCCAAGGAGCGGGCCGAGAACGTGATGATCGTGGACCTGCTGCGCAACGATGTCTCGCGCATTGCCGAGCCTTTCAGCGTCCAGGTGCCGCGCCTGTTCCATGCCGAACCCCTGCCCACCGTGTGGCAGATGACGTCCGACGTGCAGGCGCGCACGCGGCCCGGCACCGGCCTGGCGGACGTGTTTGCGGCGCTGTTTCCCTGCGGCTCCATCACGGGCGCGCCCAAGCGCCAGGCCATGCGGCTCATCCACGAACTGGAATCGGGTCCGCGCGGCGTCTACTGCGGCGCCGTGGGCGTGGTGCGGCCCGGCACCACTGCAGGGCGCGTGCACGCCACCTTCAATGTGCCCATACGCACGGTGGTGGCGCGTGGCACGGAACTGCGCTGCGGCATCGGCAGCGGCATCACTTCGGGCGCCGAGGCGCCTGCCGAATGGCAGGAATGGCGCCACAAGAGGGCTTTTCTGGACAAGGTGTGAAAGGGCGTGCAGCCATGGCGGATACGGACTTCGATTTCGACATTCTGGAAACCCTGGCCCTGCGGGATGGCGGTTTCATCCACCTGCAGCGCCATGTGACGCGCATGCAGGACGCGGCGCGGCATTTCGGCCGGCCCTGCACGGATGCCGTGCTGGAGCAGGCATTGCAGCAACTGCGCCAGGCGCACGCCAGCGGCCACTGGCGCGTGCGCCTGGCGCTGGATGCCACGGGGCGGATACAGACCCAGGCGGCGCCGCTGCCACCTTCCGCCACGCCTGTTCGGCTGGCGCTGGCCGACCGGCCCATCGCCAATGCGGTGGCGCGTGGCGACTGGGTGCGTTTCAAGACCTCGCGCCGCGCGCACTACGACAGCCTGCAGCCCACCGATGCCTCGGTGTTCGACACCGTGCTCCACAACGAGGACGGCGAGATCACCGAGGGCACGCGCGGCAACATCGCCGTGCTGCTGGCGGGCCGCTGGGTGACTCCGCCGCTGTCCAGCGGCCTGCTGCCCGGCGTGGGCCGCGCGGTGGCGCTGGACGAGGGCCGCGTGGTGGAGCACCCGGTACGGCTGGACGACCTGCCGCGCGTGCAGGCCTGGGCCTTCGTCAACAGCCTGCGCGGCTGGCTGCCGGCGGTTCTGCGCTGAATAGCAGGCTAGGGCGACGGGTGGAACTCATGGTTTTCAGGGATGGATTCCACAAGGCAATGTCAGACAATCGGTGAATATTGTTGAGCAATATCATTTTGATTGTCGGCTGATGCCTGTCTCCCCTGAGATCGATCCATGCATGAATTCCGTTTTTCCCGCCGCGCGCTGATCAGCGCCGCGGCTGTCCTGGCGGCGGGTCCGCTGTGCGCCCAGACCACCTATCCCAACAAGCCCATTCGCGTCGTCGTCGGCTACGCGGCAGGCGGCTCGGTCGACCTGGTGGGGCGCGTGGTGGGTGACATCCTGGCCAAGCACCTCAATGCGACCGTCGTGGTCGACAACGTGCCCGGTGCCGCCGGCGTGGTGGCCGCGCAGCGCGTGGTCGGTGCCAAGGCCGATGGCTATACCCTGCTCGCAGGCTCCAGCAACGAATTGGCGGGCACGAAGTTCGTCAACGCCGCGCAGAAGTACGACCCGGCCACGGACCTGACCGGCATCGCGCTGACCGGCGTGCTGCCCAACCTGTGGGTGGCCGGCACCAAGATGCCGGCCAAGACCATCGACGAGTTCATCGCCCTGGCCAAGGCCCATCCCGGCAAGTACAGCTACGGCAGCCCGGGCATCGGGTCCACGCCGCATTTCTCGGGCGAGCTGATCAAGAAGATGGCCGGGGTGGACATCGTCCATGTGCCCTACAAGGGCTCGGCCGCGATGACCAGCGACCTGGCGGGCGGCAACCTGGACTTCGCCATCGTCTCTCCCTCGGTGGCGGCTCCTTTCATCCAGAGCGGCAAGATCAAGGCCCTGGGCGTGACCACGGCCCACCGCATCGCCATGATGAAGGACGTGCCCGCACTGGGCGAGAACGCGGCGCTCAAGGGCTACGCGCTGAGCGGCTGGTTCGGGCTGGCGGGTCCCAAGGACCTGCCTGCCGATGTGGTGGCCAGCCTGCAGAAGGCCTTGAAGGCGGGCCTGGCCGATCCGGCGATGCGCGCGCGCCTGGAAGGAGCGGGCATCATTGCCCCCACGGGCGACGAAAACCTGGCCCAGATCATCCGTACCGACATGGGCAAGTACGCCGAACTGGTCAAGTTCGCCAGGATCACGCCGGAAAACTGAAGCACGGCCTGCTGCCATGAAAAACGCCTCGTTCCCCGAGGCGTTTTTTCATTCGGGCCTGTGCCGGGCATGCAGGGCCAGCAGCCCCTCGAGCGCATCGCGCAGCGGCTGCAGAGACGGGCCGGCAGGCGCCAGCCGTTGCAGCGCGCAGGCCGCTGCCTCCAGCGTGGACAGCTGGCCCGGCGCATGGGCCTTGCGCAGGGCGCCGTAGCGCGAGGCGGGCAGGTCGCCCTGCAGTGCCAGGCGCGGCAGGCACTGCAGACCGGGGTTGAGGTAGAGCATCTTGCGGCTCTTGCGCCAGGTGGCGTCCAGCACCACCAGGCGCAGGTCCTCCGGGCATGGCGCGGGCTGCGGCCAGGGCGCTTGCCTGGCCAGGCCCAGCTGGTCGCCGTGCGGTGTTTCCGGATAGAGCAGTACGGCCTGTCGCGGGGCGTCGCCCGACTGCCAGGGCGCGTGCAGCAGTGCCTGCAACTGCGCTGGCTCGAAGGCCTCGCCCACCGCCAGGCGGCTGGCGGGCAGGCACAGGTGCAGCAGCCGGCCCGTGCCCTTGGCCTGCAGTTCCTCCTCGGGATGCTGGAGCACCAGCAACTGCACCGCATGCGGCACCGGCTGCACCAGGGGGCACAGGCAGGTGCGCTCAGGGCGCAGGCATTGCGCGCAGCGTGCGCGGGTGCTCACGGCGGACAAGGCCCGGCGCCTGCCTTACAGGCGACCCTTGTAGTAGCTGGGCTTGTCCATGTCGGCGATTTCCACGCTGAGCTGGACCATCATGCCGGCCGGCTGGGGCGTGAGGCGGCGCAGCACCGCGGCAATGCCTTCGGACAGTTCTTTCTTGGCCGTGTCGGTACGGCCCGCCAGCAGGCGCAGCTGCACATGGACGAAGCCGCGATTGGCTGGTGCCGAGCCGATCTCGAACTGGCTGACCGGCAGCAGGCGGGCCTTGACGTCAGCCTCGTCCAGGATGCTGGGGTGGCCGCAGACGAAGGCGTTGAGTTCGGTCAGCAGTTGCTGGCCGGGCAGACCGGCGAGGTTGTCGGTGTATTCGACGTAGAGATGGGGCATGGATGTCTCCGTTCCGGTGGTGAAGAGGGATTCAGGGCAGGGGTGGGGCCAGGCGCGAGACCTCGTCCAGCGCCGTCAGCAGCAGCTGCACGTCGATGCGCGTGTGGGAGGCCGACAGCGCGATGCGCAGCCGCGCCGTGCCTTCGGGCACGGTGGGCGGGCGGATGGCGGGCACCCACAGGCCGCGCTCGCGCAGGCCTTCCATCACGGCCAGGGCCGTGGCGTTGGAGCCTATGACCAGGGCCTGCACGGCGGTGCGCGAAGGCAGCAACTGCCAGCCCGTGCGCGCCAGCAGCGGCGTGAGGCCGGCGCGCAGCTCGGCAATGCGTTCGGCCAGGGCCTCGCGGCGCTCGTCCTCGGCCTCGATCAGGGCCACGCTGGCCTGCAGCGCGCTGGCCAGCATGGGCGGCGCGGCCGTGGCGAAGATGTAGCTGCGCGTCTTTTGCAGCAGCCACTCGACCAGCATGTCGCTGCCCGCGACAAAGGCGCCGGCCACGCCAGCGGCCTTGCCCAGGGTGGCCATGTAGAGCACGCGCGGCGAGGCGTTTGCGCCCGTCAGTCCCGCCTCGGCCAGGCTGCCCCGGCCTTGTGGGCCGAGCACGCCGAAGCCATGCGCGTCGTCAAGCAGCAGCAGCGCGTCGTACTGCTCGCACAGCGCCAGCAGGCCGCGGATGTCGGCCACATTGCCATCCATGCTGAACACGGCATCGCTGATGACCAGCTTGCGCCGGGCCGTGCTGGCGGCCAGTTGCGCGGCCAGGTCGCCCAGGTCGGCATGGGCATAGCGGTGGACCTGGGCGCGCGACAGGCGTGCGCCGTCGATCAGGCAGGCGTGGTTGAGCGCATCGGAGAACAGGGCATCGCCCGCGCCCACCAGGGCCGGCACGATGCCGGCATTGGTGGCGTAGCCCGCATAGAAGTAGAGCGCGCGCGGCAGCTGCACGAAGTGCGCCAGCTGTTCCTCCAGCGCGGCGTTGGCCGTGCTGTGCCCGCTGACCAGGGGCGAGCCGCCCGAGCCCACGCCAAAGGCCTGGGCGCCCGCGCAGGCGGCGCGCACCAGGGTGGGGTGGCCGGCCAGGCCCAGGTAGTCGTTGCTGCAAAAGGCCAGCATGGGGTGGCCGTCCACCTCCATGTGGGCGCCGCTGGCAGCGCCCTGCAGCGGCGCCGTGGCGCGGCGGCGGCGGCGCAGGTGGGCCGCGTCGAGCTCGGCGATGCGCGCGGGGATGTCGTCCAGCCAGGAGCCGCTCATTGCCATTGCTCCGGCAGGGTATAGGTGGTGGCGCGCGGGTCGGGGTACTGCTGGAAGGGGATGTCGGCCAGCAGCGGCGCCTGCAGTTGCCGGTCCAGGTGCTGGCGCAGCCAGGCCATGTTTTCCTCGGGCACCAGCATGGCGGGGTCCACGCGGCTGGCAATCCAGCCGGCCAGGCGCAGGCCGCGCGCGCGGATGGCCTCGGCCGTGAGGGCGGCGTGGTTCAGGCAGCCCAGCCGAAGGCCCACGACCATGACCACGGGCAGGTCCAGCGCGCAGGCCAGGTCGGCGCCCGAGAGCTGGTCGGACAGCGGCACGAGAAAGCCGCCCGCGCCTTCCACCACCACGGCGTCGGCCTGTTCGGCCAGGCGCCGGTAGCTGTCCACGATGTGTGCGATCTCTATGGAGCGGCCCGCGCGCTGCGCGGCGATGTGCGGCGACATGGGATCGGGCAGCAGCACGGGGTTGTCGAGTTCGGGCGGTACGGCCAGGGTGGAGGCGGCGCGCAGCGCCAGCGTGTCCTCGTTGGCCCAGCCGCCCTGGCCGTCGGGCTCGGCGCCTGCGGCCACGGCCTTCATGCCCACCACGCGGGCATGGTGGCGGGCCAGCGCATGCAGCAGCCCGCAGGAGGCCAGGGTCTTGCCCACGCCCGTGTCGGTGCCGGTGACAAAGCAGCCAATGGTGCGGTGGGCGTTCACGAATGGTTCTCCTGGGCCAGGGTGTCTTCAAGGGCGGCCAGCGCGCTGGCCGCCAGGTGCTGCACGGCTTCTTCGTCCAGCAAATAGGGAGGCATGGCGTAGAGGGTGTTGCTGATAGGGCGCAGCAGCAGCCCGCGCTCCAGCGCGGCTGCGCTGTAGCGGCGCGAGAAGTCGGGCAGCGAGGTCTGCACATCCCAGGCCCAGATCATTCCCTGGCGCCGTGCGTGGCGCACGCGGGCGTGCTGGTTCAAAGGGGCGAAGGCGCCGTCCAGCGTTTGCGCCAGCGCGAGGTTGGCGTTGATGGCATCGGTCTGCTCGAACAGCTCCAGCGTGGCCAGGGCCGCGCGGCAGGCCAGCGGGTTGCCGGTGTACGAGTGCGAGTGCAGGAAGCCGCGCGCCACGGAATCGTCGTAGAAGGCGGCGTAGACGGCCTCGGTGGTCAGCACGGCCGACAGGGCCAGCGTGCCGCCCGTCAGGCCCTTGGACAGGCAGATGAAGTCCGGCCGTATGCCGGCCTGCTGGTGGGCGAACATGCTGCCCGTGCGGCCGAAGCCCACGGCGATCTCGTCCACCACCAGGTGCACCTCGTAGCGGTCGCACAGGGCGCGCGCCAGGCGCAGGTATTCGGGGTCGTGCATGGCCATGCCGGCCGCGCACTGCACCAGCGGCTCGACGATGAGTGCGGCCGTGGTCTCGTGGTGCTGCTCCAGCCACTGGCGCAGGCCTTCGGCGGCGCGCCGTGCCACATCGACCGGGCTTTCGCCGCCTTGCGCGCCGCGTGCATCGGGGCTGGGCACGGTGTCGGCCAGGCGCACCAGGGGGGCATAGGCTTCGCGGAAGAGGGGGATGTCGGTCACGGCCAGCGCGCCGACGGTTTCGCCGTGGTAGCCGCCGGCCAGGCCGGCAAAACGGCTCTTGGCGGGGCGGCCAAGGTTGCGCCAGTAGTGCGCGCTCATCTTGAGGGCGATCTCGGTGGCCGATGCGCCGTCGCTGCCGTAGAAGGCATGGCCCAGGCCGGTGAGCGTGGCCAGCCGTTCGGACAGCTCCACCACGGGCGCGTGCGTGAAGCCGGCCAGCATCACATGGTCCAGCCGGGCGAGCTGGTCGGTGAGCGCGGCCTGGATGTGCGGATGGCTGTGGCCGAAGAGGTTGACCCACCAGGAGCTGACGCCATCCAGGTAGCGGCGTCCTTCGGTGTCGTGGAGCCAGGGGCCCTGGGCACGCGCGATGGCGATGGGGGGCGCGGCCTCGTGCCGCTTCATCTGGGTGCAGGGGTGCCACACAGCCGCAAGGCTGCGGGCGGCAAGCGATTGAGTCATCGCGCGATTGTCACACCGCAGCGCAGCTCACAGCTGCTGCGTGGGCACGTGGTGGCGCAGCTCGACCTGGCGGTTGGCATCGTCCACGAAAACCAGCTGGGGCCGGTGCTCGGCCACGTCGGTCTCATGCACCTGGGCAAAGGACGCAATGATCAGCAGATCACCCACGGCAGCACGGCGCGCGGCCGAGCCGTTGACCGAGATCATGCCGCTGCCGCGCTGGCCCTTGATGGCATAGGTGACGAAGCGCTCGCCGTTGTCGATGTTCCAGATGTGCACCTGCTCGTTCTCGACGATGTTGGCGGCGTCCAGCAGGTCCTCGTCGATCGCGCAGGAGCCTTCATAGTGCAGCTCGCATTGCGTGGTCTTGACGCGGTGGATCTTGGATTTGAGCAGGGTGCGGAACATGTTTTGTCTCTCGAGGGGGCGCTTGGGCGCGATCTTGACGGTGGCGGGGACTGGCAAAAAAAGCCATCAAGTCTATCTGCGAACCGCCAAACCCATGATGGCCGTGGAGTTGCTCTTCGGGGGCGGCTCTCTGGCAGGCCTGGCTTGAGGTCAGCCCAGATCCAGCACGCAGCCATCGCCGATGCTGTCGCGCCATACGCGGATGCGGCTGGGAGCGGGCTGCAGGTCGGCCAGGGAATCGGCAATGAACAGGCACAGGTTTTCCAGCGTGGGCTTGCCCAGGCCGGGGATTTCGTCGAGGAAGCGGTGGTCCAGCGCGTCGCCCAGGGTCTTCAGGCGCGAGCGCAGGTAGCCCAGGTCGATCACCATGCCGTTGTCCGGATTGCGCGGGCCGGTGACGCTGACTTCGGCATAGTAGGTGTGGCCGTGGATGCGGCGGCTGCTCTCGGTCTCGATGGCGCGCTCCAGCGTGTGGGCGGCGTCGAAGAAAAAGCGCTGGTGAACGGTGAACTGCATGGCAAAAATCAGCGGATGCCGGTGAGCTTGTGGGTCTGCAGGCTCAGGCGCCAGGCCGGGTGCTGCAGGCATTGCGCTATGCAGGCGGCCGTGTTGTCGGCCTGCAGGACGTTGTCCATGGGCTGCAGGAAATAGTGGTCGAAACGGGTGCCGGCCTCGATGGCCTGCAGATCGAAGCCGGGCTGCGGCCAGACCAGCTTGAGCTCCTGGCCGCTGCGCTGCACCCAGTCGGCGCCCGCCTTGGGGCTGATGCACAGCCAGTCGATGCCCTCGGGCGCGGCCACGGTGCCATTGCTTTCCACGGAAATGCGAAAGCCGCGCGCATGCAGGGCCGCGATCAGGGGCTCGTCCACCTGCAGCAGGGGCTCCCCCCCGGTCAGCACCACCATGCGGTGCCGGCTGTCGCCGGCCGGCCACTGGGACAGGATGCGTTCTGCCAGGGCGTCGGCCGTGGCGAACTTGCCGCCCAGCGTGCCGTCGGTGCCCACGAAGTCGGTGTCGCAGAACTGGCAGATGGCGCTGGCGCGGTCCTGCTCGCGGCCGGTCCAGAGGTTGCAGCCTGCAAAGCGGCAGAACACGGCCGGCGTGCCGGCCTGGCCGCCCTCGCCCTGCAGGGTGTAGAAGATTTCTTTGACGCTGTAAGTCATGGTGCATGGAGGCCGGTGGTGCCGGCCTGTCGGTGTGCGCGTGCCTGTATCCGTGCCCGCTAGACGGGCGTATAGGCCAGGCGCACGTAGATGGGCGCAAAGGCTTCGGCCTGGGTGATCTCGATCAGCGTTTCCTTGGCCAGCTCCAGCAGGGCGATGAAGGTCACGACCAGCACGGTCGATCCCTTCTCTGGCTGGAACAGGGTCTCGAACTCGACGAAGCGCCGGCCCTGCAGGGCCTTGAGCACCTGACTCATGTATTCGCGCACCGAGAGTTCCTCGCGCGTGATCTTGTGGCTTTGCACAAGCTTGGCACGCTTGAGAATGTCGCGCCAGGCCGATTGCAGCTCGGCCACGTCCACATCGGGGAAACGCGGCTGCAGGTTCTGCTCGATATGGACCTGGGCCCGGAGGAAGTCGCGCCCGTAGTGCGGCACCTGGCCCAGCTGTTGGGCGGCCAGCTTGATCTGCTCGTATTCCAGCAGGCGGCGCACCAGTTCGGCGCGCGGGTCCTCGGCTTCCTCGCCATCGTCCTGCTTCTTGGGCGGCAGCAGCATGCGCGACTTGATCTCGATGAGCATGGCCGCCATCAGCAGGTACTCGGCCGCCAGCTCGAGGTTGCGGCTGCGGATTTCGTCGACATAGCGCATGTACTGGCGCGTCACGTCCAGCATGGGAATGTCGAGGATGTTGAAGTTCTGCTTGCGGATCAGGTACAGCAACAGGTCCAGCGGCCCTTCGAAGGCTTCGAGGAAGACCTCCAGCGCATCGGGCGGGATGTACAGGTCCTGCGGCAGGGCGAACAGCGGCTCGCCGTACAGGCGCGCCAAAGCCACCTGGTCGATCACGACCGGTGAATCGTCGCCAGGAGCGGGGGATGCGGCGCCGGCGCCCGCAGGCGCCAGTGCGGACTCAGCCTCGGCCATGCCTTGCTGCGCAGGCATCAGCTGCATGCGCACGGTGCCACAGCGAAACAGGCTGATGTGTCATTGCAGCCGAAATCAGGAGTTCGTCTGGTAGACGTAGGGTTTCTGGTCCACGCGGCCGGCGCGCAGGTCTTCCCAGACTTCGTGGTTCACGTCCTTGTCCCACAGCAGCGAGCGGCCGGCCAACTGCTGGCTGGGCAGCTCGGGCTTTTGCTTCTTCAGCTCGTTGATGAAGTTCGTGGCGTCGGAACGGTAATCGGGGCGGCGAAAGAATGACATAGACTGATAACCTCTTGAATCGCGTGATTTTACCGGGACACCGCCGATGAACCTAGTCTCCCGTCTTCTGGGCGTTGCCGTGGCCGTGATGGGCATGCTTGGGCTGCCCGGCTGCGATCCCCAAAACATCAAGGAACTCGAAGAAGGCCTGTCCACCGAGGCCGACGTCCGCGCCCGCTTTGGCGAGCCCGAACGCATCTGGACCGAGCCCGACGGCTCGCGTACCTTCGAGTACAATCGCCAGCCCGCCGGCAGCCGCAACTACATGATCACCATCGGCACCGATGGCCGCATGAGCGCGCTGCGCCAGGTGCTGGCGCCGCACAACTTCGAGAAAATCCGCCCCGGCATGGACGAGGAGCAGGTGCGCCGCATGCTGGGCAAGCCTGCCAAGGTCACCACCTACCAGCTCAAGCAGGAAACCGACTGGGACTGGAACTACATCGATCCCCCCACGCGCGACATGGAGTTCACCGTGACCTTCGGCCCCGACGGCCGCGTGCTGCGCAGCGCCGGCCGCGAGAAACTGCACGGCGGAGCCTGACAACAGGTCCCTGCAAGCCCCTGCGGCGCGCTGTACCCTGCACGCCACAGCGCGCCGGGGCAACAGTCTCTAGAATCCGGGTTTGTACCTATGACACCCCATGGGTACGGTTAAGGCCCCGAACCGGGGCCTTTGCGACGATAGATCTGTCATCACCCCGACAATGTCCACGCCCTCCCTACCCGCTGCCGCGCCCGCTGCGCCTGTTTCGGCCACCGCTTCGCTGCGCCATGGCCTCTTCGAGGATGTCCAGGCCCTCTTCACCGGAACCCTGTTCGTGGGCATCGCCATGATGATGTTCGCCCAGGCGGGGCTTTTGACGGGCAGCACGGCGGGCCTGGCCTTCGTGCTGCACTACGCCACGGGCTGGCCGTTCGGCCTCATCTTCTTCGCGATCAACATCCCGTTCTACTGGTTTGCCTGGACGCGCGTGGGCCGCACCTTCACGGTCAAGACCTTCATCTGCGTGGGCGCGCTGTCGCTGATCACCGAAATGGGGCCGCGCCTCATCCACATCGACTACCTGCACCCGGCCTTTGCCGCCATTGCGGGCGGCCTGCTCATGGGCTCGGGCCTGCTGTTCCTGGCGCGCCACCGCTCCAGCCTGGGCGGCGCCACCATCGCCTCGCTCTACCTGCAGGACCGCTACGGCATCCGCGCCGGCAAAGTGCAGATGGCCATCGACTGCTGCGTGGTGCTGCTGGCGCTGTGGGTGGTGCCCCTCGAGCGCGTGGCCTGGTCGGTGCTGGCGGCCGTGATCATGGGCGTGTTCCTGGCCGTGAGCCACCGGCCCGGGCGCTACGCCGGGCAGTAGCCTCAGGGCGTCAGGGGCTGCCCATCGGGCGTGCGGTAGCGGACCGTGATGCCGCTGTTGTCTGCGGCTGCCCCGTCATCGCTCATCGCATCGACGGCCTTGCCCACTCCCTTGCCGACGATTTTTGCCGTGCCCACGGCCGCATCCGCGGCCAGCCCCACGGCCGAGGCCGTGACGCTGACCGCCGTGGCCGTCACGGCCACCACGGTGCAGCCGGACAGCAGGGCCGCGGCGCACAGGCAAAGAAAAGCCCCCAGGGCCGGGGACCGTGAGGGCTTGCGGGACTTTGCAGACTTCATGATTGTCGTCCAACACACTGTGCGCAATCTTTGAAACCGGCAGAGCCCAAGTCAGGGACGCCGAGGAAGGGCCGCCCCGCACCGAGGGTGTCGCCGGGTGCCCGTATGCCCCCCTTCAGGGGGAAGGCGCGAAGCGACTCAGGGGGCATTTCAATGTATACGCATGCCAGGTGTGGCACCGGGGAAGGGCTCCAGCACGTAGATGCCGGGGTTGGCCTTCTCATCGGCGTGGCTGGCGGCCAGCACCATGCCTTCGGAGATGCCGAACTTCATCTTGCGCGGCGCCAGGTTGGCCACCATCACGGTGAGCTTGCCCTGCAGCTGCTCGGGCTGGTACATGCTGGAGATGCCGGAGAACACGTTGCGTGTCTTGCCTTCGCCCACGTCCAGCGTGAGCTGCAGCAGCTTGGTCGAGCCTTCCACGGGCTTGCATTCCACGATCTTGGCGATGCGCAGGTCCACCTTGGCGAAGTCGTCGATGCTGATGGTTTCGGCAATTTCCTCGCCGCCGGGCAGGACCTTCTCGACCACGGGCTCGGGGGCCTCGAACAGGGCCTCCAGCTGCTTGACGTCCACGCGCTGCATCAGGTGCTTGTACAGGCCGATGGCATGGCCGGCGCCCAGCAGGTTCTGTGCGTCGGCGAACTGCAGCGGCGCCACGTTCAGGAAGCCTTCCACCTGTTCGGCCACGGCCGGCAGGATGGGCTTCAGGTAGATGGTCAGCAGGCGGAAGGCCTCGATGCAGGTGGTGCACACGTCCTGCAGGCGGGCGTCCATGCCTTCCTGCTTGGCCAGCTCCCAGGGCTTGTTGGCGTCCACGTATTCGTTGACGCGGTCGCACAGCTGCATGATCTCGCGCACGGCGCGGGCCGTGTCGCGGTTCTCGAAGGCCTGGACGACGGCCTCGCTCTGGCCGCGCAGCTGGGCCAGCAGGGCCTGGCCGTCTTCGCTGACCGTGCCCAGCTTGCCGTCGAAGCGTTTGGCGATGAAGCCGGCCGCGCGCGAGGCGATGTTCACGTACTTGCCGATCAGGTCGGAGTTGACGCGGGCCATGAAGTCATCGGGGTTGAAGTCGATGTCTTCATTCTTGCCGTTGAGCTTGGCGCCCAGGTAGTAGCGCAGCCACTCGGGGTTCATCTGCAGGCCCAGGTACTTGAGCGGGTCCAGGCCGGTGCCGCGGCTCTTGCTCATCTTCTCGCCGTTGTTCACGGTCATGAAGCCGTGCACGCAGATCTTGGTGGGCGTCTTGCGGCCGCTGAACTTGAGCATGGCGGGCCAGAACAGCGTGTGGAAGGTGATGATGTCCTTGCCGATGAAGTGGTACTGCTCCAGCGCGGGGTCGGCCATGTAGGCCTCGTAGTCCTCGCCACGGCGGTCCAGCAGGTTCTTGAGCGAGGCCAGGTAGCCCACGGGCGCGTCCAGCCAGACGTAGAAGTACTTGCCCGGCGCATCGGGGATCTCGATGCCGAAGTAGGGCGCGTCGCGCGAGATGTCCCAGTCGCCCAGGCCCTCGCTGGTCGTGCCGTCCGGGTTGGTGCGCACGCTGAACCATTCCTTGATCTTGTTGGCCACCTCGGGCTGCACGTGCTGGCCGTCCTGGGTCCATTCGGTCAGGAATTCCACGCAGCGCGGGTCCGACAGCTTGAAGAAGAAATGCTCCGAGCTCTTGAGCACAGGCTTGGCGCCGGACAGCGCCGAGTAGGGGTTGATCAGGTCGGTGGGCGCGTAAACGGCGCTGCAGACCTCGCAGTTGTCGCCGTACTGGTCCTTGGCGTGGCAGCGCGGGCATTCGCCCTTGATGAAGCGGTCGGGCAGGAACATGTTCTTCTCGGGGTCGAAGAACTGCTCGATGGTGCGCGTCTCGATGAAGCCGGCAGCCTTCAGGTCCCTGTAGATCTGCTGGGCCAGCGCGTGGTTCTCGGGCGCGTCGGTGTTGTGCCAGTTGTCGAAGGCGATGTGGAAGCCGTCCAGGTACTGCTTGCGGCCTGCGGCGATGTCGGCCACGAACTGCTGGGGCGTCTTGCCGGCCTTCTCGGCCGCAATCATGATGGGCGCGCCGTGGGCGTCATCGGCACCCACGAAGTTGACCGCGTTGCCCTGCATTCGCTGCGCACGCACCCAGGTGTCGGCCTGGATGTATTCCATGATGTGGCCGATGTGGAAGTTGCCGTTGGCGTACGGCAGGGCGGTGGTGACGAAGAGTTTGCGTGCGGTCATGGATGGCGGCTTTCTCGGGGGAGCCTGACATTCTAGAAGCCCGGGACGGTCGTGGTGCAAGGACGGGCTTTGGAATGCACTGGCCAGGCTCTCTGAGCTTGCGGCGTGGCGCGCCGCCGCGTTGCAGGCATGGTCGCGCAGGACTGGCTGAGTCATGACGCCGCCGTGTCGTGGTACATGACGGCGGGTGCCTGATTCAGAATGGCAGCGTTGCCTTTACATAGAACTGGGTTCCCTGGGGCCGGCTTCTCACGTCGAACTCCTTTTGCAATTTGGCCGTGAAAAGCCAGCCCTTGCCGTCTGCGAACCGGACCGAAGGACCGAAGCCGATTGCGCGTGCCTTGCCGTCGGCGCTGTTGGGGCCTTTGTCCGACGTCGTCTGCTGGAAGATATACCCTCCAACCCCCAATACCCATCCATTGCCGATACCCCATCCTGCCGAGTAGTCCGCATGAATCGCCTGCCCCGAGCGGGTCTGCGTATCGGAGTTGCGTCCGTTGAAGTCGTACATGAGCTTGATGTCGGCGTTGATGCCCCAGTGCTGCACATAGCTCATGACGAAGACTGGCTGGATTGCCCAGTAGTTTTTGCCCAGGCTGGAGGGGTCGTTCTTGTCATATTTGCCTGTCGGCACATACAGATCGACCCCGGCTCCGTAGTAGAGCTTGTCCCCGGAGCGAAAGCCCACGCCCGCTCCGAAGGAGATGTCCGCCAGCCCCCGGTTTTGGAAGTGTGCGCCGGCGGCCCGGAATTTCACATCCACCAAAGGTGCTACGGCATGGAACAGCAGTTGTCCGCCCAGGACTTTTTGCTCGGTGACCCAGACCACACGGGGGGTGATCGCGTTGACATCCACTTTGAAGCCCGGGACCGGCAAGCGGTCGCCGGACCGGTTGCGCAATGTGTCGTAGTTTGCGTTGCCACCGTAAAGCATGAAGTACAGGCCAGGAGGCGGAAGCGCCGAAACCATGAAATTCTCCAGCCCATCTGGAAGGATTGCGAGCCCTCCGCCTTCGGTGGCCATGGCATGCCCGAAAAACTGAGCGCAGACTGCAGCGATCACGCATTGCGTGTGCAGGCGGAATTTCTTCATGATGTCTCCCTGGGGCGTAGTTTTGGGACGAGCAATGCCTGTCTGCCTGCGGGCAGGCAGATTCCATGGGGTGAATAGAGGGTCAGAGGGGGGTGATGGGCGAGAAGCGTCCCGCCCTTCTTTCGATTTCCTGGGCTGCATCGAGAACCAGGTCCTCGCGGAAACGGGGTCCCACTATCTGAACGCCGACCGGCAATCCATCGGCAATGCCGGTGGGCACGGCGAGTGCGGGAAAGCCCAGAAGAGAAATCGCCATCATTGACCAGTTGGAGGCCATGATGCCGCGCATGGTGTCCACGCTGCGGATATCGAATTCCTGCTCGAAGGCCTGCTCGGTACAGGTCGGCAGCAAGATCAGCGGCCATCGCTCCATGAACTGCTGCAGCTGGGCGATCAAGGTGCCGCGACGGGCATAGCCGTCGATGTAGGCCTCCAGCGTGAGATGCGGGCCGCACCATTGCTGGATCACCTCGTAGTAGCAGGCGGCGGCGCGGCGGATGCCATCGTCACCCGTCTGTTCAAGCAGAGGCATCACGTTCCTGAATTCGCCCATGGCCAGCAGCCACCACAGCCGGTAGGCTTGCTCCATCAAGGGAAGCTCCACTTCTTCCACCACATGGCCCGCCTCCCGCAGCATGGCGGCGGCTTCGTCCAGCGCCGCATTGACGGCGGGGCTGGGCTGGGCAATGCCCACGTCCCGCAGCAGGCCGACACGTGGCAGGCCGTTCAGCGCCGGTCCCGAGAGGGGGGCCGGCGCCTGCAGGCAATCGCGTGGATCCGGTGCGCTCATGACGCTCAGGGCCAGCCTCAGGTCCGCGACGCAGCGGGCCAGCGGGCCCTGGGTCATGAAATTCTGGACGGACAGGGGTTGGTGGCCGTTGGGGGGCGCAGTCCAGCTCGGGATGCGGCCGACTGTCGGCCGCAGGCCGACGACGCCGCAGCAAAAGGCCGGCTGGCGTATGGAGCCGCCTATGTCGTTGCCATGTGCGAGCGCCACCATGCCCGTGGCGATTGCCGCTGCCGCTCCTCCACTGGAGCCGCCAGGCGTCTTGCCGGCGTCCCACGGATTGAGCGTGCGGCCGTGGAGATCGTTGGTCGTGGCCCAGCGCAAAGCGAACGGCGGACTGTTGCTGCGGCCCACGAAAATCGCGCCGGCCTTGCGCAGATTGGCGACCGGCGGCGCATCCTCGGTGGCGACCATGTCCTTGAAGGCAACGATTCCGCTGCTGGTGGCCTGGCCTTTCTGGTCGGTATTGATCTTGATGGGAACTGGCACCCCGTGCAGCGGCCCGATGTCTGCGCCCCGGGCCATCTGCTGGTCCGCCTGGGCCGCTGCCTCCAAGGCATCGGCAGCGGACACGCCAGACAGTGCATTGACCAAGGGGTTGACCTGCTCTATCCGGTCCAGGCAGCTTTGCACCAGCTCTTTGGCTGAGATCTCCCGCCTGCGCACTGCAGCCGCCATTTCCACCGCAGTCCAGCGCCATGGCGCACTGGACAGTTGCGGGGATTGTTGAGAGGGAATATGGGCCATACAACTCCTCCAGAGCACCCGATGGTCAGCGCATCGGCAAGAGGTCCACGCGATTCATCGCATTGATTCATATGTGAATCAATGAGTCGCATGAAAACCATGGAGTCGATTTTTGATCCGTCTGTTGATGGATCAAATTGCTGAAAAACCTATTGACTAAATTTTTCGATTGAAATTTTGATGACTTCCTGCAGGCGGTCGTCGAAACCTTCCTGCCACGTCTCTGGACGGTCGCAGGTCATCGACGGGTATGGCCATACCGTCGGCGGCGCAGAGAGCTGGGTGCAGGTTGGGTTGGATGTGTCAGTCCGCAGCCGGCACGCGCTGCCAGCCCAGGAACTGCTCTATGTCGCTGCGCCGCGCCAGCGCGTCGCGCCGGCCCAGGGCCATGAGTTCGCGGGTGAAGCTGCGCTCGAACAGCAGGTAGCTGGCCAGGGCGGCGCCGCGCGGGTCGCTGGCGTCCTGGCGCACGCCCAGGGCGCCCAGCAGGGTGCGCATGGGCAGCGGCAGCTGGCCCACATGGCGCGCGGCGATGGCGTCTATGCGTTCGGACGGCGAGATGACCAGCAACTGCAGCGGGCGCAGCCGGCTGCGTTCGCGGTCGGCGGGCGGGATCAGGGCCAGGGTCTGGTTGATGCGCTCGGCGCGCTCCACATCCAGGGACAGGGCGTCCAGGAAGATGCTCGACAGCGTGTGGCCCGCGATGTGGGCCAGCGACGGGTAGCTTGCGCCTTCTGGCGGCGGCCTGGCCGGCGGCTCGGTGCGCCGGCCCGCGCCCACGACGAGGATGCGCTCTGCGCCCAGGTGGATGGCGGGCGCCAGCGGCGCGGTCTGGCGCATGGAGCCGTCGCCGAAGTATTCGGTGGCGCCGTCCAGCGGCAGCGGCGTGGCCGGAAAGATGAAGGGAATGGCCGAGGAGGCCAGCAGGTGCGCGTGCGTGATCTGGGCGGCGGCGGCCTTGCGCTGGTTGCGCACCCAGGGCTGGAGCTGGTCCTGCGCCTGGCAGAAGGTCACGTGCTCGCTGGTGGTGTAGCTGGAGGCCGAGACCGCCAGCGCGCGCAGGTGGCCGTCCGCGATCAATTGCGGCAGGCGTTCCAGCGGAACCAGGCCACACGACAGCAGGCGGCCCAGCGGCTGGTTGTCCAGCAGCGAGCGCGGGCGCATGCGGCCCCAGCGCGCCAGGGCCCAGCCCAGGGACAGCAGGGTCAGCCAGCGCGCGCCGCTGCGCAGCACGCTCAGCGAGTCGGACAGGTAGATGTCCTCGGGCCGCAAGTTGCGCCAGATGCGCGACATGCGGCGCACGGCCCGGTCGAAATGGTCGCTGCCGCAGGCCAGGGCGGCCGCGTTGATGGCGCCGGCCGAAGTGCCGACCAGGATGGGGAAGGGATTGGGGCCATGCTGCTGGCCGCAGGCGCGGCGTATCTCGGCAATGGCCTCCAGCACGCCGGCCTGGTAGGCGGCGCGGGCGCCGCCGCCGCTGAGCAGCAGTCCGGTGCTGGGGGGAGGGAGGCTGGAGTCGGGTGAGGGCGCGGCATCGGGCATGCCTGGAGTGTGCCGCGCGCCGGCCGTCATCAGATCAGGGGATGACCCCGAAGGGATCAGGCCTTGGCCAGCAGGGAGCCCAGGTCCTTGCCGGAGATCAGGGCGATGCCCTGCTGCTTGGCCCAGGCGGCTGCATTCTCGGCCGGCGGCTGCAGCGACAGGTAGCAGACCGTGGCCGCATCGCGCGCCTGGCCTGCGGCCAGCAGGGCGCGCAGCGGCTCCATGCCGTGCACGCCGGCCTTCCAGCGCCTGGCGCTGGCCACGGTGGTGCGGCCTTCGCGTTCCAGCACGAAGTCGGCGCCGTCCTTGTCGGACAGGCGGGTGACGGTGTAGCCCTCGGCCTGCCAGGCGCGATCGAGCCGATCGGCGAACTCGCGCCAGCTTTGCTGGGCGGCGATCTCCAGGGCCTGCTCCACCTTGGCGGGGCTGGGCGCGCGCAGCTGGCGCCAGGCGGCAACGCAGCCTATGCCGAAGAAGGGCAGGGCGGTGATGGCGGCGAACGGCGCGATGTCCTTGGGCAGCAGCGCCGTGGACACCAGGGTCACCAGCGCGGCCAGCGCGATGCTGATCCACCAGCGCGAGCGCAGCAGGATCGCGAACAGGGAGTTGTGGGCCATCTTGAATTTCACGGGGCGGATCTTTCGCGGAAAAAGGCGGGAACAGGGGCCGCAAAGGCAGCAAGGCCCGCATTGTCTCGCGTGAGCGAGGGGATGGTGCCTTGGATAGACTATCCGGCTCTAGGAGTAATCAAAGCAATGGCAGTCACAGAACAAGCGCTCTTGGCCGCGCTCTCCAGCGTGCTCGACCCCCACACCGGCAAGGACTATGTGAGCACCCGCGCCCTGCGCAACCTGCAGGTCACTGGGGCCGACGTGGCCTTCGACGTGGAGATGGGCTATCCGGCGCAAAGCCTGGTGCCGGCGCTGCGCGGCCAGTTCGTCGCGGCGGCCAAGACCGTCGAGGGCGTGGGCAATGTCTCGGTCAACATCACGTCCAAGGTCGCCGCGCATGCGGTGCAGCGCGGCGTGCAGTTGCTGCCGGGCGTCAAGAACATCATCGCCATCTCGTCCGGCAAGGGCGGCGTGGGCAAGAGCACGACCACGGCCAACCTGGCGCTGGCGCTGGCCGCCGAGGGCGCGCGCGTGGGCATCCTGGACGCCGACATCTACGGCCCCAGCCAGCCCATGATGATGGGCATCTCGGGCCGCCCCGAAAGCCCCGACGGCAAGACCATGGAGCCCATGGAAAGCCACGGCGTGCAGGTCATGTCCATCGGCTTCCTGGTCAACAACGACCAGGCCATGATCTGGCGCGGCCCCATGGCCACGCAGGCGCTGGAGCAGATGCTGCGCCAGACCAACTGGAAGGATCTGGACTACCTGCTGGTGGACATGCCGCCCGGCACCGGCGACATCCAGCTGACGCTGGCCCAGCGCGTGCCCATGACGGGCGCCGTGGTCGTCACCACGCCCCAGGACATCGCCCTGATCGACGCCAAGAAGGGCGTGAAGATGTTCGAGAAGGTGGGCGTGCCCATCCTGGGCCTGGTGGAGAACATGGCGGCCCACGTCTGCACCAACTGCGGCCATGTGGAGCACATCTTCGGCGCCGAGGGCGGCAAGCAGATGGCGGCCGAGTACGGCATCGACTACCTGGGCGCCCTGCCCCTGTCGCTGCAGATCCGCCTGCAGGCCGACAGCGGCAAGCCCACCGTGGTGGCCGAGCCCGACAGCGAGGCCGCGCAGATCTACAAGAAGGTGGCGCGCGACCTGGCCGTGAAGGTGGCGCTCAAGGCGCGCGATTTCACGAGCAAGTTCCCCACCATCACGGTGAGCCAGGGAACCTGAAATGCTGCGCCCCCTGAGCGGCTGCGCCGCTTCCCCCTCTCTCGCTGCGCGGGAGGGGGACGACGCCCTCGGGGCGGGGCGGCCCTTCCTCGGCGTCCCTGGGTTGGATTACGCCAGTTTTTCTCGCACTGTCCATGTCGATCTGATTTGTGCCGAAATCGGTGGCATGGTAATCGACTCAGGTTATTGCGCATGAACCTGCTGACCTCGATGCGGTATCTGGCGGCGCTCAACGAGCACCGCCATTTCGGCCGCGCGGCGCTGGCATGCCACATCACCCAGCCGGCGCTGTCCAATGCGCTGCGCGCGCTGGAGGAGGAGTTCGGCACGGTCATCGTGCGCCGGGGCCGCTCGTTCGCGGGCTTCACGCCCGAGGGCGATCAGGTGCTGGCCACGGCCCTGGCCATGCTGCGGGCCGAGGAAGGCCTGCGCCAGGAACTGAGCGCCGCCGCCGGCGCGCTGCGCGGGCAGCTGCGCATGGCGGCCGTGCCCACGGCCATGCCCATGCTCACGCGCTTTGCGGCCCTGCTGCGCGAGCACCATCCGGGCATCACGCCCGTGGTGCTGTCCATGAGCTCGGCCGAGATCGAGAGCGGGCTCGAAGACCTGTCCCTGGACCTGGCCCTGGGCTACAGCGCGCGCATGCCGCCGCGCGGACCGCGCCTGCAGTCCTGGCCCCAGTACGAGGAGCACTACTACCTGCTGTGCCGCGAGTGCCCCGAGTGCCGCGATGGGCAGGGCGAGGGCCGGCCCTTTGCCTTTGGCGCCGACATCGCCTGGCGCGACGTGGCCGGCATGCCGCTGTGCCTTCTCACGCCCGACATGCACAACCGCACGGTGATCGACGAGGCCTTCGCCACCGTGGACATGGCCGTGCAGCCCGCCATGGAAACCAACTCCGTGCTGACCCTGGTGATGGCCGTGGCGCAAGGAACGGATGGCATGACCACCGTGCTGCCCGGCGCCATGGTGGCCACGGTGCGCCACATGCCGGGCCTGGTGGCCCGGCCACTGCGCTCGCCCGAGCTGGTCACGCCCATAGGCTTCATGGCCCAGCAGGGCGTGGCGCCCACGCGCGCGCTGCAGGCGGCGCTGCAACTGCAGGACGACGCCGGTTGGCGTGCGCAGTGCCTGCGGCATGCGGGGGCGCTGAAAGACTAGGCGGGCTGTGCAGTCTCTGGCGTGGCGTTCAGCGCGGCATTCAGTGCGGCGCGCACCACGTCGGGCGTGAAGGGCGCGGCGTAGAAGCGCCGGCCGGTGGCGTCGAACAGCGCATTTGCCAGCGCGGCCGGGCCGGGGACCGAGGCCGATTCGCCAGCGCCCATGGGGGGCTCGTCCTGGCGCGGCATCAGCACCACTTCGATGGGAGGCAGGTCGCGGAAGCCGATGATGGGGTAGCTGCCCCACTCGCGGCTGGCCACGCCTTGCGCATTGAAGGCGACCTTCTCCATCAGGCTGCGGCTCAGGGTCTGGATGACGTTGCCGTGGATCTGATGGCGCACGCCGTCGGGGTTGACCATCATTCCCGTGTCCTGGCCCACGACCAGGCGCCGCACGGCGATGCGGCCGCTGGCGGGGTCTACGTCGATGTCGATGACCCAGGCGGCCCAGGCCGCGCCGAAGCCGGGAAAGCGGCTGTGGATGTAGCGCGCATAGGCCACGCCGCGCCCGTGCAGCAGGCCGTCGGCGCCGGGGCGGCCCCGGCTTCCCGGCTGGCTTTGCTGCCAGCCTGCGTGGCGGGCCGTGGCCTTGATCAGCTCGACGGCGCGCGGGTCATCAAGGTGACGAACACGGTAGTCCACGGGGTCGGCGCCGGCCGCATGGGCCAGCTCGTCGATCATGCAATCGTGGGCAAAGGAATTGGGCAGGGCCGAGACGCCGCGCAGCCAGGATGAGCGAACGATGGGCGCCATGTCATGGCAGGTGATGCGCTGGCTGGCATAGCGGTAGGGCGGCACGGCGGTGCGGTCGCCCATCTCCAGCGTGCGCGGCTCGCCCGGGATGCGGCCCGTGAGCAGCAGGGCCAGCAGCGGCGCGTCGTTGGAGGGGTAGCGCACGGCAAAGTCGTAGGCCAGCAGTTCGCCCCGCGCATCGATGGCCGCGCTCACGTCCATGAGCTGGGCCGTGCCCTTGGGCTCCCACTGGTGTTCCTGCTCGCGCGTGAGCTGTACGCGCACGGGCGCGCCCACGGCCATGGACAGCAGGGCGGCGTCGGCGCAGACATCGTCGGCGCAGTTGCGGCCGTAGCAGCCGGCCGCCTCCAGGCGCACGATCTCGATGCGGTCCTCGCCCAGTTGCAGCAGGCGGTCCAGGTCGGTGCGCAGCATGTGGGGGTTCTGCGTGCCGGCCCAGAGCTTGAGACGGCCCTCGCTGAAATCGGCCACGGCGCAGGACGGGCCGATGGAGGCATGCATCTGGTAGGGCCAGACGTAGCTGCGGCGCAGTTCGGTGGCCGCACCCGAGCCGACGCCCGCGAAGGCATCGTCCACAGTGCCCTGGTCCACCAGCGAGCGGTGCTGGGCGGGATTGGCGCGTATCGCCGCAGCCAGATCGGATAAGTCAGGCGCCGGCGGCACGGCCTGCCATTGCACGCGCAGTGCGCGCATGGCGGCAATGGCCTGTTCCTCGCGGTCGGCGACCACGCCGACGAAGTCGCCTTCGGTGACCACCTGCACGTTGCCGGGCAGGTGGGCCACGGAGTCGCGCCCCACCGCCACCAGGCAGCGGCCGATGAAGCTGCCGCCGTCGCGGCCCGGGTGCGGAGGGCGGATGACGCGGCCATGGCGCATGCCGGGCACGCGCACATCATGGACAAAGCTCAGCTCGCCCGTGGCCTTGGCGGGGATGTCCACGCGCGCCGCGCCACGGCCGACGAGCCGGTATTCGCTGGCGGGCTTGAGCTTCACCTCCTGATCGGGCGGGGCCAGCGTCAGCTGCAGCTGCTGGCCGCGCAGCAGATCGCCATAGCCGAGTTCGCGGGCATCGCTGCCATCGGCAAAGCGCACCAGGCCTTCGCGCGCCTGGAGCCGGTCCGCTGCCACGCTCCATTGCTGCGCGGCCAGCGCCAGCAGCTGCTCGCGCGCCTGGGCGGCGGCGCGGCGCAGCGGCACGGCCGAGATCTGGATGCTGGCGCTGGCAATGGTCGGGCCCTGGTTGGGTGCGGCGGCCGTGTGGCCCAGCACCATGTCCAGGCGCTCCAGAGGCACTTCGAGTTCTTCCGCCACGATCTGCGCCAGGGCCGTGCGTATGCCCGTGCCCAGGTCCACATGGCCGTTGAAGGCCAGGGCGCGCCAACCCTGGGGCGCGGCTTCGTCGGCCAGCACGGCCACGAAGACCTCGGGCGTGGATTGCACATAGTCGGAGGCCGTGCCGGGCTGGCCGGGCGCAGGGCGCGGCGGCGCCACGGGCTGGCGCACCACGAGCAGGGTGTCGGCGCGCGTGAGCAGCTGTGCGTGCAGGGCTTGGGGCTGGGGCAGGTTCATGGGGCGGTGTTCTTCGCGGGCACGCCTTCAGGCGTGCCCTGTGCATGTTATGCACTCCGGGGCCGGCTGCGCAGGGCCGGCCCCATAGGCGCGTTGGCGCGGTGGGATCAACCTGCGGCGAGGGCGTCGGTGTCGGCGATGGCCTGGCCCAGCGGCATCACGGCCGCGTACTTCTGGGCCATGTCGAACAGGTTGGCCTCGTGCGGGCCCAGGGCGCGGT
Source organism: Delftia sp. DT-2 (assembly GCF_028401915.1). Classification (NCBI taxonomy): domain Bacteria; kingdom Pseudomonadati; phylum Pseudomonadota; class Betaproteobacteria; order Burkholderiales; family Comamonadaceae; genus Delftia; species Delftia sp. DT-2. Next base: position 476,641 of record NZ_JAQOTI010000003.1, read on the forward strand.
CGCCGCAGCAGTCGGCCACGACCAGCGGGCGAAAGCCCGACTGCATGGCATCGACCACGCTGGCGCGCACGCAGCCGCTGGTCACGCAGCCGGCCACCAGCAGGGTCTGCACGCCGCGCTGGGCCAGCCAGGGTGCGAGCATGGTGCCGAAGAAGGCCGAGGGCGTGCTCTTGCGCACCACGTATTCGCCAGCGGCCGGGGCCAGCTGGGGCACGATGGCGCTGTGGGGGCTGTCTTCCTTCAGGGTCAGCATGCCGGGCACCTTCAGGCAGAAGATGTTGTGGTCGGCATCGTCGTCCGAGAACACGATGCGGCTGTGCGCCACGGGCCAGCCGCGCTCGCGCGCATGGGCCAGCAGGTGCTGCGTCTGCGCGATGGCTTCGGGGATGTTGCCGCCGCCGAAGACGGCCGGGTCGGCAAAGCCGTTGACGAAGTCGATGATGAGCAGGCCGAACGGGGCCTTGAGCGGCAGCGGTGTGCCGAAGCCCTGGCGTGCGTAGGCAGAGATGTCGCCCTGCACGCCCTCGGTGGGAACGCTCTGCGTGCTGGTGGTGGCGGTTGTCATGCGATGTCCTTTCCTTGCTTGGACCTTTTGGCGGCGCGCGCCAGTCCTTCCTCGTCCTGCACCACGCCGTCGATGACCGTGGGCTTGCCATCCAGCGCCACCGAGCAGTGGCGCATGGGGATGTCGATGTGGCAGGCCGTGGTGCGGCTGCCCCCGGCCTCGTTGTTGGGGCCCATGGACCACAGGAAGTTGCCCTCGAAGGCGCGGGCGTCCATGCCGATGTGGGTTTCCTTGTTGTAGTGGGCCAGCATGGACCAGTGGGCGCGCGGCTGCAGCCCCCAGCCGATGTGGGAGACGGCATAGGCCTCGGGGTCCTCGTAGGAGGCCATGTACTCCTTGAGGATGTCGGCCTGCAGGCCGCCGCTGATGCGCGTGACGTAGCCCTTTTCGATGACGAGTTCGATGGGCTCGGTCACGTAGTCCTTCATGGGCAGCAGGATGTCGCCCCGGTCCAGCACCACGCGGCCGTTGCTCTCGCCCTCGTCGGGCCAGGTCAGCACGAAGCCGCTGGGCCAGTGGTCCCAGCGGCCGGGCTGGTCCACGAAGCCGTATTCGCAGATGGCCGGGAAGCTGCCCAGGCGGCAGCGCAGGTCGGTGCCCGCGGCCGAGGTGATGTGCATCTGCCCGGCCGCCTCGATCAGCTTGGATGCGGCCTGCACGCGTGCGCGGTCGCCCTCGGTGGGCACCAGGCGGCACAGCACCTCGGGCGGCTCCACGGCCAGCAGGATCTTGGTGCCGGTCTGCAGGATCTCGTGCTGCTCGGGCGAGAACAGCAGCGTCATCAGGTCCAGCACCAGGTCGCTGGCCTTGAGCGCGGCGATGGCGGCGGGGTTGCCGGTCAGCGGCGTCGTGCCCAGGTAGGCCAGCGAGTCGCGGCTCAGTGATTTTTCGGCGTTGACGGGCGGCAGGTCCAGGCGGTTGACGCGCGCCCCCATTTCGCTGGAGGCGGCAATGGCGCAGCGCAGCGTCTGCGGGTGCGTGTCGGCGCCCGTGAGCACGGTGACGGTCTGGCCGGCTTCGAGCCGGGACAGCGTGAGCACCTGCTTCCAGGCGTGGATCAGATCGATATCGCTGACGGACATGGTCGGCTCCTTGGTGTCGCGATGGATGGGAGTGGGCTGCGGTTGGACATTCAGTCCACCCGCGCGCCGAGGAAATCGCCCAAGGCCACGTAGAACCCGGCCTCGTTGTCCCAGGGAATCATGTGGCCGGCATTGGGCACGCGCACATGCTCGGTCTGGGGTGCCAGGCCTTGCCACTCGGCCACGTCCTCGCTGCGCACCACGTCGCCGCGCTCGGCCGTGACCAGCAGCAGCGGGTGCTGGATGCGGGGCAGGTCGGCATGGATGTCGTCACGGCCGAAGTCCTCGAAGCTCTGCACGATGGCCGGCTCGTGGCAGGTGTGCAGCCACTGGGCGCGCAGCTGGCGCTGCTCTTCGGTCCAGGTGGGGCAGAAGGCGCGCATGGCCTCGGCATCCATGCCCAGCGTGGCCTGGCGGATGGAGTCCACATACCAGGGCAGGGCGGCCGGGTAGGCGCGGCGGCCGGGGCCGGAGACCGGCGGATCGACGATGACCAGGCGCGTGAGCCCCACCGGCTGGCTGCGCGCGGCGCGCACGGCGATGCGCCCGCCCATGGAGTGGCCGACCAGCGCCCAGCGCTGCAGGCCCAGGGCCTGGGCGAAGGCGGCCACGTCGGCGGCCTGTGCATCGAGGCTGTAGTCCAGGCCCGGGCCGGAGGACGACAGGCCGCGCCCGCGCACGTCCAGCACATAGGTGTCGAACTGGCGGCCCAGGTGCTCGGCCACGAAGCCCCAGGTCACGGCCGGGCTGGTGATGCCGGGGATCAGGATGACGGCGTCGCGCTGCGCGCGTTCGCCCTCGGCGCCGCCGTAGCGCAGGTAGTGCTGGCGGATGCCGTTGGCGTGGACGTTGCCGCCGTAGCGGAATGTGCTGGGGGTGGGGGAGCTGGAATGGCTGGTCATGCGTGTGTTCCTCAGGCCTTGGCTGCGCTGGTGCCGGTGTCGTAGGGGTAGGCGCCCGACAGCAGCGCACCCGCGCCCGGCACCACGGGGTCCAGCCCCAGTTCCTTGAGGATGGCATAGGTGGTGGCGATGGAGGCGGTCAGCACGGGCTTGCCGGTCTGGGCCTCGACCTGGGCCACGGCCGGCAGCGAGGGCATCTGCACGCAGGCCGACAGCACGATCACGTCGGCGTCGGCGTAGTTCATGCCGGCCACGATGCCGGGCAGCTTGGCGGGGTCGTGGCGGCCCACGTCCAGGTTGTCGGGGATCTCCAGCGCGCGCCAGTCCACGATCTCGAAGCCTTCGGCGGCCACGTAGTCCATGACCAGCTGGGTCAGCGGAATCATGTAGGGCGCCACCAGGGCGATCTTCTTGGCGCCCATGACCTTGAGCGCTTCCACCAGCGCGCCGGCGCTGGTGATCACCGGGGCGGTGGCGCCATTGCTGGCCGTGCGCTCGGTCAGGCGCTGCTGCGAGACGCGGTGGTAGCCCTTGCCCATGGCCATGATGGCCACCAGGCAGGCATAGCCCAGCACGTCCACGCGCGCGTCGCTCAGCTCCAGCGCGCAGCGGTCGCTTTCGGCGTCCATGGCGGCCAGTTCCTCCTTCTGGACCTTCTTCATGCGCATGCGGCTGGAGTGGAAGGTGAAGCGGTCCTGCGGGCGCAGCGTGGAGTGGGCCTGCAGCATGGCCGGCACCTCGGTCTCCATGGTGGTGTTGGAGCTGGGGACGATCTGGCCGATGCGGAACGTTTTGGTCATGGACTTGCCTTTGCGAAGTTTCGAGGGTTTCTGATCAGAATCAACTGAGTGTGTACGCTTTATTCTTGCAAAAGACGTGCCGCCTTGCAAATGAGAATTTTCTCGGGGTTTGTACTGATTTGGTGCAGAAATTGCACCAAAAATGGCGAACTTCAATTTATTCTGCCGCCCTATGGTGCATGCATCGATTTGAAAAATTCAAGCGCATACACCTGAATTAAGTGTTTTGTTGCCTGGCACGCTTCCTGCTGTACACCCTGCAAGGACGCGCCGAAGCAACGGTTGCCCCGTCTGGCTTTCAACATTCCTGCAAGGAGAAAACTGTGTCTCAATCCCCTCGAATCGCCGTTGTCGGCGCCGGTCTCGGCGGGGCTGCAGCTGCCAAGCTGCTGCTCCAGGAAGGCTTCAATGTCCGCGTCTATGAGCAGGCGCCCAGCTTCTCGCGCCTGGGAGCCGGCATCCATGTCGGGCCCAATGTGATGAAGATCCTGCGCCGCATCGGCATCGAGGACGCGCTCAACGAGCAGGGCTCGCATCCCGACTACTGGTACAGCCGCCACTGGCAGACGGGCGACGTGCTGGCCCAGATTCCGCTGGGCGACTACGCCGTCAAGGAATACGGCGCCAGCTACCTGACCGTGCACCGTGGCGACTTCCATGCGCTGCTGGTCGAGGCCCTGCCCGACAGCGTGATGGCCTACGGCAAGTTCCTGACCAAGGTGGAGGATCGCGGCAATGTGGTCGTCATGCACTTTGCCGACGGCACGACCGAGGAGGCGGACATCGTCATCGGCGCCGATGGCGTGAACTCCCGCATCCGCGAGGAACTGCTGGGCCCCGAGCTGCCCAAGTACGCGGGCTACCTGGCCCACCGCGCCGTGTTTCCCACGCCCGAAGTCAAGGCCGGCATGCTGCCCTTCGACGCCTGCGTGAAGTGGTGGAGCGATGACCGCCACATGATGACCTACTTCGTCACCGGCAAGGCCGACGAGCTGTACTACGTGACCGGCGTGCCCGTCGAGAAGTGGGACCTCAACGACCGCTGGCTGCCCAGCAGCAAGGAAGAGATGCGCGAGGCCTTCTCGGGCTGGCATCCCACCGTGCAGGCACTGATCGACGCCACCGTGGAAGTGACCAAGTGGTCGCTGCTCGAGCGCGATCCGCTGCCGCTGTGGAGCCGTGGCCGCCTGGTGCTGCTGGGCGATGCCTGCCACCCCATGAAGCCCCACATGGCCCAGGGCGCCGCCATGGCCATCGAGGACGGCGCCATGCTGGCGCGCTGCCTCAAGGAAGTCGGCGCGCACAACCATGAGCTGGCCTTCGCCCTGTACGAAGCCAACCGTGCCGAGCGCGCCAGCAAGGTGCAGCGCATCTCGCACGACAACACCTGGCTGCGCACCAACGAAGATCCGTCCTGGTGCTTCGGCTACGACGTGTTCAACGTGCCCCTGGTCGAGCCCAAGGTCAAGGCAGCGGCCTGATACTCGCTGCCTTGCCGGACGAGGGGAGGGGAGGGAATCCCCCCACTCCTGTCCGGCCGCAGAACGCCGACATCCTGAACCGCAGCCAAGTTGCAAGAGCCTCGTCCCATGGGAACCCCAGTCCATCCAAGCAGTACCCCCCACCCCATCCGCCTGCAGGTCAATGCACGCGCATGCGAGGTGCCGGCAGCGCCCGGGACGGCGCTGCTGCATGTGCTGCGCAATGACCTGGAGCTGAACGGGCCCAAGTACGGCTGCGGCCTGGGCGAATGCGGCGCCTGCACGGTGCTGATCGATGGCGTGGCCGCGCGTTCCTGCGTGATCCCCGTGCGGGCGGCCGTGGGCCGCGAGGTCACCACGCTGGAAGGCCTGGGCTCGCGCCAGTGCCCCGGCCCCACGCAGCAGGCCTTCATCGACTGCCAGGCGGCCCAGTGCGGCTACTGCCTCAACGGCATGATCATGACCGTGGAGGCCCTGCTGCGCCGCAACCCCAATCCCACCGAGCAGGAGCTGCGCAACGAGCTGCACCACAACCTGTGCCGCTGCGGCACGCATGTGGAAATCATGCAGGCCGCCCTGCGCGCCGTGCAGCTGCGTGCGCAACGCGCCGCGCTGCAGGCACCCTCCGGTTTTCCATCTTCCAGCGCGGGCGAGGTCCAGCCATGAGCCCGGCCGGCAACACTCCCGCCCTGCCTTCCGACCTGCTGCACGGCCTGGCGCTGCGCCCGCCCGTCGCGGCCTGGGACGGTCTGCGCTACCGGGGCAGCGTGCCCCTGCATGCACGGTTGCAGGACGCCCAGGCCATGGCTGGCGTGGTGGCCGCGGTGCAGCGCGGGCATTTTCTGGGCGTGGTGGCCGTGGCGCCTGTCCATGCCCGGCAGGCCGCTGCCAGCCTGGCCCCTGCCTGGGACGACCGGCAGGAAGCCAGGGCCGCCAGCGCGCCCCGTGCTGCCGACAGAGCCGACAGAGCCGACAAGGCTGGCAAGGCCGACCTGCCCGATGCCGGCCGCTATGTCTGGCGCATGGCGGCGCCCGTGTCTTGCGAGGGTGCCGCACGCGCAGCCGTGTGGTGCCTGGACGGCCATGCCAGCGTCTGGCTGCCGCCCTGCGACGCCGGCGTGCGGCAGATGATCGGCCGCGAACTGGCCGCATTGCTGCAATGCCCCGAGTCCGCGCTGCGGCTGTTCAGCCTGCCGGCCACGGCGGCCGGCACCCCGCATGTGCTGGATCTCATGGACGCAGCGGCCGATGCGGCCCTGCTGTCCCAGGCCGTGGGCCGGCCTGTCAGCGTGGCCTGCGAGGCCTGGACTGCTGCGGGCAGCGCAGACAGCCGGGAGCTGGTGCTGAGCGTGCATGCGCGGCCTTCGCAAGGGCTTGAAGCCGACACGGTGGTGCAGCCTCAGCCGGGCAATGCATCGCCGCAGCCAGACCTGCTGCTGTCCGACACGCCCTGGGCCGTGCGCCCCAGCATGGCGCGCCTGTTGAGCCAGCCCGAGCTGGCGCGCGCCGCGGCCCTGGCCACCGTGCTCGATGCCGGCGAAGTGCATGAACGCAGGCTGGCCGCCAGCCTGCGGCATGCCGGCGTCGATGATCTGAATGCCGCCCAGGTCTTTGCCCGCGAAAGCCACTGGCATGAGCAGGCGCTGGACCAGGGCCGTGACCCGCTGCAATGGCGGCTGCAGCACCTGCCCGAAGGCCCGGTGCGCGATCTGGCCCGGCAGGTGGCCGAGCGTGCGCAGGCATCGCAGCAGGCGCCATCCCACCAGGGGGCCGACGGCCGCCTGCTGGGCCGGGGCTTTGCCACCGCCCAGCTGCAGACCCTGGATGCGCAGGGCGCCGACCTCCATGCCTGGAGCGCCTGGGTGGCCGAGGTGGCCGTGCACCCGCAAACGGGCGAGATCGAAGTGACCCGCGTCGTGGCCGGCCATGACAACCGCAGCATGCAGGCGGCGCAGGCCGCCAGCACGCGGCCCGAGATCGTCCAGCAGGACCCGCAACTGCTGGCCGACGCGCGCCGGCTGCTGGGCGCGGCCCCCGCTTTTGACGACTGGGCAGGGTCCACAGCTTCCGCTGCTTCTTTCGATGTGATCGCCAAGCCCGGCTCCGACCTGGCGCAGCGTGCGCCCGGCGATATCGCGGTCGTCCGCCAGGGCAATCTGGCGCTGGATGGCGTGGCCACGCTGCCCGCCGCCGCCGCCATTGCCAACGCCATTCACCATGCGACAGGCGTGCGCCTGCGCGAAGTGCCCTTCCAGCCCGAGCAGCTGCGCCTGGCCCTGGCGGGCGAGGGTGTCGGCAAGCCCGGTGCGGCGCGGCCCGGCCGTGGCTGGGGCTGGCTGGCCGCAGGCGCCGCAGGCCTTGCCGGCATGGCGGCCATGGCCTGGCCGCTGAAGCCGGCCCTGCCGCTGACCGACGGGCCCGATGTGTCCCTGTACTCGCCGCAGGCCCTGGAGCGCGGCCGCCTGGTGGCGGCTGCGGGCGACTGCGTGGTCTGCCACACGGCCCCGGGCGGCGCGGCCAATGCCGGCGGCTTCGGGCTGGAGACGCCGTTCGGCACCATCTACTCCACCAACATCACGCCCGACAACGAAACCGGCATCGGCCGCTGGTCCTACGCGGCCTTCGAGCGGGCCATGCGCCACGGCATCCACCAGGATGGGCGCCAGCTGTACCCGGCCTTCCCGTACACGGCCTTCGCCAAGCTCAGCGATGGCGACCTGCAGGCCCTCTACGGCTACCTGATGTCCCAGCCCGCCGTGAAGGCCAAGGCGCCCGAGACGCAGCTGGCCTTCCCCTACAACCTGCGCCCGGCCATGGCGGGCTGGAACCTGCTGTTCCACGACGCCACGCCGTTCAAGGCCGACCCCGCGCGCAGCGCCGAATGGAACCGGGGCGCCTACCTGGTCGAAGGCGCGGGCCACTGCGCGGCCTGCCACTCGCCGCGCAATGCGCTGGGTGCCGAAAAGACCGGCATCCACTACCTGGGCGGCGGCGAGGCCGAAGGCTGGACGGCGCCCGCGCTCAATCAACTGGCCGGCGGCAAGCTGCCCTGGAGCCGCGAAGAGCTGTACCAATACCTGCGCACCGGCTTCTCGGCCCGCCATGGCGTGGCGGCCGGCCCCATGGCGCCCGTCATCCACGGCCTGGCCCAGTTGCCCGAAGCCGATGTGCGCGCCATGGCCACCTACCTGATGGAACTGCCGGGCCAGGCCCCACAGGCACCACAGGCCACCCAGGCCGCCCCGGCCATGCCGGCACCGGCGCCGGCCGCCGTGCAGGCGGCGGCGCCTGCGGCGCCACCTGCCAGGGCCCTGGACCGCCACGCCAATGGCGAGCGCATCTACCAGAACGCCTGCGCGGTCTGCCATGAGGCGGGCAGCGGTCCCACATTGTTCGGCGTCAAGCCGCAGCTGGCCCTGAACACCAACCTGCATGCGGCCAGCCCCGACAACCTGGTCCAGGTGATCCTGAACGGCATACAGGCGCCGGCCGACGATGCGCTGGGCTACATGCCCGGCTTCGGGGACAGCCTGGACGACAGGCAGATCGCGGACCTGCTCGGATATTTGCGCGAACGATTTGCACCGGAGGAAAAAGCTTGGCCAGACGACACGAAGACGATTAACCGGCTGCGCATGCAGGCACAGGCGCATGCGCACTGAGGGCGGCAATGGGCAGCAATGGGCGGCGGCATGGGCGATGCCGCGGATATGGACACCTTGCCCTGGAATCTCTCCAGGGCCTGGGTCCTGACATCTGATGCTGGGGACGGGTGATGGGCAACAACGGACGGCGCTGTCGATGTGCAGCCTGTCCGCAATGCGCCCATCGCCCGGATGCAGAGACCGACATCCTGAATTTTTTCATCGGGCCATGGAGATGGCGCCGAGGGAGCGGTTCGCTCCGGATGTGTGAAGGGTGGAAGGCACGGCAGGAGACGGCAACACAAGCTGAACGGCCTTGCCTGGGAAAAGACAGATTCAACAATTGCGATGGCTAGAAAAGGAGTCCCTGCATGTCATCTACATACATTTCGGTGGAAAAAGGCATCCAGACAGCGGGTGTCGGCAAGTTCCAATATCGGCTGTTCGTCATCTTCGGGCTGGTCTGGCTGGCCGACGCCATGCAGGTGCTGTCCATCGGCTTCAGCGCGCCGTCCATTGCCAAGACCTTCGGCAAGACCGTGCCCGAGGCGCTGCAGACCGGCACCTTCTTCTTCATCGGCATGCTGATCGGTGCCTTCGTCTTCGGCCGCCTGGCCGACCGCATCGGGCGCCGCCCGGTGCTGATGATGGCCGTGGTGATCGATGCCTTCGCGGGCGTGGCCTCGGCCTTTGCGCCCGAGTTCGCCTGGCTGCTGGTGCTGCGCTTCATCACCGGCATCGGCGTGGGCGGCACGCTGCCCGTGGACTACACCATGATGGCCGAGTTCCTGCCCAGCGACCGCCGCGGCCGCTGGCTGGTGCTGCTGGAATCGTTCTGGGCCGTGGGCACCATCTTCCTGGCCATCCTGGCGCTGGTGGCCGTGTCCTGGGGTGACGATGCCTGGCGCGTGATCTTCTTCGTGACCGGACTGCCGGCGCTGATCGGCGTGGTGCTGCGCTTCTACATCCCCGAGTCGCCCATGTTCCTCAACCGCAACGGCAAGTCCGAGGAAGCGCGCAAGGTGCTGCAGCGGGTGGCCAAGGTCAACGGCACCACGGCGGACATCCCCGCGCTGCAGCCTGAAAAGCAGGAGCGCAAGTCCATACTCGCGCTGTTCAACGGCGGCCTGCGCCGCCGCAGCCTCTCGCTGTTCCTGGCCTGGGCGCTGATCTCCATCGCCTACTACGGTGTCTTCGTCTACCTGCCCGTCAAGCTCAGCAGCGAGGGCTTCGCCTTCATGCGCGGCCAGGTCTTCCTGGTGGTGCTGGCCCTGGTGCAACTGCCCGGCTTTGCGCTGTCGGCCTATGGCGTGGAACGCTGGGGCCGCAAGCCCACGCTGATCGGCTTTTTGCTGCTCAGCGCCGTCGGCTGCATGTTCTACAGCCTGGGCTCGTCGCCCTTCGTGGTCATCGGCTCCACCCTGCTGATGAGCTTCTCGCTGCTGGGCACCTGGGGCGCGCTGTATGCCTTCACCCCCGAGGTCTACCCCACCGACCTGCGTGCCAGCGGCATGGGCATGGCCGGCGCCGTGGCGCGCTTCGGCGGCCTGTTCGCCCCGGCCATCATTGCGCCCATCATGGCCACCCACTTCACCCTGGCGCTGGCCGTGCTGTCCGCCATGCTGGTGGGCGGCGCCCTGTCGATCTGGGCCGTGGATGTGGAATCGCGCAACCGGGCGCTGGATTGACGCCGAGAAAGAACTCCGAATGGAAAAGGCCTGCGCAAGCAGGCCTTTTTTCATGGGGTCCCCAAATGGGGATCAGGCCTTTTTCGAAGGCAGGGCGTGCGGATTGTCCGATTTGCTGGAGAACTTCCATGGACTGAAGCTCCTGTGAGCTCAACCGGTCCATGCGACACAATGACTGCTCCTGGCGCAAGCAATTCGCTGCGCCATATCTTCAGCGGAGCCTTGTTCTCATGTCATTGAATGGCAGCTATCGCAGGCATGGCCTGGTCGCCACGGCAATCCTGGCTGTGCTCTGCCTTTCAGTGCTGGTCGCTCCCCGAAAGGCGATGGGCAACCAGGAAGAACCAGTGGTTTTGATCGGCTCGATCCATCGTTCGGTCGGAGAAGGGCAAACCATGGGCTGCGAGAAAATTGCGCTGCGGCCCAAGGATGTCATCCGTTATTTCTCCACGGCAACCGAGGTTTCCTTCTCCACCTTCCACTATGAATCGATCATTCTGCCTTGCGCCTTCAGTGGGAAGCTGCGGCGCAATGGCGTGGTCTATGGGTGGAGCATCAATGCAGCAGGTGCCGGATATCTCTACCCAGAAGATGGGCGTGAGAATCTGTTTTTTCTTTGCTACAGGTCGTGCGCAAAGGCACTGCCTGGGTTGATGGGGCTTTGACGGCGAGGGCCCCCGCTCTTTGAAATCGCCAGGCACCCATCCCCATGAAAACAGGGGCTCTTCAATCCGCCTCGCCACCTTCCAGCATCTTCTTGAGCAAAAAATCCAGCGCCAGGCGCTCGGCCGGATTGAGCTTGCCGTAGGTGCTTTCGGTGATCTGCTTGGCGAAGGGCTCCATGTCGCGCACCAGGTCCTGGCCGGCCTCGGTGAGGTTGATGACGACCTTGCGGCGGTCGATGCGGTCATGGTCCACCTGCACCAGTTCGCGCTGCTTGAGCCGGTCCACCACGCCGCGGATGGTGGCCTGGTCGATCACGGTGGCCTTGACAATGTCGGCCAGCGAGCTGCCGCTGTTGTCGCGCACGGAGCACAGCACCACGAATTGCGCGGCCGTGAGCTGCGAGTCGGGAATGTATTGCTGGAAGAGTGCAGTGTGGCGCTGATAGACACGCCGCAGCAGGTGGCCGATCTGGTCTGAAAAATGATAGCCATCCTGTGGCGTCATGGCTGATGGCGGGTGGTTCATGGTGCGCGTGAGCTTATCAAAATTCACACCAAATACCGTGTGATTTGCGACAAGCCGGGAGCATTTGCCAAGTGGCGCAAACCCGCGCTGGCTGCGGCATCCGCAAGACCCGGGGCAGCAGGCGCAGCACTGCCCGGCGGCTCATTTGCCGATTGAATGGCGCAATCATCCGTTTGAATTTGACGGCTGGCCCGGCAGGCCTTGAAATGGCATGAGAGACAAAGCGCCAGCGGACCGGACCGCGCCGCTCCCCACAACGAAAGCCAGCAGGGACACCCATGCCAGCCACACAAGGGAAGATCATTCCCATTGCCGTCCTCAATGCCGCTGTTGCCGGCAGCGCACTCGGCGCCCATGAGCGCGAGGCCGTCGAGCACGCCATTGCCGTCCATGCCCGGCGCCCCGGCCCCCTGATCGAGTTGCTGCACGCCGTGCAGGACATGCTGGGCCATATCCCCGAAGCCGCCGTGCCGCGCATCGCTGATGCGCTGAACCTCTCGCGTGCCGAGGTGCATGGCGTCATCTCCTACTACCCCCATTTCCGCAGCACGCCAGCGGGCCGCCATGTGCTGCAGGTCTGCCGCGCCGAGGCCTGCCAGTCGCGCGGTGCGGACGCGCTGCTCGCCCACGCAGGCCAGGCGCTGGGCTGCGGATCGAGTGGGCATGGGCATGGGCATCCAACCAGTGCCGATGGCGCCGTCACGCTGGAGCCGGTCTACTGCCTGGGCCTGTGCGCGTCATCGCCTGCCGTGATGCTCGATGGCCAGCCCCATGCGCATGTCTCGGCCAACGGCCTGGATGCACTCATCGCGCAATGCCGCCAGCCGGAGCAGGCCGGCGAGCCGGTGGCGCAGCCTGCGCATGCAGGGGCAGGGGCAGGGGCAGGCCCCGGCGTGCGTGTCTATGTGCCCCGCGATGCCGCCGCGCTGGCCTTGGGGGCCGACGCCGTGGCCGGCGCCCTGCAGCGCGAGTGCGAGGCGCGCGGCCTTCAGGTGCAGATCGTGCGCAACGGCTCGCGCGGCCTGCTGTGGCTGGAAACCCTGGTGGAAGTCGAGACGCCTGAAGGCCGCGTGGCCTACGGCCCGGTCACGGCCGATGCGGTGCCGGGGCTGATCGATGCCGGAATGCTGCAGGGCGGCAGCCATGCGCTGTGCCATGGACTGACCGAGGCCATTGCCTACCTGGCGCGCCAGGAGCGCCTGACCTTTGCGCGCGTGGGCGTCATCGACCCGCTGGACCTGTCCGACTACGCAGCCCATGGCGGCTGGCAGGGGCTGGAGCGCGCGGCGCGCATGGAGCCCGCGGCCATCGTGCAGGAGGTGCTGGATTCGGGCCTGCGCGGCCGTGGCGGTGCGGCGTTTCCGGCCGGCATCAAGTGGAAGACCGTGGCCGCCGCAGCGGGGCCGCAAAAGTACATTGCCTGCAACGCCGACGAGGGCGACTCGGGCACCTTTGCCGACCGGCTGCTGATGGAAGGCGATCCCTACACGCTGATCGAAGGCATGGCCATTGCTGGCCTGGCCGTGGGCGCCACGCAGGGCCTGGTCTATGTGCGCAGCGAGTATCCGCATGCCATCGCCACCCTGCGCGAAGCCATTGCGCGCGCCGAGGCCGCAGGCTGGCTGGGCCGCGACGTGGCCGGCAGCGGACGGGCCTTCCACATGGAGGTGCGCAAGGGCGCGGGCAGCTATGTCTGCGGCGAGGAAACGGCCATGCTGGAGAGCATCGAGGGGCGGCGCGGCATCGTGCGCGCCAAGCCGCCGCTGCCGGCCATAGCGGGGCTGTGGGGCCGGCCCACGGTGATCAACAACGTGATCACGCTGGCCACGGTGCCGCTGATCCTGGCGCGCGGCGCGGCCTTCTACCAGGGCTTCGGCATGGGCCGCTCGCGCGGCACCCTGCCGTTCCAGCTGGCCGGCAACATTGCGCGCGGCGGCCTGGTGGAAAAGGCCTTCGGCCTGAGCCTGCGCGAGCTGGTGGAAGACTTCGGCGGCGGCACGGCCACCGGCCGCGCCATCAAGGCCGTGCAGGTGGGCGGCCCGCTGGGCAGCTATGTGGCGCCGGCCGACTGGGATGCGCCGCTGGACTACGAGGCCTATGCCGCCAAGGGCAATGTGGTGGGGCACGGCGGCATCGTCGTGCACGACGACACGGCCGACATGGCGCAGCTGGCGCGCTATGCCATGGAGTTCTGCGCCATCGAGTCCTGCGGCAAGTGCACGCCCTGCCGCATCGGCTCCACGCGCGGCGTGGAGGTCATCGACCGCATCGTGCGCGCCGGCACCGACCCTGCTGCCCACGCCGGCCACGCCGGCCAAGTGGCCCTGCTGGAAAGCCTGTGCGACACCATGCAGCACGGCTCCATGTGCGCCATGGGCGGGATGACGCCGTATCCCGTGCGCTCGGCGCTGAACCACTACCCCCAGGACTTCGGCATCGAGTCCACCACGGCCGCAGCGGCTGCCTGAACGGAGAACACCATGCTCGACCATTTGAAGCAAGCCGACTGGGGCACGCCCGCCAGCCCGTCCGAACGCCTGATCACCCTGGAGATCGACGGCCGCGAGGTCTGCGTTCCCGAGGGCACCTCGCTGATGCGCGCGGCCATGGAAGGCGGCGTCAGCGTGCCCAAGCTGTGCGCCACCGACAGCCTGGAGCCCTTCGGCTCCTGCCGCCTGTGCCTGGTGCAGATCGAAGGCCGCAAGGGCTTTCCGGCCTCGTGCACCACGCCGGCCGAGCCGGGCATGAAGGTGCGCACGCAAAGCCCGCAACTGCAGGAGCTGCGCCGCGGCGTGATGGAGCTGTACATCTCCGACCATCCGCTGGACTGCCTGACCTGCAGCGCCAACGGCGACTGCGAACTGCAGGACATGGCCGGCACCGTGGGCCTGCGCGAGGTGCGCTACGGCTTCGACGGCGCCAACCACTTCAAGGGCCAGGCGCGCGCCGAGGTCGATGTCTCCAACCCGTACTTCAGCTACGACCCCAGCAAGTGCATCGTCTGCAACCGCTGCGTGCGCGCCTGCGAGGAGACGCAGGGCACCTTTGCGCTGACCATCTCGGGCCGGGGGTTCGACTCGCGCGTCACGGCGGGGCAGGGCGGCAGCTTCATGGACAGCGACTGCGTCAGCTGCGGCGCCTGCGTGCAGGCCTGCCCCACGGCCACGCTGCAGGAAAAGACCGTGACCGAGCTGGGCCAGGCCGGGCACAGCGCCATCACCACCTGCGCCTACTGCGGCGTGGGCTGCGGCTTCAAGGCCGAGATGAAGGGCGAGCAGGTCGTGCGCATGGTGCCCTGGAAGGACGGCCAGGCCAACGAGGGCCATGCCTGCGTCAAGGGCCGCTTTGCCTGGGGCTATGCCACGCACAAGGACCGCATCACCCGGCCCATGGTCCGCGCGAAGATCACCGACCCCTGGCGCGAAGTGAGCTGGGAAGAGGCCATTGCCCACACGGCCCGCGAGTTCCGCCGCATCCAGGCCAAGCACGGCAAGGATTCCATTGGCGGCATCACCTCCTCGCGCTGCACCAACGAAGAGGCCTACCTGGTGCAAAAGCTGGTGCGCACGGCCTTCGGCAACAACAACGTCGATACCTGCGCGCGCGTGTGCCACTCGCCCACGGGCTATGGCCTGGGCCAGACCTATGGCACCTCGGCCGGCACGCAGACCTTCAAGTCCATCGAGCACACGGACGTGGTCATGGTCATCGGCGCCAATCCCACGGCCGCGCACCCGGTGTTCGGCTCGCGCATGAAAAAGCGCCTGCGCGGCGACGGCCGGCGTGCGGGCGCCAAGCTCATCGTCATCGACCCGCGCGAGATCGAGCTCGTCAAGTCGCCCCACATCCGCGCCGACTACCACCTGCAACTGCGGCCCGGCACCAACGTGGCCATGATCACCTCGCTGGCCCATGTCATCGTCACAGAAGGCTGGCTGGCCGAGGGCTACATCGCCGAGCGCTGCGATGCCAAGTCCTTCGCGCAGTGGAAGGAATTCGTGGCCCGGCCCGAGAACTCGCCCGAGGCCATGGCCGAGGTCACCGGGGTCGCTCCCGAACTCGTGCGCGGCGCCGCGCGCCTGTATGCGCTGGGCGCCGAGAACCACCCAGCGGGCCGCCCCGTCAACGCGGCCATCTACTACGGCCTGGGCGTGACCGAGCATGCGCAGGGCTCGACCATGGTCATGGGCATTGCCAACCTGGCCATGGCCACGGGCAACGTGGGCCGCGAGGGCGTGGGCGTGAACCCGCTGCGCGGCCAGAACAACGTGCAGGGCTCCTGCGACATGGGCTCCTTCCCGCATGAGCTGCCCGGCTACCGCCACATCTCGGACAGCACGGTGCGCGCCGAGTTCGAGGGGGCCTGGGGCGTGGCGCTCAGCCCCGAGCCCGGCCTGCGCATTCCCAACATGTTCGAGGCGGCCCTGGCCGGCAGCTTCATGGGCCTGTACTGCGAGGGCGAGGACATCGTGCAGTCCGACCCCAACACCCAGCATGTGACGGCCGCGCTCTCGGCCATGGAATGCGTGGTGGTGCAGGACATCTTCCTCAACGAAACCGCCAAGTACGCCCATGTCTTCCTGCCGGGCGCCTCTTTCCTCGAAAAGGACGGCACCTTCACCAATGCCGAGCGCCGCATCTCGCGCGTGCGCAAGGTCATGGCGCCGCTGGCCGGCCATGCCGACTGGGAAGTCACCCAGCTGCTGGCCAATGCGCTGGGCTACGCCATGCACTACACGCACCCGAGCGAGATCATGGCCGAGATCGCCGCGCTCACGCCCAGCTTCGCGGGCGTGAACTACGACAAGATCGACCGGCTGGGCAGCGTGCAATGGCCCTGCAATGACAGCACCGAAGAGGCCGGCACTTCCATCATGCACAGGGACCGCTTCGTGCGCGGCAAGGGCCGCTTCATCATCACCCAGTACGTGGCCACCGACGAGAAGGTCACCCAGCGCTTTCCGCTGCTGCTGACCACGGGCCGCATCCTGTCGCAGTACAACGTGGGCGCCCAGACCCGGCGCACGCACAACAGCCACTGGCACAGCGAGGACCGGCTGGAAATCCATCCGCATGACGCCGAGGACCGCGGCATACGCGATGGCGACTGGGTCGGCATCGCCAGCCGCGCGGGCGAGACCGTGCTGCGTGCCACCGTCACCGAGCGCATACAGCCCGGCGTGGTCTACACCACCTTCCACTTTCCCGAATCGGGCGCCAACGTCATCACCACCGACAGCTCCGACTGGGCCACCAACTGCCCCGAATACAAGGTCACGGCCGTGCAGGTGCTGCCCGTCCCCCAGCACGCCCAGCCGTCCGACTGGCAGCGCGGCTTTGCGCGCATGCATGAAGAGCAGATCGGCCTGTTGCAAGCCGCGCAGGCAGGCAGCATGGCCGTGGCGGGAGGCAAGTGATGGACAGCGCGAACCTGGTCCGCATGGCCAACCGCATCGGCGAGTTCTTCGAGGCCATGCCCGAGCGCGACGAGGCCCTGCAGGGCATTGCCGAACACATCCGCAAATTCTGGGAGCCCCGCATGCGCGCCGAACTGGCCCGCGTGCTGGCCAGCCCCGACGAGGCCCAGGCGCTCAAGCCCATCGTGCGCGAGGCGCTGGTGCTGCATCCGCTGACCTTGCCGTCGGCGGCGCAGGCTTAGCCAAACCGCTTCTTCTTCGCCATCTCCCGCGCCAGCTCCACAAAGCCGGCAGCGGCCGGCGACAGCCGTTCCATGCTGCGCACGGCCAGGCCGGTGACGCGGCGCTGGCGGGGCGAGAGGCTGCGGTAGACCATGCCTTCGGGCGCCTGCTCGGGCACGGCCAGGCGTGCGGCAATGGCGATGGCGTGGCCCTGGGCCACGAAGCCCTGCATGGAGGACATCTGCTCGAAGTGGTAGATGGCCGCAGGCTGGGCGCCGGCCTCGGCCAGGAAGCGGTCGATGTGTGCGCCCGACCCGGCCGAGGTGCGCACAAAGGCCTCGCCCTGCAGGTCGGCGGCGCGGATGCTGCGCTGGGCCGCCAGCCGGTGCGATGCGGGCAGCAGCGCCACCAGTTCGTCTTCCACCAGGGGCACGGTCTCGAAGCGCTCGTCGGGCAGCACGACGAAGCCGATCTCCACGCGCCGCTCCAGCAGCCACTTGACCACGGTGTCGTCGTTTTGCTCGTCGATCTGCACCAGCACGGCGGGCTGGCGGCGCCGGTACTCGGTGATCAGCGGGGGCAGCAGCCGCAGTGAAGAGGTGGCGCCGAACGAGGCCACGCGCAGCGTGCCGCGCGCCATGCCGCGCTCGGCATCGGCCTCCTGCCGCAAGGCCTCCTTTTGCTGGAGGATGTCGTTGGCGCGCTGCAGCAGCCGCGTGCCTGCGTCGGTCAGCGGGGAGTGGGGGCCTTCGCGGTGCACCAACTGCACCTGCAGCTCGCCTTCCAGCGCGCGCAGGGCATGGCTGACGGCGCTCTGGGTAATGCCCAGCAGCGCGGCCGCGCGCGAGAAACTGCCGGCGCGGGCCAGTGCCGCGAACACTTCGAGCTGGGTGAAGGTCATGGGATCACGGTGTCCAGGTCATGAGCATTCGCTCATTTGTCTATGAATCGATATGAGCACATAGTACGCGCCATGAATTTTCAACGCTTCTTCGGTCCCCACCTGCGGCTTGTCGGCATGGCCCTGCTGTGGGGCGCTTCCTGGCCTGCGGGCCGCGTGGTGGCACAGAACATGCCGCCGCTGGCAGCCGCCAGCCTGCGCTTCCTGCTGGCCGCCGCCGTGCTGCTGCCCTGGCTGTACTGGGCCGGCGGCATGGCCGGTCTCAGGCACTGGAGCGCCAAACGCTGGCTGGGCATGGCGGCCGCCGGCGCCACGGGCGTGTTCGGCTATGCGGCCTTTTTCCTGATGGGGCTGCAGCATGTGCCGGCCGGCAAGGCGGCCCTGGTGATCACGCTCAACCCCGTGCTCACGCTGGCGCTGGCGGTCTGGCTGTTCGGCGAGCGGCTCAACCGCACCATTGCCCTGGGCATGGCGCTGGCGGCCTACGGCGCCGTGGTGGTGATCTCGCATGGCCAGCCGCTGGCGCTGCTGCGGGGATCGGTGGGCGCCGGCGAGCTGCTGATCCTGGGCTGCGTGGTGTGCTGGGTGACCTACACCCTGATCGGCCGCTGGCTGCTCACGGGTGTCGATGCGCTGTCGGCCACGGCCGTGACCTCGACCATGGGCGCGGCCATGCTGCTGGTGGCCAGCCTGGTGGTGGAAGGGCCGGCCGGCCTGCAGGCTGCCGTGCTTGGCAACGCAACCGCCTGGAGCGCGCTGGCCTTCCTGGCCTTCGGCGCCACGGCGCTTGCCTATGCCTGGTACTTCGACGGCGTCAAGGCGCTGGGCGCGGGTGCGGCCTCGGGCTACATCACCCTGGTGCCCGTGATCGGCGTGGCGCTGTCGGCGCTGTGGCTGGGCGAGAGCATCGATGCCAGCATCGTGCTGGGCGGCGGCATGGCCGTGGCCGGCACGGCGCTGATGAACTGGGGGCGCAGGCCTGCGGCTGCGGTGCACGTGGTTGCCAAGCGCACCGCAGTCCAGAGCTGAACGGACTCCGTCCGGTTCAATCCAGCGAGGCGCCCGAGGTGCGCACGCGCTCGCCCTGCACCTGGTAGTCGCGCGCCAGGAAGTCGCGGTATTCGGCGGGGCTGGAGGCCACGGCCACGTAAGAGAACGCGTCCACCTGGGTCTTGCGGAATTCGGGCTCCAGCAGCACGCGGCGCACATCGGCGGCGATCTTCTCCACCAGGGGCGCCGGCGTTCCAGCCGGTGCCAGCAGGCCGATGTTGAAGACAGCCTGGATGTCGCGCACCCCGGCTTCCTTGAAGGTGGGCACATCCGGCAGGGCGATGCTGCGTGTCTCCGAGGACACGGCCAGGGCCTTGAGCTTGCCCGACTTGATGTGCTGCTCGATCACCGACACGCCCAGCACCGCTGCGTCGATCTGGCCGGCGATGACTTCGGGGATCAGCGGTGCGGCGCCCTTGTAGGGCACGTGCACCATCTCCAGCCCTTCCTGCTTGGCGAACATGGCCAGCGGCAGGTGCACGATGCCGCCCGCGCCCGATGAGCCATAGGTCAGCGGTTTGGTCTTGCCTGCCTGGCGTGCCTGAGCGATGAACTCCTGCAGCGTGCCGGCCTTGGAGCTCTGGGGCACGAAGAAGACCATGGGCACGCTGATCAGGCGGGAGATGGGGGCGAAGTCCTTTTGCGGGTTGTAGGGCAGCTTCCTGTACAGGTGCGGGTTCATGGTCAGCGACGCTTCGGTCGCGGCGAACAGCGTGTAGCCGTCGGGTGCGCTCTTGGCCACGTACTCGGCCCCGATGATCTCGTTGGCGCCTGTGCGGTTGAGGATGACCACGGGTTGCGACCAGACCTTGTTCAGGCGCGTGGCCAGCGCGCGTGCCAGGTTGTCCACGGGGCCGCCGGCCGCGTAGGGCACGACGATGTTCACCGGCTTGGAAGGAAAGGCTGCCGGAGCCTGGGCGTGGCCCAGGGCGGGCACGAGGGCCACGGTGGCGGTCAGCAGGGTTGCGGCGATGCGATGCAGGCTGGACATGGTGTGGGAAGCGGATACGGTGAAGCAGGCCGCACTCCAAGGGGGCGGCCTGCTGTGGAACGGACGAAGCGAAAAAAATGGCAGGCCGGAAGGCCCCGGAAGGTGGCGGAGCCTCAGGCGCGCACACGCTCCATGCGTGTCAGCGGCAAGGACTCGCCTTCGCTGACTGCGGGCTGCAGCACGAAGTCGAAGCGCGTGCGGACGAAAGGCGCGTTCACGCCCAGCGACTCATAGCCGGCCGGCGCCACGCCGCGCTCCAGCTCGACGATCAGGCCGTCGCGCGTGGCGAAGGCGAAGTCGTCGTCCAGGTAGGTATCGCCGGGCAGGTTGACCTGGGTGGTCAGCGTGCGCATGCCGGGTGCAACCACGAGGAAGTGGATGTGGGCGGGTCGATGGCCGTGGCGTCCCAGCGCGTCGAACAGTTCCGAGGTGGGGCTGTCCGGCGGTATGGAGTAGCCGGGCGGCACATAGCTGCTAAAGCGGTAGCGGCCCTGGTCGTCGGCTTCTATGCGGCGGCGCAGCTCGTAGGGCTTCATGCCCGGGAAGAAGTGCGAGTAGCCGCCCTGGACATTGGCATGCCAGACATCGATGAGCGCATGCGGCAGAGGCCGGCCGTCAAGATCCAGCACCCGTCCTTCCATCACGAAGACCTCGCCCTGGGGTTCGCCCTCGTCCAGGCGCGCCTCCGCTTGCGACAGCGGTGCACCGGCCACGAACCGCGGGCCTTCGATGGCGCGCGGCGTGCCGCCCGCACGGCCAGCACGCGCATCGGCCTCGTCGCTGCGGATGTCCAGCAGCCGGTCGAAGCCCAGGCCTGCCGTGATCAGGCCCAACTGGCCGCTGCTCCCAAGGCGGCCCAGCCAGTCCACGGCGGCCCAGAACTCGTCGGGCGTGACATCCATCTCGTCGATGGTGTGGAACAGGTCGCTGACGATGCGCTGGGTCAGCGCCCGCACGCGGTCGCTGCCAGGGGCGATCTGCTTGCTGTTGACCAGATTCAGCAGCTGGTCCTGGGACAGTTCGGACATGTTTGTCTCCTCGTGGTTTTATGGGATGTCCTGGAAAAGAGAAGCGCTCAGTCCATGCTGATGTTGCGCTCCGTGATCACCTTGGTCCAGCGCACGGACTCGGCCTGCAGGTGCCTGGCCGCTTCCTCGGGCGTGGAGCCCACGACTTCGGCGCCGATGGCCTTGAAGCGTTCGAGCACGTCGGGCTGCTTCATCTCGGCCACGAAGACCTGGTTGAGCTTCTTGACGATGGCCGGCGGCGTGCTGGCGGGCATGAAGACGGCGAACCAGGGCGAGACCTCGTAGCCCTTGATGCCGGCCTCTTCCATGGTGGGCACGTCGGGCATGCTGGACGAGCGCTTGGCCGTGGTCACGGCCAGGGCGCGCAGCTTGCCCGACTGGATGTGCGGGCGCGCCGAGGTGATGGAGTCGAACATGTAGTTGACCTGTCCGCCCAGCAGGTCGGAGACGGCCGGGCCCGATCCCTTGTAGGGGATGTGCAGGATGTCCACGCCGGCCAGCGAGTTGAACACTTCGCCTGCCAGGTGGATGGAGGTGCCGTTGCCGGCCGAGGCATAGGTCAGCTTGCCGGGCGAGGCCTTGGCGGCGGCCACCACGTCGGCCACGCTCTTGACGTTGGGCTGGGTGGAGTTGGTGACCAGGATGTTGGGCACCACGGCCAGCACGCCCACGGGGGCGAAGTCCTTGATCGGGTCGTAGCTGAGCTTGCGGTACAGCGGCTTGTTGGTGGCCATGCCGATGGAGGTGATCATCAGCGTGTAGCCGTCGCCGGGCTGCTTGGCCACGAAGTCGGCGCCGATATTGCCGCCGGCGCCGGGACGGTTCTCGATCACGAAGGGCTGGCCCAGCGTGCGGCCGGCCTTCTCGCCCAGGGTGCGCGCAATGGCGTCCATGGCGCCGCCCGGCGGGAAGGGCACGATCCAGCGGATGGGCTTGCTGGGCCAGTTGGCCTCGGGGGCCTGCGCATGGGCGGCGGGCATCACGGCGGACAGGCACAGGCCTGCGGCTGCGGCGGTCAGAAAACGGCGTTTCACATTCACTTCAGTTGTCTCCGAAAAATTTGGTCTTGGTTTGGGCTGTGCTCAGGCGATGGCCGAGGGATGCTTTGCCAGCGGCGTGACCTGGATGTCCATGTAGGGGAACAGCGGCAGGCCCTGCAGCAGCTCGTGCAGCTCGTCGTTGGAGGCCACGTCGAACACGCTGTAGTTGGCGTACTCGCCGACCACGCGCCAGATGTGGGGCCAGCGGCCGTCGTGCTGCAGCTGCTGGGAATAGGCCTTCTCGCGGGCCTTGATCTCGGCTGCCACGTCGGCGGGCAGGTCGTGGGGGATCTTCACGTCCATGCGGACCAGATAAAGCATGTTTGTCTCCAGGAGGAATGAAAGGAATTCAGGTCGCAGCCCCGGTCCGGGCCTGCCCCATGTCGAAGTGCTGCGGCTGGCTGCCGGCCAGCGCGCGGTCGAAGCGCGCCAACTGCTGCAGGTCGATCTCCAAGCCCAGGCCGGGCCCGTCGGGCAGTTGCAGCTCGAAGTCGCGGATGGCCATGCGCTCGGTGACGATGTCGTCCACCAGCAGTTGGGGGCCGAACAGCTCGCAGTTGTAGTGCTGCCCGCCCAGCGTGGCAAAGACATGGGCCGAGGCGGCCGAGCCGATCGAGGTCTCCAGCATGGTGCCGCCGTACCAGCCGATGTCGGCCGCTTGGGCAATGGCCGCCACCTTGCGCGTGCGCAGCAGGCCGCCGTGCTTGGCCACCTTGAGCGAGAACACGTGGCTGGCCTGCTCGCGCGCCAGGCGCATGGCGTCGTAGGGCGTGCACACGCTCTCGTCGGCCATGACCAGGGCGCCGTGCAGCGTGGCGGTCAGCTCGCGCAGCGCGGGCACGTTCCAGCCGGCCACGGGCTGCTCGATCAGGGTCACGCCGGCATCGATCAATTGCGGCAGAAAGCGCCGCGCCGTGGCGCCGTCCCAGGCCTGGTTGACGTCCACGGTCAGCGTGGCGCGTCCCTGCAGGCCGCGTGCGATCTCGCTCACATGGGCCACATCGGCCTCGGGCGTGCGCGCGCCGATCTTCATCTTGAAGATGCGGTGGCGCTTTTGTTCCAGGCGCAGCTGGGCCTCGGCCAGGTCGCGCTCGATGTCGCCGCTGGCCAGCGTCCAGGCCAGGGGCAGGCTGTCGCGCTGCTTGCCGCCCAGCAACTGCCACACGGGCAACTGCAGGCTGCGCGCCACGGCGTCCAGCAGCGCGATTTCCACGGCGCTCTTGGCAAAGGCATTGCCCTTGCAGGCCAGGTCCATGCGCGAGAGGCAGGCCTCGAAGCGCGCGCCGTCCTGGCCGATCAGGCTGGGCGCCAGGTGGTTGGCGATGGCATGGTGGATGCTCTCGGGCGATTCCTCGTTCCACGACGGGCCGCCGATGGTGGCGGCCTCGCCAAAGCCCGTGGCCCCGTTGCGCAGCCACAGCTGCACGATCACCGGGCTTTGCCGGCTGATGGAGCCGAACGACAGCTTGTGCGGGCGGATGGTGGGAATGTCGAGGATCCGCGCCTCGATGCGCTCGATCAGAAAACGGTCTTGCATGGCAATGGCTGGTGTCCTGGCTGGCGGCGGCTGCCGGCAATGGACACAAGCGTAAATCCATGCATTGTGTGGATCTATTGAATTATTTGTGAGAAATCATTCGATGGTGTCGATGTGTCGAATGCCTGCGCGGCAGGCAGGGCGCGCGGCAGCCTTGTGCTGCGCACGCCCTGTGGCGACGGGATCAGAAACTGCTGCGCAGCGTGACCATGATGCTGCGCGGCAGGCCGTAGTAGTTGCTGCGCGTGGCCGTGCCCACGCGCTCCCAGTAGACGCGGTCGAAGAGGTTGTCGATGTTCACGGCCAGCTTGACCTGGGGGGTGAGCGGGTAGGCGGCGTAGACGGACCAGACGCCGTAGCCGCCCGCGCGCCAGCGCACGGTGCCCAGGGTGTCGTAGAACTCGCTGACGGCGCGCACGCCCGCGCCCAGCTCCAGCCCCTGGGCCACGGGGCCTGCCACGCGGTAGCGCGCCCACAGGTTCACGCTGTGGCGCGGTGACATGGTGCTGAAATCGGTGCCCGTCTGCGTGACGGTGCCCTGCAGGTATTTGGAGCGCATGTAGGCGTAGCTGGCCGCCACGTCCCAGCGCGGCGACAGCGAGCCGACCACTTCGGCCTCGAAGCCTTCGGAGCGCACCTTGCCTGCGGGGATGACGAAGGCGGCATCGGCGGGGTCGGCCAGCGCGCGGTTGGTGTCCTGCATGCGGTAGATGGCGGCGGTGGCATTCAGGCGTCCGTCCAGCAGGCTGCCCTTGATGCCGGCCTCCACCTGCCGGCCCTCGCGCGGGGCGATCTGGCCGCCACCGGCCAGGCGCCCGCTTTGCGGCTGGAAGATGCGCGACTGGCTGGCGTAGAGCGTCCAGCTGTCGTTCAGATCGAAGAGCACGGCGGCGAAGGGCGTGAACTGGCCATCGACCTCGTAGCCCGAGCGCGTGTTCTGCAGCCGATCCGAGGTTTCTGTCTTCCACCAGCTCTTGCGCGCGCCCGCCACCAGGGTGAGGGCCTGCGTGGGCTTGATGCGCAACTGGCCGTAGACGCCGCGCAGGCTGGTGCGCGTAATGTCGTCGGCAAAGGGCTTGAAGCTGGGCTCGGGGATGGAGGAGGGGTCGTAGTGGAACAGGTCGGCCGGCGTGTTCATGGCGCCGCGCAGCATGCGCAGGTGCATGTTGGAGCTGCGGTAGTCCGCGCCCGCGATGAAATGGTGCGTCTGCCCGGCCCATTGCCAGGGCGTGCTGTAGTAGATGTCGGCCGTGGTGTCGGCGTAGTCGCGGTCCACGGTCTGGGCCTGGGTGAAGCGGCTGATGCCGGTGTCAGAGACGGCCGAGTAGCCGTTGATGTACTTGTCGCGCTGCTGGCGCAGCACACGGCGGGCGGCCAGCTTGAACAGGCCGCCGCCGTCGAGCCGCGTCTCCGACTCGATGAAGCCGGCCAGCGATTCGGGCGCGGCGCGGCCCCAGTCGGCGGCAATGGCCACGTCGCGCGGAATGGGGGCCAGCCTGCCGTCGGCGTGGGCGGGCAGGCCGGTGTCGTAGTTGCCCCGGCCGCGCTGCCAGGTGGCGCCCACCGAGACCGTGCTTTGGGAAGTGACGTCCAGCTCCACCGTGCCGTACAGGGCCTGCTTGTGGCCGTCCATGGCCATCACGGGGCTGCCGAAGTTCTCGTGCAGCGCCACCACCCGGCCACGCAGGCGGCCATCTTCGGACAGCGCTCCGGTGACATCCACCTCGGCCCGCTTGCGCCCCCGCGAGCCCAGGCCGATGGCGCCCTGGCCCTGGTAGTCCGGCAGGGCGCGCTTGCGCACCAGGTTGAGCATGACGCTGGGCTCGCCCGCGCCCGAGAACAGCCCGGCCGGCCCGCGCAGGGCCTCGACCCGGTCGAACAGGGCCAGGTCCAGCGTTTCCTGGGTGGCCGGATTGCCGCTGACGGTGAGACCGTCCAGCTGGTAGGTGGAGGACTGGTAGCCGCGCGAGAGGATGTCGCTGCGCCCGCCCGTGCTGCTTTGCCGGCGCACGACGATGCCGGGCACCACCTTGGCGGCTTCGGTGAGCTCCACGAAGTTCTGGTCATCGAGCCGTGCGCGCGAGATCACGGATACGGACTGCGGCGTCTCCCGGGCCGTCAGCTCGATCTTGGTGGCCGCGCTGGCATAGGGCGCCCGGTAGCTGCCCGTGCCTTCCGTGCGGCCGTCGCGCAGGGCCGTGGCCGTCACCCGCACTTCGTCCAGCGCGGTCTGCGGGCGCGCCGGGGCGGGGCGCAGCAGCCAGCCGCCCCGGGGCTGGGCAGAGGCTTGCAGGCCGCTACCGGCCAGCAGGCGCTGCAGTGCCTCGGCCGGCTCCAGGCGGCCCTGGACGGCGGGCGCGGACTTGCCTGCGAGCAGGGCGCTGTCGGCCGCGATGCTGGTGCCGGTGGCGCGCGCCAGGGCCTTGATGGCGTCGGCCAGCGGCTGGGCCGGCAGGTCGATGTCGGCAGGGGCGGCCAGGGCTGGCGTGCAGGCCAGGGCCGCCGCGCAGGCGAGCAGGGACAGGCAGTCGCGTGCCGGGCGGGAGGAAAGAGGGCGGGCGGGCATGGCGGGAACGTTCTCCTGGGTATCGGTTGTGCTCGCCTGTATGACGGGGCAGCCCGCCGGATCCCTGATGTGCGTTGGCCGCTTTTTTTCAGTTTTTCCGGATTTTTTCCGGCGCCGTGCTGCGCGGGGCCAGCCAGGTGGCGCCGTCGCGCTCCTGCACGCGCACGGCGGCGATGCGCGGCAGCGCGTCCAGGAAGCTCTCCACATCGGCGCGCTGCACGGCGGCCGTGATGCGCGGCCCGCCCGTGCCGTCGGCGACGGCCGCACGCACGGGCTGGCGGCGCCAGCGCGACAGCGTGGCCGCGATCTCGCCCAGCCCGGCGCTGTCGAAGACGATGAGGCCGCGTTCGATGGACGAGACGCTGTCGCGCGCATCGCGTTGCACGCGGTGGGGGAGGGGGCTGGCGTGGGCGCCATCGGCTCCGGGTGCGGCACCGGGGGCGGCACCGGCGCTTTCGTCCGGCAGTTCCCCCACTTCGCCAGCCTGCAGCAGCAAGGACGGTTCTCCGTCACCACCTTTCACCGCCAAACGCACCGTTCCATGCTCCACGCTCACCCGCACCAGTCCCGGCAGGCGGTTGACGGTGAAGCGCGTGCCCAGCACGGTGATGCGGGCCTGGCCGGCGGCGATGGTGAAGGGGCGGTCTGCATCCCTGGCCACGTCGAACAGGGCCTCTCCCTGCTCCAGCACCACGGCGCGCTGGCGGCGCGTGTAGCGCGTGGCGATGCGGCTGGCCGGTCCCAGGGTCAGCACGCTGGCGTCGGGCAGGTTCAGCACGATGCGTTCGCCAATCGCACTGTCGCGGGCCAGGGCGAACACGGTGGTGTCCTGCCATTCAAGCCAGCCGCGCCATGCCAGCAGGCCCGCCGTGCCCAGGCCGGCAACGCCCAGCACGCCGCGGGTGATGATCGCGCGGCGCGCGTTGCTGCGTGTGTTGCGGCGCTGGCGTGCGGCGGTGTCCACCGCCGTGGCCAGGGCCTCGGTGCGGGGCGTGGAGTCGAAGTCCTGCCACAGCGCCTCGAAGGCGGCGTATTCGGCGGCGTGGCGCGGGTCGGCGTCCATCCAGCGGCGCCAGGCAGCGGCATCGGCGGCGCCCGGCCGCGCTCCCGCATCCCGGTGCATGCGTATGAACCAGCGCGCGGCTTCCTCGCGCGGCGTGCTCATGGCGCGAGCAGCTCGCGTGCGGCGCGCAGGTCCAGCAGGGCGCGCATCAGGTGGCGCTCCACCATGTTCAGGCTGATGCCCAGCATGGCGGCAATCTGGGGCTGGGAGTGGCCTTCCACCTTGCACAGCCAGAACACCTCGCGGCAGCGCGCAGGCAATCCCTGGATGACACGCTGCACGGCGCCCAGGCGCTGCTGCAGGTCGGCCAGCATCTCGGCCGAAGGCACCGTGAAGGCTTCCTGCAAGGCGATTTCGTCCGCGCGTGCCACCGGGTGCTGCGCGGCGCCGGCCTCGCCTGCCAGCTCGGGCAGGGGCACGAAGCGGCGCTCATGCGCCATCTGGTCGGCCAGCACGGTGCGCGCCACCACGCGCAGGTAGGCATGCGGCTGGGCGATGCCTTCGTGCCGGCCGCTGAGGGCGTAGCGCACGAAGGCGTCATGCAGCACATCCTGCGCGCGGTGGATGCAGCGCGTGCTGCGCCAGATGGCGGGCAGCAGGCTGCCATAGGCCCAGTGCAGGTCCAGGCCCAGCCAGGCGGCAGGAGTCGGATGGCGTGTCATACAAGCAAGCGGGGAGGAAAGGCAGGCGGGCAGGGCGGGACGAAGTGCTGGCATTCTAAATGAGACTTTTTCTCATTTGTTGCCACCCGTTTGCCACTTGTTCACCACCCGTTTGCCGGCCGCAGGCGCGCCGGCCGGCGGTGCCGCTACAGCAGCTCCGCCGGTCGCGTCTCCGATGCGCTGCGGCAGGGAAGGGTGATGCGAAACAGCGAGCCGCCCTCGGGCCGGTTGCTGGCCACGATGGTGCCGTCCATGGCGTCGATGATCTTGCGGCAGATGGCCAGCCCCAGGCCCGTGCCGCCCGAGCCGT
>NZ_JAQOTI010000030.1:0-23621 GCF_028401915.1 Delftia sp. DT-2
CAGGCGCGGCGCCTGCCGCGCGAGGTCAACGCGCTGTACACCTGCGGGCCGGCCGGCGGCGGCGGCGTGCGCACGGCGCTGCGCGCGCGGCTGGGCACGGTGTCCTGCCTGCTGGCGCAGCAGAGCGTCGCCACCGGGTGGAAGTGGGCCGAGGAAGAGATCGATAAAGGGGTCGAGAAAGAGGCCGGGAAAGAAGCCGGGGAGCACGCCGCATGAACACACTGCAGACCACGATGCCCGTCACCGTGCCGTTGTACCGCCTGGCGCACGGGCGCACGGGGGACAAGGGCAACCGCTCCAACATCAGCCTCATCGCCTGGAATGCCGCCTGCTGGCCCGTGCTGGTGGAGCAGATCACCGAAGAGCGCGTGGCCGCGCACTTCGCCGCCCGGCGCCCTGCGCGCGTGCAGCGCTTCGTGCTGCAGCGCCTGCAGGCCATGAACTGGGTGCTGGACGCGGTGCTGGACGGCGGCGTCAACGACGCGCTCAACCTCGACAGCCACGGCAAGGCGCTGTCGTACTGGCTGCTGCAGATGCAGGTCCACATACCGGCTTCGCTGCTGCCCCACCTGGCGCCGGAGTAGCCGGCAGGACCCGCCCGTCACACATTCATCACAACAAAGGAGACAGACATGAACCTTTCGCACAACTTCCCCCGCCGCCATGCGCTCGCGCTGGCAGCCTGCGCGCTGGCAGCCGCCACCGCACCGGCGCTGGCCCAGGACTATCCGTCCAAGCCCATCACCTTCGTCGTGCCGTTTGCGGCCGGCAGCGCCACCGACCAGCTGGCACGGGCGCTGGGCCAGGCCGTGACCACGGCGACCAAGCAGGCCGTGGTGGTCGAGAACAAGGGCGGCGCCAGCGGCATGATCGCGGCCCAGCAGGTGGCGCGCTCGGCGGCCGACGGCTACACGGTGCTGATCACCACCAACACCACGCACGCGGCCAACCAGCATCTGTACAAGAAGCTGCCCTATGACGCGGTCAAGGACTTCGCGCCCGTGGCCGGGCTGGGCAAGGGCGGCCAGGTGCTGGTGGTGCGCGCCGATGCGCCGTACAGGAACGTGGGCGACCTGCTGGCGGCGGCGAAGAAGCAGCCGGGCAATCTGTCGTTCGGCAGCGGCAGCTCCTCCAGCCGCGTGGCCGGTGAAATGCTCAAGCAGCTGGCCGGCGTGGACCTGATGCACGTGCCCTACAAGAGCAATCCGCTGGCCATCACCGACCTGCTGGGCGGCCAGATCGACCTGATGATCACCGACACCTCCACCGGCGTGCCCCAGGTCAAGTCGGGCAAGCTGCGCGCCCTGGGCTACTCCACCACCCAGCGCAGCCCGCAGCTGCCCGAGGTGCCCACGCTGGAGGAAGCCGGCGTCAAGGGCTATGACATGGGCTACTGGTTCGCCGCCTATGCGCCGGCCGGCACGCCCGAGGCCGTGGTGGCCCGCCTGAACCGCCTTCTGTCCGACGCCGTGCACAGCGCGGGCGCCAAGTCCTTCTTCGACATGTCCGGCTCCCAGGGCTGGACGGCCACACCGCAGGAACTGGCCGCCTTCCAGGCCGCCGAGACCCAGAAGTGGGGCCAGGTGATCAAGGCCGCCGGCATCCAGCCCGAGTAGGCCGCTCCCCCGCTCTCCCGCTCCCCCGCTCTCCCGTTCCTTTTTTTCCGAACCGCCCTAGGCCGCCGCAATGCACGGCGGCCAGGGCGCAGCCTTGCCTGTGCCATGACCCCAAGGAGACAACATGCACATCAGATCCACCCATCCCCTGGCCCTTGCCCTGGCCGTATCCGGCCTGCTGACCGCCTGCGGCGGCAGTGACTCGCCCGCCGGTTCGCAGGCGCCGCGCATGCAGCTGAGCATCAGCGCCACCGAGGACTTTGCCGGCAGCTACGGCAGTGTCGGCGCCTACGAGAAAGTCACCGGCGTGCTGCGCGGCGAGCTGAACCCGGCCGACCCGAAGAACGCCGTGATCCAGGACCTGGCGCTGGCGCCCGTCAATGCGCGCGGCATGGTCGAGTACAGCACCGACTTCGTCATGCTCAAGCCCAAGGACATGTCCAAGGCCAGCGGCGTGCTGCGCTATGACGCGCCCAACCGCGGCAACATCCTGACCATGCCCAACCCCACGGCCACGCCCGGCGATGCGGTCTACCTGGAGCGCGGCTATGTGCTGCTGTACTCGGCCTGGCAGGGCGATGTGCCCAAGTCCACGCCCGCGCGCCTGACGGTCACCGTGCCCGTGGCCCGCAACAAGGACGGCAGCAGCATCACGGGCAGCTACCGCACCGAACTGGTCCCGGCCGCCGCCGTGCCCTCCATGACCCTGCCCGGCGGCGTGTTCAATGGAAGCATGACCCCCTACGAGCCCGCCAGCCTGGACAACACGCAGGCCGGCTACTCGCTCACGCGCCGCATCAACGAAACCGATGCGCGCCAGACCGTGCCTGCGGGCGACTGGAAGTTCGCCAGCTGCGATGCCGCCGCCAATCCCTTCCCCGGCACACCCAGCGCCACCAATGTCTGCCTGAAGGGCGGGTTCGATCCGCAGTACCTCTACGAGCTGGTCTACGTGGCCAAGGACCCCAAGGTCATGGGCGTGGGCCTGGCGGCGCTGCGCGACACGGTGAGCTTCTTCCGCGCCAAGGCGGCCGATGCCGACGGCAAGGCCAATCCGCTGGCCGGGCGCATCACGCACACCATCGGCCAGGGCACCTCGCAGTCGGGCAATGCCATGAAGACCTTCCTGCACCTGGGCTTCAACCAGGCGCTCGATGGCGGCAAGGTCTTCGACGGCATGTATGCCCATGTGGCCGCGCGCCAGACCAACATCAACACGCGCTTTGCCGTGCCCGGCGGCGGGGGCGGCCTGCGCACCGACCACACGGCCTTCGGCCAGACCGCGCCGCGTGGCCTGGACAAGGACTACAGCGATGAGGTCAGCGGCCGCCAGGGCGGCGTGATGAAGCGCTGCGAAGCCAGCAACACCTGCCCCAAGTTCTTCCTGGGCCTGTCGGGCACGGAGTTCTGGCAGCTGCAGGGCTCGCCCGTGCTGACCGATGCCAACGGCCTGCGCGACATCGCCCAGCCCGCCAATGCGCGCATCTACTACTACGCCAGCACGCAGCACGGCGGCGCAGGCGGCACGGCCAGCATCGGCTATGCGCCCACGCGCAATGTCTATCCGGCCGGCACCGTGGTGCACTTCAACGACACCTTCCGCGCGCTGTTCATCGCGCTGGAGGACTGGGTGGTGCGCGGCACCGAGCCGCCGGCCAGCCAGGTGCCCAGGCTGGCCGACGGCACCCTGGTGCGGCCCGACAAGCTGGTCTTTCCCGCCATGAAGGGCCTGGGCTGGAGCGTGGGCGGCGTGCAGACCGCCATCCCCGAGTTCCGCTACCTGGCGCGCCACAACGGCTTTGCGCTGCTCGACTTCGGCCCGCAATACGTGCCGCAGGACGAAAGCGGCATCGCCACGCTGCAGCCGCCGCGCGCCACGGGCAAGGACTACGCCATCCTCGTGCCCCAGGTCGATGCGGCCACCGGCCTCACGCGCGCCGGCATCCGCAGCGTGGAGGCGCGGGCACCGCTGGGCACCAGCATGGAGTTCAACTACGTGGCCACGCCGGGCATCGTGGACCTGTCCAACCTCACGGGCAGCTTCATCCCCTTCCACAAGACGCGCGCGGCGCGGCTGGCGGCCGGTGACGGGCGGCCGTCACTGGAGGAGCTGTATGTCGACCAGGCCGGCTACGTGAGCGCCGTCACGGCGGCGGCCCAGGACCTGGTGCGCCAGCGCCTGCTGCTGCAGCGCGACGCGGACGCGCAGATCACCGCCGCGCGTGCGGCGGCGGTGCTGCCTTGAGCCTGCGCTGAACGCCGGCCTCAGACGGCCTGGCCGCGAAAGCGCATGGCCGCCTGGCGCGAGACCTCGGCCAGCAGCTGCTCGCTGCGCTGGCGCTCGCGCAGCCAGCGGGCATCGTTGCTGCCGGCGGCCACGTCGCTGCGCAGCAGGTGCAGGGCGGGCGCGGCGCCATGGCGGGCCGCGTAGTCGGCCACGGCATCCATGGTCTTGAGGATGTGGTCGGCCAGCGGCATGTGCTCGCCCGTGGCCGGGTCCACGTACACGGCCTCCAGGCCGAAGCGGCAGGCCTGGAAGCGGTTGTAGGTGTAGACCAGGTAGTCGTCCTCCACGGGCGTGAAGGGCTGGGTGTCCATGAACCAGGCGGCCAGCGCCTGCACATAGCCGGACAGGGCGGCTGCGCGCTCGATGGTCAGCGGCGTGTCGAACACGCGGATCTCGATGGTGCCGAACTCCGGCTTGGGCCGGATGTCCCAGTAGAAGTCCTTCATGCTCTTGACCACGCCCGTGCGCGTCATCTTGTCGAAGTACTGCTCGAACTCGCTCCAGTGCAGCACGCAGGGCGCGCGGCCCGACAGCGGAAAGGCGAACACCGAGTTCAGCCGCGCCGAGTCGAAGGCCGTGTCGTGGCCCTGCACGTAGGGGCTGGAGGCCGACAGCGCAATGAAGTGCGGGATGTAGCGCGACATGCGGTGCAGCATCAGCAGCGCCGCGTCGGCGTCGGGGCAGCCGATGTGCACGTGCTGGCCGAAGATGGTGAACTGCTTGGACAGGTAGCCGTACAGCTGCGACAGCTCCTGGAAGCGCGGCTTGTCGTAGATGCGCCGCTCATGCCACTGCTGGAAGGGGTGGGTGCCGCCGCCCACCACGGCGATGTTGAGCTTGTCGGCGCTTTTGACCAGCGCATCGCGGATCTGGCTGAGCTGGCCCAGCACCTCCGAGGCCGAATGGCAGACGCTGGTGGAGATCTCGATCATGCTGTTCGTCATCTCGGGCACCACGCTGCCGGGCAGCGGGTTCTTGAGCATGAGGCGCAGCATGTCCTCGGCGTAGGGGGCCAGGTCGTAGTCGTGGGTGTTGACCAGCTGCAGTTCCAGCTCCACGCCCAGGGTCAGCGGTTCGGACGAGTTGAAGGCTTCAAGACTCACGTTCATCTCCTGCGGTGTTCGAGCGGCTCAGCGGCTTCCAGGGACGGGAGCTTTCGCCGGAGCGGTAGATGGCCACGGTGGCCAGGGCGGCGCCCAGCACCTCCATCACCAAAATGGTGGGCAGGGCCACGCCTGCGATCTGCGCGCCCAGCTCGGGCGCGGCGGCCACGAACTGCGAGGCGATCAGCAGCGCCACCGATGACATGGGCGCCATGGCGCAGCCCACCCAGAAGGCCTGGCGCCAGTTGGCGCCCGTGCCCACATTGCCCACGGCCACGCCCAGGGTCTTGGCGACCAGGCGCGCCAGGATCACGGCGCCCACCACGCCCGCCACCGGCGCGCTCCAGTCGGCCTGTGCGGCCACGGTGGAGACCAGCACGAACATCAGCATGGTCAGCAGCGAGGCCGCCGTGCCCAGCTGGCGCGGCCAGGCCCAGGGGCGCGGGTTGAACTGCTTGAGCAGGATGCCGCCCAGCAGCGCCGCCAGCGGCGCCGAGCCGCCCAGGTACGAGGTCAGCGGCACGCTGGCCGAAATCAGGGTGAGAAAGAGGATGGAGGTGTTCTCGCTGGCCGGGCTCATGAAGCGCAGCGCCAGGCGCATCAGCACGGCCAGCACCAGGGCCACGGCCACCGAGACGCCCAGCACCACCAGCACCGGCATGATCGAGGCCACGAAGCCCGCCTTGGGCTGCGTCAGCATGCCCGCCTTGGCGCTGCCCAGGGCCAGCGCATACAGCGTGGACAGGGTGGACAGCACCAGGCCGCGATCGGTCACGGCGCCTGCGGCACGCATGTCGGCCACCACGCGCGTCAGCACCAGGGGCGAGGCCGCCATGGCCACCAGGGCCAGCGGCCCGGCCACTTCGGGGGCCATGCCCAGCCAGCCCAGCACCAGGGAGACCAGCACGTAGGTCAGCGCGGACTCGGCCACGCTTTGCACCAGCACCATGGGGTTGTGGCGGAACCAGCGCAGCGTGATGCGCCCGCCGCATTCGAACAGCACGATGGCCACGCCCAGCTCCAGCAGGAACAGCCCCGTGCCCTGCAGCGGCCAGGTGGTGTTGGCCCCAAAGCCGATCAACCCGGCAATGCCGCCGACCAGCGAGTAGCCGACGACCTTGGGCAGGGCGGCATGGCGCTGGCAGGCATAGCCGACCATGGTGGCCACGGCCAGCAGCAGGGACCACTGAACCGTGGCCAGCCCGGCCGAAGGCCGCAGCCACGGTTCCCAGAAGCTCAGCATGTCATTCATCAGCGACGTCCTTTGCGCGAGCCAGTGGCCCGCAAGCGAAGCTCCGCAAGGCCTTCCCTGCGGCGCGGGCAAGCCCGCGTCCCGTGCGCCTGGCACGGGGACACTTCGTTGGCGATCCACTGGCGTGCCTGCCAGGCTGCAAGGCCGGGCGGGCACGCCAGCACGTGGGTTCCGCGTGGTTCCCGAGGTCCCGCAGGCTCAGGGGCGGAAGAAACTCAGCGGCGCTGTGCGCAGACGGCGGCGGATGGCCGAATAGATGCGCGAGCGGTCGACTCCGCTGACATTGTGTGCCCTCAGCGCAACGCGGAATGCCAGATAAAAGCTGACAGTGACGTTCAACGCGCCATTGATGGGCAGTAGGGCAATCGCCCACCAGAACATGTCGGAGTGCAGAACCTCCCAGCCCAGGGCGGCCATGGCGGCCCCGATCTGGCCGGCCGACAGCGTGACGTGGCGCACCTCCAGCCCCAGGCCGAAGAAGGCCGCAAAGGCCGGCACCAGGCCCAGCATCATGCCCAGCGAGACATTGGCGGCAAAGCCCGAGATGTTCTTGCGCCAGAAATGCGCCCAGCGATCCGCGCGCCCGGCGCCCAGCCAGCGCGTGATGCCGGGGTTGTAGCGGATCACCGAGTCCAGCCGGCGCAGCACGAACCAGTTCTCGGCCCAGCCCGCGATCAGGCTGCTGGCAAACAGCAGCACGCCCGTGAAGGCAGCGAACAGCGGCGACAGGCCCAGCAGGCTCAGCGAATCGAGCACGGCAATCGCATGCGGCTCGTCGATGGGCGTGTGGCCGAACAGCTGCGCATAGCCCAGCGACAGCAGCAGCACCATGGGCAGCACCACCAGCACGTTGCCCAGCACGGCCGCCACCTGGGAGCGCACCAGGTGCGCGACCTCGTCCACGAATTCCTCGATGGCCTCGCTGGCGCGCAGGTCCTTGAGCTTGGCGGCCATGGCCGGCGCTGTCATGGCCGGCTGCTTGGTGGCCACCGTGAAGTGCAGCAGCTGGATCAGCACGAAGCTGATGGAGTAGTTGATGCCCGCGGCCAGCCCGCCCCAGAAAGCCGACAGCCCCAGCGCGTAGAGCGCGAACTTGAGCAGCGTGGTGAAGGCCATCACGAAGCCGCCGCCGGCGGCCTTGGTCACCATGGACAGGTACTCGCGGCCCGTGCGCGTGATGTAGTGCTCGCCGGTCTCGGCGCTGCGCTCGGCCACCTTGGCGGCCAGCAGCGAGGTATTGGTGGACAGCAGCGCGCGCAGGCTGCGCCGCTCGATGCCCACGGACACCAGGTTGGCCAGCAGGTCGGCCGTCTCGGTGGCGCGGTTGTCGGCCAGCAGGCAGTCGAGCAGGCGCCTGACGCGCAGGATGCGCGCGCGCAGCTGGCGAAGGCGAAACACCAGGCCCACCGAAATGCCTTCGGACTCGAAATGCGCGTACACCGATGTCACGGCCGCGCGGCAGGCATCCAGGCGCTCGCGCAGCCGGGCCTCGGCCGCGTCGCGCCGGTCGTTGGTGCGCAGCGCGTGCAGCACCTCCACGCGCAGGCTTTCCGCATCGTGGATCAGGGCGTGGAAGGGCTGGTCGTCGCGCGCCTGCTCGTCCATGCGCAGGCGCAGCTCGGGCGAGAAGCCCGTGGACAGGATCTGTCCCGTGCAATAGGTGATGGAGCCCAGCAGGCTGTTCTGCCAGAAGCTGCTGCCCTGGCCCTCGCTGCCATCGGTCAGCAGTACGGCGATGCGCTCGAGCAGGGCCGCGTCCAGCGCGTGCAGCCAGCGCGCGTCGAATTCGTCGGGCATGGCCAGCATGAACAGCTCGGAGGCATCCACCGTCTCCGGCGTGCTGGGCAGCAGCTTGTAGCGCACGCGCTCGGACAGCTCGCTGAACATGTTGGTGCGCGGCGCAAAGCCGAAATCGGCCAGCAGCGCCGTGATGTCCACGGTATCGATGAAGCGCAGCCACCACGCATGCAGGCGCTGGCGCACGGCCGGATCGGCCTCCACGGCCTCCACCAGCAACTGCACACGCTGCACGGCGCCGTCCACCGACGGCTTGGGCGCGCGCACCCACTCCAGCAGGTGGATCAGCCAGATGTGGCGGTGCGCGAGGTCGGCCTCGGGGTCGAGTGCGGCCAGAAGGCCGGGCAGGTCTTGGGTGATTCGCTTCATGTAGGGGTCTTGCGGCAGGGCGGAAGACTAGCGCCTCCCCCGAGGAACGCGCTCAGTGCAGCACGCGGTTGTCAGGGTCCGGAAAGCTGTCGCCGCCAGCGCCCGACTGCAGATGAAAGCGCGGGATGGGGCACTCGAAGACTTCGCCCTCGTGGCTGATGCACAGATAGCTGCCCTGCATGCTGCCGTTGGGCGTGCGCAGCTGGCAGCCGCTGGTGTACTCGAAGGTCTCGCCGGGCTGCAGCAGCGGCTGGCGGCCGATCACCCCCAGGCCCTTGACCTCTTCGACATGGCCCAGTTCGTTGGTGATGATCCAGTGGCGCGCGATCAACTGGCCCGGCACCTGGCCGGTATTGGTCACGGTGATCGTGTAGGAGAAGGCGTACACGCCTGCCGCTGGAGCGGATTGCTCTGGCAAAAAGGCGGGGCGGACCTGGACCTGGAACTCGTTCATGGGCATGGCGGCAATGGTAACTGCCCGCAATGTACCGGCTTGCGAACGTCCCCACGCGCCGCCACCCATGGCTTTGTGCCGTCGCTGGTGCCGGTATGGGCTAGCTGCGACAATCGCAGGCCATGAGCCCCACCTACCGCATCGCCCCCTCCATCCTGTCTGCCGACTTCGCCCGTCTGGGTGACGAGGTCAAGAATGTGATCGCCTCCGGCGCCGACTGGATCCACTTCGACGTGATGGACAACCACTACGTGCCCAACCTCACGTTCGGTCCCATGATCTGCGAGGCTCTGAAGCCCCATGCGAAGACGCCCGACGGCCAGCCCGTGCCCGTCGACGTGCACCTGATGGTCACGCCCGTGGACGAACTGGCCACGGCCTTCGCCAAGGCCGGCGCCGACTACATCAGCTTCCACCCCGATGCCACGGCCCACGTGCACCGCAGCATCCAGAACATCCGTGCCCAGGGCGCCAAGCCGGGCCTGGTGTTCAACCCGGCCGCCTCGCTGGACGTGCTGGACTGGGTCATCGACGACATCGACCTCATCTTGCTGATGAGCGTGAACCCCGGCTTCGGCGGCCAGAGCTTCATCGACAGCACGCTGCGCAAGATCGAGGCCGCGCGCAAGCGCATCGAGGCCAGCGGCCGCGACATCCGCCTGGAGGTGGACGGCGGCATCAAGGAAACCAACATCCGCCGCGTGGCCGATGCCGGTGCCGACACCTTCGTGGCGGGCAGCGCCATCTTCGGCAAGCCCGACTACAAGGCCGTGATCGACGCCATGCGCGGCGCCCTGGCGGCCTGAGCTTCGGCTTGCCTCCAGCAACGAAAAGGGCCCGCGAATTGCGGGCCCTTTTTTTGCTGCGTTGAGTTGCGTTGAGTTGGATTCTGCGCAGCGCAGGCCGCAGCGACGCGGCCCCTTCAGCCGCCTCGCTCGTGCTCTGCGGGCATGACGAAGATGCTGCGGCCCTGCGTGTCGAAACCGGGCGGCGCAAAGCGCGCCACCGGCACATGGCTGTGCCGGATGGAGCTGACCTTCCACGCGAATGTCCTGCCCTTGCTGGTGAAATTGAGGGTTTCGCCGCAGGTGACGTTGATGGGCGTCTTCTGCGACAGATCGACGCTACGGTAGGAGCCTGCAGGCGCGGGCGAGCCGTAATGCGATTGACCGTTGGGAAAAGTGTCCGCATGGGCCATTGGGCAGGCAAGAAAAATGCCTGCGATATACAGGGCATTGATATTTTTCATGAAATGCTCCTTGGCGGAAATGGGATTTTCAATTCAAACGGAACATGGATGGATGGCAGGCCGTGGCAATGGTTTGGTGAATGCGGAAAAAGGGCATTGCCCGGCCTGCCGCCAGCGGTTTTGCAACGCTGGCTGGAATAATCCCGGAAAGGAAATCAGAAACTGTGGCGTATGCCCACTTCCGCACCCGTTGACGTGCCCTTGGGAGCAAGCCCCGGTGCACCGCCCGACAGGGCGAAATTCGCATTGCCCTTGTTGGATATGCGGGCCACGGTTCCATACAAGGCCGTGCGGCGCGACAGATCATGCACATAGCCGATGGCATATTTGTTCGCATCGCTGTCATTGAATGCCACCGGACCCTTGCGCGAATCGGTACGCACATAGGAGGCGCGGAGATGGCCGCTGCCCACGGGAACCGTCATGCCCAGCAGCCAGCGGTCCTCGGAGCCCAGGGTGCTGCTGCCGTAGGTGCCGAAAGGCAGGTCCTCCCGCTGGAAGTGGCCCATGAGCTTGGCGAAACCGAAATCGTACGAGGCGCCCGCGCCATACTGCTTGAACTTGGTGCCGGCGGCGCCGATGTCGGTCGCGCCATAGGAAAGCGACAGGCTCAATGGACCGTTTTCGTAGTGCACCCGGCCTGCCACGTGGCGGCCCACGTTGCTCGATGGGTTCTCGTCCATGGCGTACATGAATTCCGCACGCAGGCCCCAGAGGCTGGGCGAGAGGTACTGGATCGCGTTGTCCCGGCGGTAGTAGGACGGTGAGAAGCCGTCCGGCATGCGGCTTGTCACGGCCGAACCCGCCAGTCCGATCACGCCGAACGGATCGTATTTGTAGGTATGTGCCGAAGCCGGCGAAAGGTCGCGGCCCAGGCGCACTTCGCCGAAACCTCCCGACAGGCTCACGGTGGAACGGCGCTGGAAGAACTTGCCCGTGGAGCTGAACGTGCCCGTGTCGGCATTGACATCCGACTCCAGCCAGAACCCGGCCCTCAGTCCGCCGCCCAGATCCTCGTCGCCGCGAAATCCCAGCCGCCCGGAGGCCAGGCCGCTGTTGTTCATGGTCAGGTTGCCAGGCAGGTCGCTGTTCCTCACGTAGCGCGCATTGACGTCTACGATGCCGAACAGGGTGATGGATGACTGGGCGCTGGCCGCCAGCGAAATGACGGGCAATGCTGCCGCCAATATGCGATTGAATTTCATGCCTGATCCTTGTATTGAATGGTGGATTCCATGCGCATCCATTTTCAAAACGGATGCTGTGGTAAATACTAGAATCCGCAGGCGATCGCATTCGGTCTTGAAAAGAAATGGGCAGGGCATGGCAAGCCATTCACAGGCTTTTCGTGCAAAACCTGTTCCACCCCGCCAACACCAGACGGGAGGGGCTGCCATTCATGACAGTTACCTTTCTTCAAAATGTCTTGAATGTCACTTTGCTGTCGGGTGGATGGATGTTGGGCATTGATAGCATTCAGGGGATTGACTCCGGTGAAATAAAAATAATCCGTGTCGTATCTCTGATGCGGCTGTGGGTGGGTATTGAAAGATAGGCGGGGGGGACAGAAAATGCGTCGCGAGGATGTCAAGCTGAGGATGCTGGCAAGAAGAGGGGACACGGGGGCCAGGCTTCAGCTCGGGGAGGCCTATCTGGCAGGGGGTCCGGGCGTGCCAAGAAGCATTTCCGTGGGGCTCGGCTACCTGCAGGCCGCACTGCCCCAGGCCAGGCGCCAGGCCTCGGTCTGCATGGCCCTGCATCTGCCGCTGAGGCAGTTGCTGGAGCACGGGCTGCTGGAGCCTTTGAGGATCGCTGCGCAGTACGAGGATGTCGGGCGCCAGAAGCTCGCCGCATGGCATCTCATCCGGGGGGAACTCGATCTGGCGCTGGAATGCCTGGGCCGGTGCAGCGCTTCCCTTCCGTGCCACGGGGCAGGCGGCGCATCCGCGCTCACCTGCGGCGAGCTGCTGCAGGTCCTGCAGATCCTGCGCGCCGTACAGCCGCAGGACATTGCCGAGGTCATGGCCAGCGAAGCCCGCCAGGCCATGGCCATGGGCCAGTCGCCACGCGCAGTGCAGATGCTGGAGCTCCTGGGCGATCTGCCCCATGCCGCTGCCTGTCCCGCCATACAGCAGTTGATCGCCGACCTGGTTCACCAGGCGGAGGTGGCAGGCCATGGCCTGGGGCGGCTGGCGGTGGGCTGGATAGAAAGCAGCCTGGAGCGCTGCGCCGCCGATGGCGACCTGCGCGCCTGCCATGCGCTGGGGCGGGCGCTTTCCGGCCAGTCCTGCGCGCACCTTGCGCCAGACAACCTCGTGCACGCGCAGAACCTGCGCAAGGCGGCAGCCCTGCTGCTGCGCGCCGCCGATGGCGGCATCGCCGTCGCCTGGCTGCACCTGTTTCGCCTGTGTTCCGACTACCGCAGTTCGGTGGCCAATCCCACGCTGGCGCGCTTTTGCCTGGAGAAGGCGGCGCGGCACGGCCTGGCGGAGGCCCAGCGCCGCCTGGGTGCGCTGGTGCTGCGTGACGCCACACGCATCGAATCCATGGAGCAGGGCGTGGCCCTGCTCCATGCCGCGGCGGCCAAGGACGACGAGCAGGCCGGGCTGCTGCTGCGCTCATTGCTGCTGCCCGTGGACGGGGGCGACGAGGAGGCGCTCACGGCCATCGAGGCGGTGCGGCCCGATGCGCCGCGGCTGGCCATGCGACTGCGCCTGGCGCGGGCGTTCGGGCTCACCAAGCAGGAGGCGCTGTCGGTCGATCCCTTGACCGCCATGCGGCCCTGGGGCCTGGTGGTGGGCCACAACCCCTTTGTGGCAAAGGCTCGGCTGTGCGAGCCCCGAGCCGTGCCCGCGACCACGCCCGAGGCCCGCTGCTGCCTGGAGCAGGCCGCTTTCCTGTTCTCGGCGCAGCGCCAGGAATCCCTGGTACCGGAAGGATCGCTGCGGGCACGTTCGCTGCAGTTGCGGCGCTTGTTCCACCGGCTGCAGATCAGCGAGACGGTCTTTTTCGCCTCCGCCTCCTCCCGGCAGCGCGAGGCCATCCGCGTCGGCACGAAATGGGCGCGACGGCAGCAGCAGATGCTCAGGCAGGTGCTGGCCTGAGCCTTGCCGTGCGGTCAAAGGAGCGAGCATGAAAGTCCTGATCGTGGACGCCCACCCGCCGTCGGCGCAGTACCTGTGCCAGGGCCTGTGCCAGGACGGGTTCAACGTGGACGTCGCGCATGACGGCCGGCAGGGCCGCGACATGGCACTGAGCCGTGCCTACAGCCTGGTGGTGCTGGATCTGGACCTGCCCGGGTTGAGCGGGCGAGAGGTCCTGCAGGCCCTGCGCCGGGCCACAAGCACCCCCGCCATCGTGGTTGCCGCAAACGACAGCCTGGAGGACCAGGTGTTCTGCCTGCAGCACGGCGCGGACGACTACCTGGTCAAGCCCATCAGGCTGCCGGTGTTCCTGGCCCGCGCAAGGCTGCGCATGCGCGGGTCCGCCGGGCGGGAGGGCATGCGCCTGACTTTGGCGGATCTGGTGCTGGACCTGTCCAAGAAGCGGGTCGAACGCGCCGGTCGCCGGCTGGACCTGACCCGGCAGGAGTTCGCCGTCCTGTGGCTGCTGCTGCAGCGCCAGGGCGATGTGGTCTCGCGCGCCGAATTGGTGGAGCAGGTCTGGAGCCTGCCCGTGGATGCCCTGAACAACGCCGTGGACGTGGCGGTGTGCAGGCTGCGCAGCAAGCTCGACGATCCCTATGCGGTCAAGCTGCTGCACACGGTGCGGGGCATGGGCTATATGCTGGCGCTGCGGACAGATTCCCCGTGACCGCAGCCTTGCCTACCCCAGCCACTGCCGGATGCGCCCCGCCAGCGCCTGGGCGCTGATGCCGTAGCGCTCATGCAGCGTGGGCAAGGCGCCCGCGTCGAGGAAGGCGTCCGGCAGGCCCGCCAGCCGAAAGCGCGCGGGCCGCACATCGCGCTCCAGCAGAGCGCCGGCCACGGCCTCGCCCAGGCCGCCCACCACCGAATGGTTCTCCGCCACCACCACCAGGCGCGGCCCGCTGGCCACGGCCTGCACGATGGCCTGCACATCCAGCGGCTTGATGGTGGCGCAGTGCAGCACGGCGGCGCCTACGTTGTCGGCGGCCAGCAGCTGGGCGGCCTCCAGCGCGCGCATGGTCATGAAGCCGCTGCAGATGATGAGCACCTCGCGGCCCTCGCGCAGCATCTTGGCCTTGCCCAGCTCGAACCGGTAGTCGTACTCGTCCAGCACCAGCGGCACGTTGCCGCGCAGCAGCCGCATGTAGACGGGGCCGCGGTGCGCCGCGATCTGCGGCACGGCCTGGGTGATGTCCAGCGCATCGCAGGGATCGACGATGGTCAGCCCCGGCACGGCCCGCATCATGGCCAGGTCGTCCGTGGCCTGGTGGCTGGGGCCGTAGCCCGTGGTCAGGCCGGGCAGGGCGCAGCAGATCTTGACGTCCAGGTTGTCCTCGGCAATCACCTGGTGGATGAAGTCGTAGGCGCGGCGCGTGCCGAAGACGGCATAGGTGGTGGCAAACGGCGTCAGCCCCTCCTTGGCCATGCCGCCGGCGGCGGCCATGAGCAACTGCTCGGCCATGCCCATCTGGAAGAAGCGCTCGGGGTGGGCCTGGGCGAACAGGTGCAGGTCGGTGTACTTGGCCAGGTCGGCGGTCAGGCCGACCACGTCGGGGCGGCTGGCGGCCAGCTCCACCAGGGCCTTGCCGAAAGGCGCGGCCTGCACGCGCTGGCCTTCGGCGGCGATGGAGGCGATCATGGCCGAGGTGGTCGGCCGGGGCTTGGGGGTGGCAAGAGGCATGTTCATGGCAGGGCGGGCTCCAGGGGTTGCGATGCGTCCAGGAGGGCAATGGCCTGCTGCCACTCGGGCGGATCGACGCGGATGAAATGGTTCTTCTCGCGCTGCTCCAGGAAGGGCACGCCCTTGCCCATCAGCGTGTCGCAGAGGATGACGCGGGGCCGGTCCTCGGCCAGCGCCCGCGCCGCGTCGAAGGCTTGCACCACCTGGGCCAGGTCGTTGCCGTCCACGCGCTGCACATGCCAGCCGAAGGCGGCCCATTTGTCGGCCAGCGGCTCGAAGCCCAGCATGCGCGTGGAGGGGCCGTCGGCTTGCTGGTTGTTCACGTCCACCAGGCAGATCAGCCGGCCCAGGCCGTGGTGGGCAGCGGACAGCGCGGCCTCCCAGGTCGAGCCCTCGTCCAGCTCGCCGTCGGACATGGAGTTGTAGACAAAGGCATCGCTGCCCTTGTGGCGCAGCGCCAGCGCCATGCCCACGGCGATCGGCAGGCCCTGGCCCAGCGAGCCGCCCGAAATCTCCATGCCCGGCGTATAGCTGGCCATGCCCGACATGGGCAGGCGGCTGTCATCGCTGCCATAGGTCTGGAGTTCCTCGTCGGACAGGATGCCCGCCTCGGCCAGGGCCGCGTAGAAGGTGATGGCGTAGTGGCCGTGCGAGAGCAGGAAGCGGTCGCGGCCCTCCCACCCGGGCTCATCGGGCCGCAGCCG
Source organism: Delftia sp. DT-2 (assembly GCF_028401915.1). Taxonomy (NCBI): domain Bacteria; kingdom Pseudomonadati; phylum Pseudomonadota; class Betaproteobacteria; order Burkholderiales; family Comamonadaceae; genus Delftia; species Delftia sp. DT-2. Next base: position 15,659 of record NZ_JAQOTI010000030.1, read on the forward strand.
CAGTGCGTCGCCATAGGCCACGGCCAGCACATCGGCCCAGCCCAGGGCCTGGCCTATGTAGCCCTGGCCCTGCACCTCGCCCATTTGCAGGGCGCGGCGGCGTATGCGCCAGGCACAGGCCGCGAGCCGGTCCAGGCGCTGTTGCAGTTCTTGGTTCATGCATCGTCTCCTAGAGATGGAAAGGCGCGCGGCTCAGCGCAGGATGCTGGCCGGCACATAGGACACCAGCGCCAGCACCGCCAGCGCCACCAGGTAGAAGGGAATCAGCTCGCGCACGGTCTGGCCCACCTTGACCCGGGCCAGCGAGCTCGTGATGAACAGCGTCGTGCCCACGGGCGGCGTGTACAGCCCCAGGGCCAGGTTCACGACCATCATGATTCCCAGCTGGGTCATGTCCATGCCGATGCTCTGGGCCAGCGGCACGAACACCGGCGTGAGCAGCAGCACGGCGGCCGGCAGGTCGATGAACATGCCGATGAAGAGCATCAGCAGGTTCATCAGCACGATCACCAGCCAGGCCGAATGCACATGCGACTGCACCCACTGGACGATGCCGTCGGGCATGCGGTCGAAGGTCAGCAGCCAGCCGATGGCCGCCGAAGCCATGATCACCAGCAGCACCACGCCCGTGGCCAGGCCCGCATGCACCACCGCATCGTTGAGCCGGCGCCAGCCCAGGTCGCGGTACACCACGGCCGACACCAGGCCCGCATACAGCGTGGACAGCACGGCCACCTCGGTGGGCGTGGCGATGCCCAAGCGCAGGAACACGATGATCAGCACCGGCAGCAGCAGGGCCGGGCTGGCGTACAGCAGGTGGCGCCGGAAGGCGGGCCAGGCGAAGGGCGTGGTGTCGCGCGTAAAGCCGCGCCTGCGGCCCACCCACCAGCACACGCCCATGAAGCCCGCGCACATCAGCAGCCCCGGCACGATGCCCGCCACGAACAGCGCCGCAATCGATGCATTGGCGCTGAGCGCGAACAGGATCATGGGGATCGACGGCGGGATCAGGATGTCGATGGTGGCCGCCGCCGCCAGCGTGGCCGCCGAGAACGCGGGCGGGTAGCCCAGCCGCCTGTGCCACGGGATCATCAGCGATCCGATGGCCGAGGCGTCGGCCACGGCCGAGCCCGACACCCCGCCGAACAGCGTGGACGACATCACCCCCACCTGGGCCGGCCCGCCGTGAAAGCGCCCTATCAGCGCCGACAGCACGCCCACCAGGGCCTCGCCCAGGCGCCCGCCCATCATCAGCGAGCCGGTGAGCATGAAGAACGGGATGGCGATCAGCGGAAAGCTCTGCACCTGGGCCACCATCTGCTGCACCAGCAGGTCCAGCGGCACGCGGTCCGAGGTGGCCGCCGCCGCCATGGCGCCCATGAGCAGCGCGTGCGCAATGGGCATGGCGATCACGGCGCCCGCCATGAAGACGAAAAGCATGATGAAGGACATGGCACCCTCCCTTCACCAGTGCGCGCCGGCCACGGGCCGGGCCGGTTCGGCAGACGCACCAGCCGCACCGGCCTGCGCGGATACCCGGTCCCTGCCCGCCACGCAGGCGCGCCAGGCCGACTGCAGGGCCAGCAGGGCCAGCAAGGCCATGCCCACCATCACGCAGCCATAGGTCAGCGAGCCGGGAATGCCCAGGATCTGGCTGCGCTCGTCATGCACGATCTCCAGCATGTTCAGCGTGGACCAGGCCAGCGTGGCGTACAGGGCGGCCACGGCCAGCCAGCCCAGCACGGCCGTGGCGCGCCGCACGCGGGCAGGCAGCGCCTCGACCAGAAAGCTCGTGGTGATGTGGGCGCCATGGGCGGCGGCCAGCACCACGCCCGACATCACCAGCCAGGGAAACAGCAGCTCGGGCACCTCGTTGGCCCACTGCAGGCTGGTGCCGCTGGCATAGCGCAGGGCGGTGTTGCACACCAGGATCACGAAGATCACCAGGGTGCTGGCCCACAGCACGGCGCGGCACAGGCCCGTGACCAGGCGTTCGATGAGGTTCATGGATGGCTCCCTGCGCTTGACTGCGCGCCTGCGGCCTTGACGACCTTGGCGATATAGGGGCCCGCAGGGCTGGCCAGCCACTTGTCCTGCACCTTGGCCGTGGCCTGGGCGAAGGCCCGCGCGTCGATGGTGCTCACCTCCACGCCCTTGGCGCGGATGTCGTCCAGCAGCTTGTCGTCGGCCTCGCGCGCCAGCTGGCGCTGGTAGGCCGTGGCCTCCTGCGCGGCCTCGGCCAGCAGCGTGCGGTCGGCGGCCGGCAGCCGGTCCCAGCTACGCTTGCCCATGATCAGCGGCGTCATCTGGAACATGTGGCCCGTCAGCGCCAGGTGCTTTTGCACCTCGTACAGCTTGCTGGCGTGGAAGTTGGCCAGCGGGTTTTCCTGGCCGTCGACCACGCCCTGCTGCAGGGCCACGTACAGCTCGGCGAACTTGATCTGCTGGGCCTCGGCGCCCAGGGCCTGGATGATGTCCACCAGCACCGCGTCGGGCGGCGTGCGCATCTTCAGGCCCTTGAGATCGTCCACGCTGCGCAGGGGCCGCTTGCTGTTGGTCATGTGGCGTATGCCGTTGTCCCAGTAGCCCAGCACCACCATGCCCTTGGCGGCCGATTTGTCGGCCAGCTCCCGGCCCAGCGGCCCGTCCAGCAGCTGGAAGGCCCGGGCCGTCGTGGCGAAGAGAAACGGCATGCCATAGGCCGCGTACTCGGGCACGGCCGCGGCCACCGCGCCCTGGGAATTGGCCGACAGGTCCAGCGCGCCCGTGCGCAGGGCCGTGACCATGGCCGCGTCGTCGCCCAGCTGGGCCGAGGGGGCGACCTGCACCTCGATGCGGCCCGCGCTGCGTGCCTTCACCAGCTCGGCGAACTTCAGCGATGCGAGGTGGCGCGGATTGTCGGGCGCGGCGCCGTGCCCCAGCGTGAGCTTGACGGCCTGGGCACAGGCCAGGGCCGGCAGCAGCAGGGCGCAGGCGGCCAGGGCGGCGCGATGGAAAAGCGTGCTTTGCATGGTCTTGTCTCCTTTGCTTGGGTTGTGTGCGGCCATGCAGGCCATGGCCAGGCGCGCGGGGCTCAGTGGATGAGCATCCCGCCGTTCACATCGAGCGTGATGCCCGTGCAATAGGCGGCCAGGTCGCTGGCCAGGAATACGCAGGCGCCGGCCACATCGTCGGCGCGGCCCAGGCGGGCCAGCGGAATCGTGGCGGAGATCTCGCGCTTGCGCTCGGGGCCGAGCTTGCCCTGGGTGATGTCCGTCTCGATCAGGCCCGGCGTGACGCAGTTGATGCGTATGCCATCGCCGCCGAACTCGCGCGCCATGGCGCGGGCCAGCCCCAGCACGCCGGCCTTGGCGGCCGAGTAGTGCGGACCGCCGAAGATGCCGCCGCCGCGCTGGGCCGAGACGGAAGAAATGCAGACGATGGCGCCCGCTTGCTGCCTGCGCATGGCCGGCAGCACGGCCTGGGACATGTACAGCGTGCCGCGCAGGCTCACGTCGAGCACGCGGTCGTAGTCGGCCCCGCCGATCTCCAGCGTGCCCACGGCCTGCGTGATGCCCGCGTTGTTGACCAGCGCGTCGATGCGGCCGAAGGCGCGCAGTACGGCGGCGGCCGCCGCCTCGCACGAGGGCTTGTCCGTCACGTCGGCCACCAGCCCCAGGTGCCCTTCGCCCAGCCGCGCGGCCGCGCCGGCCGGATCGGCCCGCTCCAGGTCGAGGATGGCCACGCGGGCCCCCTGGGCGACCATCTGGCGCGCCGTGGCAAAACCGAGTCCGTTGATCCCTGCTCCGCCGGTGATGATGGCGACCCTGTCCTTGAGCAGCATGTGCCTGTCTCCGCTGTAGTGGTGGTGGATGCAGCCATCTTGGGCTGTCACGAGCATGAAGACAAACGATGTTTCATCAGCCTAAGATGACAGTTCTTCAGCTCACGTACGGGGTCTCCCGGGGTCTGCCTGTGAGCTGCCCGCGTCTTCGAGGAACTTGCCATGGCATCCATTCCCAGCAGTGCCCACCTGCAGGCCTTCGAGGCCGTGGCGCGCCGGCGCAGCTTCGCGCTGGCCGCCTCCGAGCTGCACCTGACGGCCTCGGCCGTCAGCCACCAGGTGGCCAAGCTGGAGGCGCAGCTGGGCGTGCGCCTGTTCGAGCGCAGCGCGCATGGCGTGCGCCTGAGCCGCCCGGGGCAGGCCTACCTGGAGCGCGTGGGCGGCGCGCTGGCGGCCATCGTTTCGGCCACCGAGGACCTGCGCCACAGCATGAGCAACAGCCTCTACGTGCACTGCGCGCCCAGCATCGCCAGCCTCTGGCTCATGCCCCGGCTGCGGGACTTCGCACGGGCCTGCCCGCACATTGCGCTGAACCTGTCGGCTGCGCATTCGCACAGCGACTTCGCGCTGGGCCAGGCCGATATCGACATCCGCTACGGCATTGCGCAGTGGCCGGAGCTGGAGGTGGAGCCACTGTTCGAGGAGCACATCCTGCCGCTGGCCAGCCCCGCGTTCGTGGCCGAGCATGGGCTGCAGCGCGTGCAGCAGTTGCTGCACGTGCCGCTGATCCAGAGCAACGTCAGCATCGTCCAGTGGTCGGACTGGTTCCAGGCGTTCTCGCAGCTGCGCGCGCCAGAGCGCTTTGCCGTGCGCTTCGACCGCGCCCAGATGTCGCTGGACGCGGCCACGCAGGGCCTGGGCGTGGCGCTGGAAAGCGCCATGAACGCGGGCGGCCACATTGCCGACGGCCGGCTGGTGGCCCCCTTCGGCATGGACCGGGCCCTGCGCGTCAAGGCCCACTTTGCCGTCTACCCCGCGCGCAACGCCCGGCGCCCCGCCGTGGCGGCCTTCCTGGCCTGGCTGCATGCCGAGGCCGCCCGCACCGAGCAGCAGCCCTGCCGCCAGTGCCCGGAATGAGTTGGCGGCCGGACCGGGAAAAGGGGCCGGACAGATATTCCCGCATCCGGCGGAAAAGGCCTGCGATGCAATTTTTCTATGAATGATCGAGTGCGCGGCAAATGGTTTTATTGCCCCCTGTTTTCGGCGAATGACGACGCGATTGCCAGCAGGGATTGGCAATAATTCCGGACAGCCATATACACAGGGAGTGCCACGCTGAAATGGCCAAATCAGCAAGACGCCGATTTATCGGACTGATCACGGTGAGCTACGGATTGCTCGCATTCGCCTGGATCATTCTGTCCGACAAGCTGTTGTTCGCGTTGGCAGGCAGTGCGGATATCGGCTGGCTTTCCGTCGCCAAGGGGCTGTTCTTTGTGCTGGCCACGGACTTCCTGCTGTTCTTCGCGCTGTGCTCGGTGCCGGCCGCGCACAGCGGCGGCGCCTCCGCCATCACCCAGGAAATGGGGCCGCGCCGTTTCCCGGTCTGGGCCTCCTATCTGTTTGCCCTGGCCATGAGCCTGGCCGTGCTGGCCGCCAGCAGCACGCTGGCCAGCCATTTCGGTGAACGCTCGCTGCTGCTGCTGTTCATGCTGCCCGTGCTGGTCAGTGCGCTGATCGGCGGCCTGGGGCCGGGCCTGCTGGCCACGGCCTTTGCGGCCTACAGCCTGGACCAGACGGACGGCGTCGCCGTGCGCGACTGGGCGCAATGGGGGGTGGTGGCCGTCAACGGCCTGGCCGTGAGCGTGCTGGCCGAGACGCTGCAGCGCTCGCTGCGCAAGGCCAACATGCAGCGGCAACTGCTGGACTCGGTGATCTCCGGCACCTCGGACGCCGTGTTCGTGAAGGACCTGCGCGGGCGCTATCTGCTGGTCAACCGGGCCGCCGCCAGCCTGGTGGGCCGGCAGGCCGAAGACATCGTGGGCAAGGACGACTTCGCGCTCTTTCCCTTCGGCATCGCCAGCGCCATCCGCAGGAAGGACCAGGCGGTGCTGCGACAGGAGGTGGCCACGCATGAGGAGCAGCTGACGGTGGAGCCGGGCAGGACGCTGGACCTCCTGGTCACCAAGGGGCCGGTGCGCAATACGGCAGGCCACATCGCAGGCCTGTTCGGCATCTCCCGGGACATCACCGAGCGCAAGCGCTTCGAACGCGAGCTGGCCCAGGCCGCCGTGGTGTTCGACAGCAGCCACCAGGGCATCATGGTGGTCGATCCGGCGCGGCGCATCACGCGCGTCAACCCGGCCTTCACCCGCATCACCGGCTATGCGCCCGAGGAGGTGATCGGCCAGACGCCGCGCGTGCTGTCCTCGGGCCTGCACGGGCCGGAGTTCTACCGGCAGATCTGGGCCTGCATCGCGCGCGACGGCTTCTGGCACGGCGAGATCTGGAACCGCCGCAAATCGGGCGAGATCTTCGCCGAGATGCTGTCCATCTCCGCTGCGCAGGGTGCCGGCGGCGAGATCGAGCACTACATCGGCGTCTTCACCGACATCAGCCACATCAAGGCCCATGAGGCCGAGCTCGACCGCGTCACCCACTACGACCTGCTGACCGGACTGCCCAACCGCCGCCTGCTGGTCGAGCGCCTCAACCAGGCCATGCTGCGCACGGCGCGCGAGGGCCGCTCCCTGGCCGTGTGCTTCCTGGACCTGGACGGCTTCAAGGAAATCAACGACCTGCACGGCGCGGCCGCAGGCGATGCGCTGCTGGTGGGCGTGGCCGAGCACCTCAAGAGCGTGCTGCGCTCCGAGGACACGCTGGCCCGGCTCGGTGGCGACGAGTTCGTGCTGCTGCTGTCGCAGATCGGCTCGGTCGAGCACTGCACCTCCATCCTCGACCGGGTGCTGGAGGCGGCCAGCCGTCCCGTGCCCGTGCAGGACCGGGTGTTGTCCGTGACCGCCAGCGTGGGTGTCAGCCTCTACCCCGACGACCAGGCCGACCCCGACCTGCTGCTGCGCCATGCCGACCAGGCCATGTGCGTGGCCAAGCAGGCCGGGCGCAACCGCTACCAGCTGTTCGATCCGGAAAACGACCGCAAGGCCCATGCGCGCCGCCTGCAGCTGGGCTGGCTGCGCCGTGCGCTGGAGCAGGGCGAATTCCTGCTGCACTACCAACCCAAGGTGGAGCTGGGTGGCGGCAGGCTGGTGGGCGCCGAGGCCCTGCTGCGCTGGCACGACCCGCGCCAGGGCCTGCGCTCGCCGGCCGAGTTCCTGCCCTTCATCGCGGGCAGCGACCTGGAGCGACCGCTGGGCGACTGGGTCATCGGCGAGGCCGTGGCCCAGGCGGCACGCTGGCTCGACCAGGGCCTGGACCTGTGCGTGAGCATCAACGTCAGCGCCAACCAGCTTCTGGATGGCGGCTTCCACGCCACCATGGCCCAGGTGCTGGCCCGGCATCCCGAACTGCCGCCGCACCTGATCGAGCTGGAAATCCTGGAAAGCGCCGCCATTGCCGACATGGAGCAGGCCATCCAGGTGATGGGGCAGTGCCGGCAGCTGGGCATACGCTTTGCGCTGGACGACTTCGGCACCGGCTACTCCTCGCTCACCTACCTGCGCAAGCTGCCCGTGCAGTCGCTGAAGATCGACCAGAGCTTTGTGCGCGACATGCTGGCCGACCCGGACGACCTGGGCATCGTCGAAGGCGTGATCCAGCTGGCCAGCACCTTCAAGCTCGAATCCGTGGCCGAAGGCGTAGAAACCCCCAGGCATGCGCGCCGCCTGCGCGAAATGGGCTGCCACGTGGCCCAGGGCTACGGCATCGCCCGGCCCATGCCCGCCGACCAGCTGCCCGCCTGGGCCGCGCGCTGGCAGGCCGGGGACAACTGGCTGGCGCATGGGCGGCATATGCCGTCCGAGGCCTGAGCTTCGCGCCACCGCGCCACCGCGCCACCGCGCCACCGCGCCCTCGCAGGCTATGTCAGCTCGGCCGGTCGGGTCTCCTGCGCACTGCGGCTGGGCAGGATGATGGTGAAGATGGCGCCGCCTGCCGGGCCGTTGCCGGCCACGATGGTGCCGTCCATGGCGTCGATGATCTTGCGGCAGATGGCCAGCCCCAGGCCCGTGCCGCCCGAGCCGT
>NZ_JAQOTI010000031.1:0-22169 GCF_028401915.1 Delftia sp. DT-2
ATCGCAGATTTGAAAGTGAACAGGAAAGTCAATGAAATCAACGATCTACCAACACCACCTCCGCGCCAGTGCTAGCTTTTCGTACCGTCACTTATTGCACTGAAAACGAGGAGACCCCGCAGAGCTGCGTGCTCGGCTTCCCACTTCTCGTTGAAGCTGGCCACATGGCCGGCCAGCGTCACGATGCCGTCCTTGACCTCGACACCGATGGCTGCGGCGCCTACCGAAGGCTCCCACGCAAGTTCGGCCAGCACGTCGTGCTGGATCTGGCTATCGGTTTTGGTCATGACTGTCATCCTTGTTGGAAAGAGGCAGCTTGTGCGGCAACGGCCTCTGAGGTCTGTGCGCCAACGCACCTCCGCGGCGACGATGATTCGTCGGCAAGCGTCATCCCGCCTGCGCACCGCTGTAACGCGCCTCCTGGAGATCGATCTCGCGCACCATGCGCGCTTGCGTCGCGTCGCTGATCCGGTGGTCGTGGGCGCGCAGCAGAATTTCATCGCGCTCGGCACGCAGCCCGACCAGGCGCAGTTGGCTGTCGATGGCATCGGCTGCGTGCCGCCGGTCTGCGGCGCCAGCTTTGCCAGGATCCATATCGATTTGCTGCCGATAAAGTGCGATCAGACGGGACGCCGCTGCCGCGTAGACACCGGCGTCGACGCCGGCGCTTGTAGACGTTGGGAGCAAGCGAGCAAGCTGGGCACGTTCGATCGCACCGATGGCGGCTTCGGCTGCCCATGCTCTGGCCTGTTCCTCCTCGGCGACACGGGACGTCTCAGGCAACACCACGCCCCGCAGCGCGCGTGGCAGCAACACGGTGGCGACCAGAAGCGACATCAGGATGACACCGGCCGCTAGAAAAATGGCCAGATCGCGGCCCGGAAAGGGTGTGCCGTCGCTCAGCGCCAAAGGCAAGGTGAGCACGCCTGCCAGCGTGACGGCGCCCCGCACGCCCGCCACCGACATGGCAGCCACCACACGCCACCGCTGGCCGTGGGACGTCTGCACGAGGGACTGCATGCCCAGGTAGGCGACCTTCATCGATGCCCAGACCCACGCGAAGCGCAGCGCAGCCAGGGCGATGACGATGCCCAGCACATACACACCGAGCCACCACGGGTTGTGATGTCCCGTTATTCGTACGGTCTCGCCCGCACCGGCGAGGATCGACGGAATCTGCTCGCCCAGGAGCACGAACACACTGCCGTTGGCCAACAGCTGCAACGTGTCCCATACTGCCGTGCGCCGGATGCGCGTGACCGCCTGCCAGTGCGCATGTGGACTGTGGCCCATCGTGATGCCGGCCGCGACGGCGGCCAGAATGCCCGAGCAATGCAGGGCTTCGGCCAGCAGGTACACGCCAAAGGGAATCAACACGCTCGCAAGGATCTGCGCGCCGCCGTCGTCGCCCACCAGCACTGACGGCGACGACGAGCGCGCACGTGTCACCAGCCAGGTCACGGCGAACCCGACGCCCAACCCACCCGAGGCGACCCACAGGAAGTCGAGCAGCGCCTGCGAGAGTCCGAACGACCCCGTGAGCGCGGCGGCGACGGCGAATCGCATGCACACGAGGCCCGAGGCGTCGTTGAAGAGCGCTTCGCCCTCGAGGATGCGGCGCATGCGCAATGGAAGCGGCGTCTGGCCCGCGATGGCCGACACGGCGATCGGGTCGGTCGGCGAGATCACGGCCGCCAGCGCGAACGCCACCGGCAGCGGCACCGCGGGGATCAACCAATGGATCAGCAGCCCGATGCCAAGCACCGTGAAGACCACCAGCCCCAATGCCAGCGTGACGACGGTCGGCGCATCGCGCCGGAGGTCGTCCTTGGGGATGCGCCATCCGTCGAGGAACAACAGTGGAGGCAGCAACAGAAGGAAGAACACATCCGGGTCGAGCGCCACGGACGTGAGGCCCGAATAGAACACGCCGCATCCGAGCGCGATCTGGATCAGCGGCACCGGCAGGCGCACGGCTCGGGCGATCAGACGGCTGGCAACGACGGCCAGCAGCATGATCAGAACGAGACGTGTCGCATCCATGTCGTCGGCGGGTAGGCCTCGGCTATCGCGACACTATCGAGCAGCGATTCGCACTGACCGGACTCGCACTCGGGCTCACTCGAATGCCTTGACCAAGGCCTCGAACTCCGCCTTGATCGATCTGTCGTGGCGCGTGACGGGCGGGATCTTGCGGTCGATGTGCAGCAGTTCATAAACGGCCGTCTGCGCCGCCCGCACCGAGTACTCGACGGTGAAGACCACATCGTCCGCCAGCTCCACGAACTGGCTGACGAATGCAAGGTTTTGGGAGCCTGCGGGCACCGGCAGCGGCCGATCGCCGGGCATGCGCGGCATGAACATGCTGGTGATGTAGGGCATGCGGCAGGGAATGCAGTTGCCCGTCTCAACGGTCGAGAGGTCGAAGCGCAGGTGGCCGCAGAGTTCCTGAAGGATCTCCGCCCCATTGCACTGCTCCATCGGCTTCGGCACGAAGTTGCCGACCCGGTCTGGCAACAGGCCGTAGCCCCAGAACACCTGCACGTCCGCCGGCTGGTCGATGAAGTGCGGCTGGTGGGCCAGCACGATCGACATGAGCCAGTTCGAATCCTTGAAGGTCACCAAGCCGCCGGTGCCCGCCTCGTTGCCGCTGAACTGCGCCATCGCATCGAAGAATTCGGGGTTCTGCAGCGTGACGGTGAACGACTCCCAGCAGGACTGCGCGATGCAGCTGTTGAAGGCCCCCGGGTTGCTGAAGCCGGGCCGGTTCGTTGCCAGGTTCTCCCACAGCGTCCAGCCGCCCCCCTCCGTCTTGCTGCGTTGCGGCGGTGCCTCGCTCATCGAACCGAGGCTGGACGAATCGGTCATGGAGCCGTTCTGAAGAAACACCAGGTCGCCGTCTCCCACCGCGATGCGCGCGGATTGCCCCTGATGCGTCGTGTGAATGCCGGTCACCACCAGGCGGTCTTCACGGGTGGTGTGGTCGAGCATGGTCACCATGCAGTCCATCACGAAGTGGACGCCCTGCCCCTCCAGCCAGGCCTGCAACGGACGCACCAGCGAGTCGTATTGGTTGAAAACCGTCCGCTTGACACCCCCGAGGGTCTCGATGCGAGAAAACTCCAGCACGAAGCGATGCAGGTAACGCCTGAACTCGACCGCGCTGTGCCAGGGCTGGAACGCGAAGGTCGTCACCCACATGAACCAGAACTCGGTTTCGAAGAAAGCTGGCGACAACCAGTCGGTGATCCGGCTGGCGCCCATCGTGGCTTCATCGGCGGTGCTGAGCTTGAGGAGCTCCAGCCGGTCCTGCATGGAGAAGCCCATCGACTTCACCGGCACCTTGGCACGCCGTCGATCGACCAGACGCGCCATCGCATGCGACTTGTGCTTTTCGTTGAATGCGAGCGTCTCTTCGAACACGGTGGTAACGCGCTCGCCGAGCGCGGGGATCGTCTTGAACAGGTCCCAGGTGCATTCGTAGTTGTCGGTGGTCAGCATCCGCCCTCCGCGCAGCGAGTAGCCCTTCACGGGATCGCCTGCGCCGTCGAGGCTGCCGCCCGCCACCGGACCGGCTTCGAAGATCGTGATGTGATCGCCCGGGATGTGGCCGTCGCGAACCATGAAGGCGGCCGCGGCCAGCGAGCCGATGCCGCTCCCGACGAGATAGGCTTCGGGTGGAGTAGTCATGGCCTGGAGGCTAGTGGGCCGGGCAGCGCCAGGTCTGTGCGCTGGCGAACGGAAAGAATGGCCGGCCGCGGCGAACATGCGCACATGCCTGATCCACACACGCCCCCGTCGACCACGCCGGCACAGCCGCTGACGATGCACAGTGCCCGCATCACCGCGGCGATGCGCTATCGGGGGGACGATGGCCGGCATCGCACCATCCCCAAAGGCCCGTGCCTGATCGAGAAGATGGAGGGTCCGGTGGTCGAAGTGATCTGGGGGGCGAAGGGCCAGAACTGCACCATGCTCCCGCTGAACGACGTGGAAGGCGCGGCAGCCCGCGGCGACCTGGTTCTGCTGGACTGACGCCTGGGCCTGCGTCGTCAGACCGCGGCGCCGAAGAGTGCGCCGACACCCCAGGTGATACCGAGGGCCAGCGCACCCCAGAACGTGACCCGCCACGCCCCGACGACCATGCCGGCGCCGCCGACGCGCGCCGCCACCGCGCCGAGACCCGCCAGGAACACCAGCGTGCTGCCGCACAGCCAAGGCATCAACGCGTCATGGGGGGCCAGCATGACCACCCCCAACGGCAGCGCTGCACCGGCCGCAAAGCTGCTTGCGGAGGCCAGCGCGGCCTGCACCGGCCGAGCGCTCAGCACGGTCGAGATGCCGAGTTCATCGCGCGCATGCGCGCCGAGCGCGTCGTGCGCCATCAGTTGCTGTGCGACCTCTTTCGCGAGCGTGGCATCGAGACCGCGGCGCACATAGATGGCCGCCAGTTCGCGGTGCTCGGCAGCCGGCTCGGTCTGCAGTTCGACGCGTTCCCGCTCGAGGTCGGCCTTCTCCGTGTCGGCCTGCGAGTGAACCGAAACGTATTCTCCGGCGGCCATCGACATGGCCCCGGCCACCAGCCCGGCGATCGCCGTGGTGAGGATGCTTCCGTGGCTGGCATGGGCCGCCGCTACGCCGGCCACCAGACTGGCCGTCGACACAATGCCGTCGTTGGCACCCAGCACGGCTGCGCGCAGCCAGCCGACACGGTCGGTGCGGTGGCGTTCCCTGTGGGCGCGGCTGCGTGGGGATGTCACCGGTTGCCTCCGTTCTTTCGCCGTGATGCCAGCATGCGCACCAGCGTGTTGTCGTGCCGCAGGTAGTGATGCGCCAGCGCCGCTGCGGCGTGCAGACCCATCAGGAAGTAGCCGATCGTCGCCAGCGTTTCGTGCAGCGCCTTGACCTGGCTGGCCAGTGCTTCGTCGGGCGCCATCAGCGCAGGCAGTGCTGCGCCAAAGAGCAGGATGGGCTTTCCCGCCGCGCTGAGCGTGAGCCAGCCGAGGATAGGCATCGCGATGAGGAACGCATAGAGCGCGACGTGCCCTAGCCGTGCGAGCAACCCTTGCGTCGCCGATAACGCCGGAACAATGGGCGGCGCCGCACCCGCCGTCCAGCGCACCGCGAGACGCGCGGCCACAGTCAGAAGAACGCAGAGGCCCAAAGAGAAGTGAAGGGCTTTCATGCTGGCGCGCAAGCTACTTCCCTCCGGTGCCCAGCCGCGAAGTTCCATGCATGCATAGACCGCGGCCAGCAGCAGCGCTGTCAACCAATGCATGTCGATGACGGCGCTGCTGAATGCTTTGCTTGTGTTTTTCAGGTTCATTGTCTCTTCCGGAGATTGCGCCGCGCGGAGTCTCACAGCGGCTTGCCTTCGCAATGCGCACGCGTCTCCTTGCGTCCTTCTCACATTGACGCAAATCGGCCACGCCGACCGTCTGCCAGCGCACAGAGCATCACGGCAACGGCAACGGCAACGGCGCAGGCGACCAGTCCGGGCGCGTGTCGCGCTGGCTGTCGACAACGACGAGATAGCGCCCGGCATCGCTGATCGGCCGTCGATCCTGCGCCAGCACCCAAGGTGGCGTTCCTTCGGCCAGGGCGGACGCGCTCGCTGCCGTTTCATAGTCGGCATCGAGCACACCGAAATGATCGAGCAGCCGGTTGAGCGCCGCTGGAATCCGGATGCAGCCCTTGGACTGCACGCTCCCCAGCTTGTGCTCCGCCAGCACCGGGTCGGTCGCATGCATCTGAAGCCGCATGGTGCTGTCACCGCCCTTGCCCCAGCCTCGCCGGGCCTTCTGCCAGCCCAGGTCGTACACCCGCATCCCCTTGGCACCATAGCCGCGGAACCCGAACTCGTTTCGAGTGCCTTCCGCGCGGAAGTCGGGGTTGGAAAGCGAATGATCGAACACGCCGAGCGGCGTCTCGAAGTGATCGAACTGCCCGACCCGACCCGTCGACACCGGTGAGGCACCGATCAGGAGGGCTGGCTCGCCCAACGCAACCCAATAGACCAGGATGGCCTGCACCTGCGGACTGCGGTCGACCACCGCAACGTACTGCGAACCCAGCAATGGCACACCTGCGCGCTGAAACTGCTCGCGTGCGAGTTCGGCGTAATGCAGAACCGCATCCGGCGGAAGGTCGAGCCGCTGCGGGACCTGTTCGCGGTAGGCCACGCTGAGTTCGGCCGGTTGCGCGACAGCGGTGCCAGCGCATGCGAGCGACGCCAGGACGAACAGTGCCGGTCGCAGGGCGAAAAAAAGACGTTGTGCGGTCTGCTTCACGGGTGCTGCATGGCGACTCGCCATGCACTGGATGGAGGAGACCGGAGCATTCCCGATGGGCACATCCATGACTGTCTGCCAGCGCACACACGCCGTCGCGTGCAGCCAATGCGCCCTATGTGCCCTAACGCACCGACGCCGCGCGGCCAGCCTGCAACCCTGTCCGGCTCAGGAAACCCAATGCCCCCAAAGAATCAGTCCGACGCCCTCCGCCAGGCCGCCGCACTCCAGGCCGCCATCTTCAACAGCGCGATGTTCTCCAAAATCGCCACGGATGCGAACGGTGTGATCCAGATTTTCAACGTGGGCGCGGAACGCATGCTCGGCTATACCGCTGCTGAAGTCATCGACCGCATCACGCCCGCAGACATTTCAGACCCGGCAGAACTCATCGCTCGGGCCAAGGCCTTGAGCATCGAGCTGTCGACGCCGATTGCTCCGGGGTTTGATGCGCTGGTCTTCAAAGCCGCCCACGGCATCGAAGACATCTACGAACTGACTTGCATCCGCAAGAACGGCAGCCGCTTCCCCGTCGTGGTCTCGGTCACGGCACTGCGCGACGCCGATGAAGCGATCATCGGCTACCTCCTTATTGCAACGGACAACAGTGCACGCAAGCAGGCCGAGGCGGCCAAGCGCGAGCACGACGCCCTGCTGCAAACGATCCACCTGCACTCCATCGTCTCCGTGACCGACCGGTCTGGACGCATCGTCGAGGTCAACGACGGCTTTTGCCTGATCTCTGGCTACAGCCGGGCCGAGCTCCTTGGTCAGACGCACCGCATCGTCAATTCGGGTGTGCAGAGCGAGACATTCTGGATCGACATGTGGCGCAGCATCACCGCGGGCGAACGCTGGCGAGGAGAGATCTGCAATCGTGCGAAGGACGGATCGCTCTACTGGGTCGACAGCGTCATCGCCCCTTTCCTCGACGAAGCGGGACAGACCCAGAAGTACATCTCCATCCGCACCGATGTCACCGCTCGCATGGAAGCTGCGCAAGCCCGGCTGCTCATGAATGCCGACCTGGCGCATGCCAAGCAAGTTGCCGAGAAGGCGAACCTGGCGAAGTCGGAGTTTCTGTCGAGCATGAGCCACGAGTTGCGCTCGCCGCTGAACGCGATTCTCGGCTTCGCGCAGCTGCTGGATAGCGGCTCACCCGCCCCCACACCGCCGCAGAAAGAGAGCATCGATCAGGTGCTGGTTGCCGGGTGGTATCTGCTGGCGCTCATCAACGAGATCCTGGATCTGTCGCTGATCGAATCCGGCAAGCTGTCACTGTCTCCGGAATCGATGGCGCTGGCGGACGTCCTGACCGACTGCCAGGCGATGATCGAGCCGCAAGCCCGCAAGAGCGGTATCGCCGTGATGTTTCCGGGGCTCGCCTGCCCTCATTTCGTCAAGGCTGACCGAACCCGGGTCAAGCAGGTGTTGGTCAACCTGTTGTCCAACGCGATCAAGTACAACCGACCGGGCGGTTCGGTGAAGATCGCATGCCACGACGCTGGCACGGGGCGTGTGCGGGTGACGTTCGAAGACACCGGCCCAGGCCTGCCTCCTGAAAAGCTGGCCCAGCTGTTCCAGCCCTTCAACCGGCTGGGCCAGGAATCCGGCACGGAGGAAGGCACCGGCATCGGCCTGGTGGTCAGCAAGCGCCTGATCGAGCTGATGGGCGGCGCCATCGGCGCCATGAGCACCGTCGGGGTCGGCAGCACGTTCTGGATCGAACTGGACGCGGCGGCCGCACCTGAACTCGGGTCCGACTTTGCAAGACTCGAGCCCCTTCCTCGCGCCCGAGGCGACGCAAACGCGCCCCGCCAGACCTTGCTCTGCGTGGAGGACAACCCGGCCAACCTGCTTCTGATCGAGAAGCTGATCGCCCGCCGCCCCGACATCCGCCTGCTCAGCGCCAGGGACGCGGAGCGCGGCATCCAGATCGCGCGCAGCCGCCAGCCCGACGTGATCCTGATGGACATCAACCTGCCGGGCATGAGCGGCCTCGAGGCCCTGCGTGCGTTGGCCGGTGACGCGCGAACCTCCTGCATGCCTGTGATCGCGCTCAGCGCGAACGCGATGGCCCGGGACATCGAGAAGGGGCTCGAAGCGGGCTTCTTCCGCTACCTCACCAAACCCATCAAGGTCGACAAGTTCATGGAAACGCTTGATTCGGCGATGACGGCGGCGCGGAGCCGTGCTGCCGCAACGGCCATCCCTGGAGACACATCATGCTGAACCCACACGACGTGCTCGATGCGCGCATCCTCATCGTCGACGACGAACCCGCCAATGTGCAACTGCTGGAGCGTGTGCTCGCCGAAGCCGGGTACACCAACGTCGTTGCCACGATGTCGTCAAGGGATGTCGAGACACTGCACCACGACAGCCCGTTCGACCTGATCCTGCTGGACCTGCAGATGCCGGAAATGGACGGATTCGAGGTCATGGACAGGCTCGACACGGTGGCGACCAACGGCTATCTGCCGGTGATCGTGCTCACGGCCCAGCCGGGACACAAGTTGCGTGCGTTGCAAGCCGGCGCGAGAGACTTCATCAGCAAACCCTTCGACCTACTGGAGGTGAAGACGCGCATCCACAACATGCTGGAAGTGCGGCTGCTCTACAAGGAGCTGGCGCGCTACAACGAGGTCCTCGAGCAGACAGTGCGCGAGCGCACGGCGGCGCTGGCGGAAAGCGAGGCGCGCTATCGGCGCCTCACGCAGCTGGCGTCCGACTGGCACTGGGAGGAAGACGGGGAAGGCCGGTTGCTGAACCTGTCGGGACCGGCGATGGAGATGCTCGGACTGCCCGTGGAAGCCCCACCCGGCGCTGCACTGTTCATGGCGGCAACGGGCTGGGACGAGACGCAGCGCGAGGCGCTGCGCAAGCTCATCGCCAATCGCCAGCCCTTTCTGGATTTTGTCTTTTCGCGCGCTGGCGCCGATGGCGTTCGACAACACTTTCGCGTGAGCGGGGAGCCCATCTTCGACGAATCGTGCCGCTTCGTCGGCTACCGCGGCATCGGGGTCGAGTTTGCCGAGGATGGCATCCACCCGATCGCGAGCCGCTAGCGTGGACACCTTCCATGACCCGCGGAAGAACCACCTGCTGGCCGCCCTGCCCCCACCGGACTTTGCCGCCATCGCCGCCTCCCTGGAACCCGTGACGCTCCGTCTCGGAGACGCCCTCTACGCATCTGGCGTGCCGTTGCAGCACGCCTATTTCCCCGGGACGGCCATTGTCTCGCTGCACTACGTGACGACCTCGGGTGCATCGTCCGAGACGGCAGGCGTCGGCCATGAGGGGGTGGTGGGTGTCCCCCTCTTCATGGGCGGCGGCAGCACGCCGGGGTCCGCCGTGGTGCAGACCGCCGGCTTGGCGTTTCGGCTGAGCCGCACCGTACTGCAACGCGAGTTTGACCGCGCAGGCGCGCTGCAGCGGCTGCTGTTGCGCTACACGCAGGCGCTCATCGCGCAGACCACGCAGACCGCCGCGTGCAACCGCTATCACTCGGTGGAGCAGCAACTGTGCCGTTGGCTGCTGCTGACGCTCGACCGCATCCCTTCAGGCGAACTGACCATGACGCAGGAGCTGATCGGTTCCATGCTGGGCGTGCGACGCGAAGGCATCACCGAAGCCGCCGGCAAGCTGCAGGCTGCCGGGCACATCCGGTACCGACGCGGCCACATCGCAGTGCTCAACCGCGCCGGGCTCAATGCCCGCGCCTGCGAATGCTATGGCGTGGTGAAAAAGGAGACGGGCCGGCTCATGGTCTCGACCCATCACCATGATGCGTCCAGCAATCACCCGTGAGATCCCCTGAATGCCGGTCTCCTTCGCTTTCGTTCGGCAGCGTACAGACTGTGCTGCGTGTCACGCCGACAGTGGCACCCTGCCCCGCCTTCGCGGTTGGCGCTCACGAAAGCTCACATGATCGAAATCGCCATCCTGGACCCACATCCGGTGGTTCGCGCGGGTCTTCGCCGACTGGTTGCCGAGCACACCGACCTCAGGATCGTCGGGGAGGCCAGGTTGCCCGCCGATGCGATGGAACGGGTCACAGGCACGATGCCACCGGACGTTCTGATCCTCGATCTTCCCGCACCAGGACAGCTCGGTTTCGACACGCTGGCGTCCCTCCACGTTGCTGCGCCGAAGGTCAGCATCCTGCTGTTCACTGCGCACCCCGCAGAGCACTACGCGCTCGAGTCGCTGCGACAAGGTGCACGTGGCTACCTGAACAAGAACTGCGCGCCGAGCGAACTCATCATGGCCGTTCGGACACTGGCCATGGGCCGCCGGTACTTCTCGGCGGAAGTGACCGAACTGCTGCCAACGCAGCTGCATCGAGGCCGTGGTTGCGCGGCGCATGAGCAGCTGTCCGAACGCGAGTTCCAAGTCTTCTGCCAACTGGCCAAGGGGGAAACCGCCAGCACAATCGCCATGGGACTGGCGTTGTCCGTCAAGACCGTCAGCACCTACCGCACCCGCCTGATGGAGAAGCTCAACCTGTCCACCAATAGCGATCTGACCTACTACGCGATCAACAACCGGCTCATCGCCTGATGCTGCGCGCTTGCATCAATGCGCCGTTCGATCGGGCAGCAGCCGGTCGTATTCATTCTTGACCACGGCATAGCACTCGCAACTGCGCTGCTCGATGCCGGCCCGATCCAGCACCTCGATGCGCCCACGCGCGTACTGGATCAGCCCGGCCTTCTGCAGCTTCAGCGCGCCTTCCGTCACGCCCTCCCGGCGCACGCCAAGCATGTTGGCGATCAGCTCCTGGGTCATGATCAACTCGTTGCCCTGCAACCGGTCGAGGCTGAGCAACAGCCAGCGGCACAGTTGCTGGTCCAGCGTGTGGTGGCGGTTGCACACGGCCGTCTGCGCCATCTGGGTGATCAGCGCCTGCGTATAGCGAAGCAAGAGGTGAAGGACCGGCGCTCGATTGAACTCGTCCTTCATCGCGGCCGCGCTCAACCGATAGGCACGCCCGGCGCTTTGGACGACAGCGCGACTGGTCGTGGATTCACCCCCCATGAACAGTGAGATGCCCAAGACGCCTTCGTTCCCGACCACTGCGATCTCCGCCGAGGCGCCGTTCTCCATCACGTAAAGCAGCGAGACGATCGCGGTGGTCGGGAAGTACACGTGGCTTTGCACCCCACCGGACTCGTACAGCACTTTCCCGAGCGGCAAGGAGACGGGCTCGAGCTGTGGAAGCCACCGCGACCACTCCGCCTCGGGCAGTGCGGCCAGCAAATGGTTCTTCTTCGGTTGGTCGATGGTCGGCATTCGAGGTTCCAGTCAAGAGGATCGTTTGAACGATCGAAATATCGTCGAGCCGGGGTGGCTCGAAGATTCCCCCTGATCTGTTCGCTGGCGAACTTATAGCCGTGCTGGCGACCAGCCGGTGCAGGGATTTGCCTGCATTTTTCGCGGTGTCGCAAATCGCAAGCGATCGTTGTCTATCTCGGTATTAAGTGCGCTACCGAACAGACGATTTCTCCCGGTTCGGGCGATGTCGACGATGTGGATGTCGGTGAGGAGGAATCAAGCGCCAGAGCAAGTCAGTTTCTCCAACTGAATGTCGAACAATCTTCGTGTGGCACCTTGTTGAACACCGTCAGCACCGTGCTGCGTTGGTTGCTCCGATCGTCGACGGAGGCCCGCAACGTCAATCGCCCCCGACGACGTATCGCACACACCGACCCCAGCACGACCTCCAGCAGCGCCTCTTCCAGTGCGTCCCTGTCGACCGTCCACGCAGAACACGCTCGGTCGACGTCCACAGCGACGTCAACGCAACCGTCGAAGGTGTGCCTGAGGCGGTGGGCAAAGGAGCAGAGAAACGGCAGCACCTCGACGGACACAGGACGCAACGTCCTGCATTCGGCGATCGAAAGCAGCACGGCGGCACAAGCGTCATCGTCGTGCGCACCCGCCGAGAACCTGACCCCCCTCTGCTTCTGCAGCGGCTCGTTCATCGCCTGCGCGGACGCGGAGCCTCCCGTGGCAGGGGTTGGAGGCGGTGACAGCAATGCGTTCATGGCGGGTCGGAGATGGGCGTTGGCGTTCATCCTCGGGCCGGATCGTGCACATGTCTGTACGCTGGCGAACGGAAACCGTTGGCCGGTCAGGGGATGACGGTTTGCGTCCTAGTGACCATTCTCCTCGGCGTGAGCCACCAACACCTCCACACCGGCCTTCTCCAGTGAATGTCGCACCTCATCGGTGATGCCATCGTCGGTGAACACGCGCGCGACCTTGTCGAGATGCGTGATCCTGAAAATGGCCTGCGCCTTGAATTTGGAGGAGTCGACGAGGACATTGACGGACTGGGCGGCGTCCACGAAGGCTCGGTTCATCACGGCCTCCTCCGGTGTCAACATGCCGATGCCCCCGCTCGCGGAGATGCCGTGGACGCCGAGGAAGGCCGCTCTCACGGTGATGTTCTCGAAAGCACCTGTCTCGAGGCGACCGACACTCGTCATCTTCTGAAAATCCACGGTACCGGGCAATAGATGCACCGTGGCGTTTCTGCTCTTGGCCAACTCCATCGCGACGGTGAGTCCGTTGGTCACGACGTGAAGATGGTGGTGACCTCGCAGCGCTTCCGCGAGGTGTCGGCAGGTGGTCCCACCGTTGACCAGGATGCAATCACCGTCCGACACGGATTGGGCTGCGAGTTCTGCGATGGCTCGTTTCTCGCGGTAGTTTTCCCTCTCCCGCTCCGCGTAGCTCACGCTCTCGTAACGCGCCCAACCCTCCGCATACACCTCGTTGCCGGGAATCGCCCCTCCTCGCGTGCGGGCCAGCACACCCCGCTCCTGCAATTCGATGAGGTCGCGCCGCACGGTGATGGGCGAGGTCTGAAAACGCTCAGCCAGCACGCTGACTTCGACGACGCCCCCTCCTTGCAACAGGGCGACGATTTCTTTCTGGCGAGCTGCTTTGAGCATCTGTTTTCTTGCATCTCAGGACGGTTGACGCGCGAGGTGTGCGCGTGATCGGTGCGGAAACTGTACCGCCCGTATTTGTCACGAGTTTGACTCATCATGTTCGTAACATCCAGTTCATGAACACTAACGATCAAATACGAACAGTCGTCTTTGATGTCGATGGAACCCTTTTCGACACCCTTCCCTCCCTCGCAGCGGCGGCCAATGAGGTACTTGTGCTGGCCGGATTGCAGGCCATCGAGCCGCAGCATCTTCGTCCGGCCTTGAGCCAGGGCATCACCGCCCTCTTCCAGAGCGCGCTCCGGCTTCAGACAGCGTCTGTGCCACTCGCGCTGGCCTCGCGCCTCGAGAAGGCCTTCCAGCAACGCTATGCATCGCACTGGCTGCACAAAGCGGTGGCATACGACGGTGCTCTCGAGCTTCTGTCGATGCTTCGTTCGCAGGGCATCGCCCTGGGGATCTGCACGAACCGCGATCAGGACTCGACACGCACGCTGCTGGACAAGGCAGCACTCACCGGCTTCTTCGATGTGATCGTCGGCCTGGGCGATGCCGAGCATCCCAAGCCGGACGCCGCGCCGTTGCACCTCGCACTCACCCAACTGGGCGCGACGCCGCAGACGGTTCTCTTCGTCGGGGACTCCGGCATCGACGCGGCATGTGCCCAGGCCGCCGGCGTACGGCTGGCGGCTCACCTGGGCGGCTACGCGGCCAACCCCGACGACTTGCGCCCGTACGTCGTCGCGTTTTCGGACTACGCGGAATTCCACAGCTGGATGGCCGCCCGGACATCGACTCAGTCAACGGCGGAGACGACTCACCATGTCTGACATCCAGATCTCGGGCCTGACCAAGCGCTTCGGCAGCGCTGCCGTTCTTCAGGAACTCGACCTGACCGTGCGCGACGGCGAATTCCTCACCCTGCTCGGCGCATCCGGTTGCGGCAAGTCCACCTTGCTGAAGCTGATCGCCGGCCTGGACACGCCCGACACGGGCACGATCCGCATGGGAGACCGCGACCTGCTCGCCCTGTCGCCCAGCGCGCGGGACTGCGCGATGGTGTTCCAGTCCTATGCGCTGTACCCCCACATGACAGTCCGCGAGAACATCTCGATGCCACTGGTGATGCGTGGCCTCGGATTCTGGGGTCGCCTGCCGGGGGCACGCCTGGTGTCCCCCGGGGTGCGGCGACGGCTCGCCGACATCCATGCCAGCGCGCAGGAGGTCGCACGACGACTCGCCATCGACGGATTGCTCGATCGCAAGCCGGCGCATCTCTCAGGCGGCCAGCGCCAACGCGTTGCCCTGGCGCGTGCGATGGTTCGCCACCCTTCCGTTTTCCTGTTCGACGAGCCCCTCTCGAACCTGGACGCCAACCTTCGGCATGCGCTGCGCGCCGAAATCCGCCAGCTTCACGACCAGTTGGGCGTGACGTTCATCTACGTCACCCACGATCAACATGAAGCGATGTCCATGTCGGACCGTGTCGCGGTCATGCGCGAAGGCCGCATCCTTCAGGTCGCGCCACCCGAAGATCTGTACATGCGACCCCGAAGCCTCGAAGTCGCGCGATTCGTCGGCGCGCCGCGGATCAACGTCGTGCCGGGCGAGATCCTCGCCAACGGCGAGATCCATTGCCTGGCGCAACGCATCGCGGCTACCCCGGGGAACAGCGGACCCTGCCATGTCGCCTTCCGGCCCCAGGCGGTCACCTTGGCGAGGGCGCCTGGCCTCACCGTGCGCGGCGTGGTCGGCCATGTGGAATATGCGGGCACCGAATTGATGGCCACGCTGACCCTGCCGAGCCAGGGCGAGGCCTGCATCGTGTGCCTCCCGGCCGGCACGGCTGCGCGCGCAGGGGCCGAGTTCGAGGTCACGGTCCCGTGGGAAGCGCTGCATGTCTTCGACGCAGGCGGTCAGCGCCTGTCGATCGATCGATGCGACGTCCTGGCCCGGGTTGCCTGAAAGCCGACGATGCGCATCCATCCCCTCTCCACAGCGTCGCTTCTCGCACCCGCGGGACTTCTTGCGACGGTTCTGCTGTTCATCCCCGTGCTGGCCGTCGTTCTGATGTCGCTGACCGATTGGCAGTTCGGCGCGACCACGCTGAACTGGGTCGGCCTGCAGAACTACGCCGAACTCTGGTCGGACGCGGTGTTCCGCAAGTCCGTCGCCAACACCCTCGTCTACCTTGTTCTCGTCACCGGGGGCTCGATCGTGCTGGGCCTGAGCCTCGCGCTGTTGATCGAGTCCGATCGGTCGGGACGCGGCTTCTACCGAACCGCCTTCTTCATGCCGGCCGCGTCGACGCTGATCGCCATGGCGGTCGTGTGGGAGTTCCTGCTGCATCCGAGCGCCGGGCTCGTGAATCACCTGCTGATGCAGGTCGGCCTCTCGCCCCAGAACTGGCTCAACGACCGGCGGCTCGCGCTGTACTCGCTCGCCGCGATCGGCATCTGGCAGATGTCGGGGCTGGCATTGGTGTTCTTCCTGGCCGGCTTGCAGGGCATTCCTCGCGACGTGCGCGATGCGGCAGAACTCGACGGCATCGAACGCCCCTTCGATCGCTTCCGCTTCGTCACCTGGCCGTTGCTGGGCCCCACCACCCTGTTCGTCATCACCGTGTGCGCCATCCGCGCCCTGCAGGTCTTCGACACCGTGCATGTGCTCACGAAGGGCGGGCCGAACAAGGCCACCGAGGTGCTGCTCCACACGATCTACACCGAAGGTTTCAGCTTCTTCCGCATGGGCTACGCCAGCGCCATGACGGTCGTCTTCATTGCAGGCATCTTCCTCTTGACCCAGATCCAGCACGCCGCGCTGGAGCGCCGGACGCACTACGCATGAAACGTCCTTCTCCTTCCTTTCGGATCCTTCGCCACGGGGTCCTGATGGCCGTGGCGCTCGTCTTCCTGATGCCCTTCATCTGGATGGTGCTGACCTCGCTCAAGCCCGCCGACGAAATCTTCGGCAGCGAGATCCATCTCTTTCCGACGCGCTTTGCCGCGGTCGAGAACTACACCCTGGCGCTGACCAAGGTCCCCTTGCTGCGCTACCTGTGGAACGGCGTTCTCGTCTGCGCGGGGATCCTGGTGCTTCAGATCCTGGTGGCGCTGCCTGCCGCCTACGCCTTCGCCAAGCTGTCGTTCCGCGGCAAGCCGTGGGCATGGCGCCTGGTGATGCTTGCGCTCATGGTGCCGTACCAGGCCACGGCCATCCCACTCTACGTGATGCTGTACCACGCAGGTCTGCTCGACACGATGGGCGCGCTGATCCTGCCTTTCAGCGTGTCGGCGTTCGGCATCTTCCTGATGCGGCAGTTCTTTCGCACCGTGCCCGACGACCTGATCCATGCCGCGCGGCTGGACGGCATGGGTGAGCTGGAGATCGTCTGGCGCGTGATGCTGCCCACCGCCATGCCCGCCTTGCTGGCGTTCTCGATCTTCTCGGTGGTCTGGCACTGGAACGACTATTTCTGGCCCCTCCTGGTCATCAATTCACCCGATCTGGCGACACCGCCATTGGGAACCATGTTCTTCCGCAATGAGGAAGCAGGCAGCGCGTTCGGTCCTTTGATGGCCGGCACGGTGCTGATCACGGCGCCGCTGGTGCTGTTGTTCGTCGTCGCGCAAAAGCGCTTCATCGAAGGTGTGACGCTCACCGGCGTCAAGGGTTAAACCGCAAGGAATCAAGCAATGAAACAACTGTTCAAAAAAACCGCCGCCCTGACCATGTTGATGGCCGCAGGCCTGGCACAGGCTCAGCAACCGACCGAGATCGTCGTCGACTACGCCTACGCCGATCTTTTCAAGGAGGTCCATGAATCGATCGCGAGAGACTTCATGGCGAAGTTCCCCCAGTACAAGGTCACGTTCCGCGCGCCCAACTCCGACTACGAGGTCTCCGCGCAACAGGTCTTGCGCCAGGCCGTGACGGGCCAGCTGCCCGACGTGTCCTATCAGGGCCTCAATCGTCAGCGCGTGTTTGCCGACCGCGGGCTCGCCGTCGACCTCACACCCTTCATCAAGGCAGAGAAAGGCTGGGCCGGGATGGGCTACGACCAGGCGCTGCTGTCACTGGGGCAGGTCAAGGGTCAGCAGGTTGGCATCGGCTTTGCGCTGTCCACACCCGTCATCTACTACAACGCCGACCTGATGCGCAAGGCGGGCGTGGAGCCCGATCGCTTCCCGACGACCTGGGAAGCCATCATGAATGCGGCCAAGAAGTCGAAATCGGCAACCCCCGGCACGGACAGCCTGCACGTCGAGTGGGACATCACCGGCAACTGGATGTGGCAGGCGCTGGTCTTCAGCAACGGCGGCACCATGTTGACCGCCGACGAGAAGAAGGTGGCATTCGACGGCCCCGCAGGCAAGGCTGCCATTCAAACCCTCGAGCAGCTCGTCAAGCAAGGCGAGATGCGCAACATCGCCTATTCGGCCGCCTGGCAGGACTTCGTGAGCGGCAAGCTCGCGGTACTGGCGACGACCACGGCGCGCCTGGGCAGCATCACGAAGCAGGTCGGCGGCAAGTTCGAGATTCGCACCGCCCGCATGCCCGTGGCCAAGGACGGCCGCCTGCCGGCCGGCGGCAATGCAGCGATGATGTTTTCCAAGGATTCTGCCAAGCAGGCCGCTGCCTGGGAATACATCAAGTTCGCCACCGGCCCGCTGGGTGCGACGACCATGGTGAAGGCGACCGGCTACTTCCCGGCCAACACGCTGCCGGCGAACGACCCGAAGCTCCTTGCGCCCTTCTACCAGGCGAACCCCAATCACTTGACCGCCATCGCGCAGATGCCGGTTCTCACGGGCTGGTATGCGTTTCCGGGTGACAACGGCTTGAAGATCACCGATGTGATCAAGGATCATCTGCAGACCGTGGTCTCGCAAGAGGTGCAGCCCGCCGTCGCCCTCACCGACATGAGCAAGGCGGTCCAGGCACTGCTGCCGCGCTGATCGCCAGGCACGACCATGCTCAAGTTCATCCACATCACGGACATCCATCTTGTCGAGCAGGGTCGTGCCCTCTACGGGCATGACCCCGGCAAACGGTTCGAGCGCTGCATCGACAGCGTGATCGCCGAGCACGCGGACGCATCGTTCTGCGTGATCACGGGCGACCTCGCACATGTCGGGCACGCGGACGCCTACCGCCAACTGTCGGAGCAATGTGCGCGGCTGCCGATGCCCGTTCATCTGATTCTCGGCAACCACGACAGCCGGCCCAATTTCCGGGAACGCTTCCCAGAGGTGGGCGTGGACAACAACGGGTTCGTCCAGTACGAAAAAGCCGTCGGCAAGTTCAGAGCGCTGTTTCTCGACACCAACGAACCGGGAACGCATTCCGGCGTCTTCTGCGAGCAGCGGGCGAACTGGCTTTCTCAGCGTCTGGCGGAGGGCGATTCGCCGGTGCTGCTGTTCATGCATCATCCGGCCTTCCACCTCGGCATCCCGGTCATGGACCGGATCGGCCTGGTCGACAACGAATGGTTGCTGACGGCGTTGAAGGGCCACGAGCACCGCGTCAAGCACTTGTTCTTCGGCCACATTCATCGCCCCATCTCGGGCAGCTGGCGCGGCATCCCGTTCTCGACATTGCGCGGAACCAACCACCAGGTGGCGCTGCACCTTCGGGAATCGGAAGACATCCCGGGCAGCTTCGAGCCGCCACAGTACGGCGTCGTGCTGCTCGACGAGGATTCGGTGCTCGTGCACCTGCATGACTTTCTCGATCGCAGCGAGCGATTCTGGTTGGGCGCATAGCCCAAATACAGGGCCGGCATGCTCAGCGTCAACGGCCAGCAACCGAAGCTGGCGCCTTGGACGTTGCAGTGCGCCAGCGCACAGACCCACGCTTCATGGCTTTGTAAAACCGCGTTGAAGCATCTCAACCAACGAAAGAAGTCCATGAAGAAAACTCTCCTGTTCGCAGCGCTCGGCATTGCCGGCATGCTCACGACACTGACCGCCGCTACCGCCCAGGTCGCAGGTTCCACGACCACCATCGGTGTCACCATCACCGAGACCGATCACCTCGCACTTGGATGGAGCGTGAAGAAGGGGATTCTCGGCAAGACGGTCTACAACGATGCAGGCACCAAGATCGGAAAGGTGCAAGACCTGATCATCGACCCCGAGCGCAACGTGTCGTACGTCATCATCGGTGCGGGTGGGTTCGTGGGCCTGGGACAGCACGACGTGGCCGTGCCGATCGCGCAGATTCGCGACGAGGCCGGCAAGATCGTGATGCCGGGCGCCACCAAGGAGGCACTGAAGGCGTTGGCGCCCTTCAACTACGCGAGTGATACCACCCGACGCGACCGGTTCGTGGCAGAGGCCGATCGCGGCATCGCTTCGGCGAAGCAGGAGATGGCCGTTCTCGACAAGAAGGCGTCGAACGCAGCGGGCGACGTGAAGGCCAAGCTCGACCGCCAGAACGAAAACCTGCGGGTCGATCTGCGAAGCGCCGAAGACAAGCTGTCCAAACTGAACCGCGCAGGCGTGGCGCACTGGCGCACGTTCGAGGGCGACGTGAGTGCCGCCATGGCGCGGCTGAAGAAATCGGTCGGCGACGCCACCGGCTGATCTTTTCAATCCACCGGAACAAGACATGAACCGAATGATCGTGGTCGTTTTCGACAATGAAGCGAGCGCCGAGGCAGCGACGCGTGCCTTGCGTCATCTCGACGATGAGGGAGATATCACCTTGTACGCCCTTGGCGTCATCGCCAAGGACCTGGACGGCACCGTGAAAGTCAAGAAGACGCCGGATTCCTTCGCGCTCGGCGCAGGCACGGGCCTGGCCGTTGGCGGACTGATCGGCCTGCTCGGCGGGCCGCTGGGCGTCGTGGTCGGCGCAGCGACCGGTTCGTTGCTGGGCACCGTGCGCGACTACTGGGTGGCGGGCGTGGCACTGGACTTCGTCGAAGAGGCTTCGAACTTCCTTCAGCCTGGCAAGACCGCCGTGGTTGCAGAGGTCGAGGAGGAGTGGGCCACCCCGATCGATGCCGCCATGCGCGCGCTGGGCGGTGTCGTCATCCGGCGTGCCCGCATCGACGCCTTGCAGGCACAGTTCGACGCAGACATCGTTGCGGTCAAGACCGAGATCGCGCAGCTCGAGGCAGAAGGCAAGCATGCAAGCAGGACAGCGCAGCAGCACCTGGTCACCAGCCTTGCGGCCGCGCACGCTGATTTGGCCAAGACGAAGCAGAGCGCAACGCACAAACTGTCCGTGTTCAAGCAGGAGACGGATGCCCGGGTCCGCGCCATCGAAGTGCAGGTCGGGAAGGCTCGGGGCGATGCACGTTCGCGGATCGAGGCCAGGCTGGAGCGGGTACGCAGCGCCTACGTTGAGCGCACAGCAAAACTCAGTCAGGCCTGGGGACTGGCCAAGGAAGCGCTGAGCACCTGAGGCGGACGTTCACCTCGACCGCGTCGCCTCCGCTGTCGGCGACGCCACCATCCTGCCCAGCTCAGGGATGCCAATGGGCGGGCGGGTCAGCCATGGCACGACGAAGCTGCGCCGGGCCAGCCCTGCTGCCATGCGCGCCATCTGCCTGCGTTCGCCAACCAGTCGTGCTGCCAGCAAGGGGTCGTGGGTGCCGGCGGCCAGCACGCTCCTGTTGAGCACCCAGGCATAGGGCTCGATGCCGGCGCGGCGCAAATCGTCCTGCAGTGCTGCAGCCTGCGACACCGGCGTCACTTCGGGCAGCGTCACCAGAATGATCTTGGTGTACGCACCGTCTTGAAGCCGCATCAGGGGCGTCACGACGTGCCCGGCGTTCTTGCCTTCGAACTCTTGCATCATCTGGCGGTGGTAGGCGCCAGTGGCGTCCATCAACAGCAGCGAGTGCCCCGTGGGGGCCGTGTCCAGCACCACGAAGGCACTGCGTGCTTCGCTGACGATGCGCGAGAAGGCGTGGAACACGGCCACCTCCTCGGTGCAGGGCGAGCGCAGGTCTTCCAGAAGCAGCGCTCGCTCCTGGTCGTCCAGACTCGGCGACTTGGCTGCCATGATCTTGTCGACGTAGCGCTGCGTCTCGACCTTGGGGTCGATGCGGTCCTGGCGCAGACCCGGCAAGTCACCCGCCAGCGTGCCCGCCAGATGCGCTGCCGGATCGGTGGTGCTCAGGTGCACGGTCTTGCCGCGCTGCACCAGCCCCAGGGCCAGCGCCGCAGCAATGGTGGTTTTGCCGACGCCCCCTTTGCCCATCACCATGATCAGCCCATGGCCGACGGCGGCGAGTTCATCGGCCAAGGTCGCCAGGTCATGGCCGGCAGCGATCGGCTCGGCGGCGATCGGGGGGGCCACGGCGACCGCCGCTTGCTCGGTTGAAAGCAAGGCACGCAAGGCCGGCAAGCCGACCGTGTCGATGGCTCGCAACGGAATCATGTCCTGGGGAAGCGCCTGCAAAGAAGTCGGCATGTCTTTCAATGCCTGCTGACCCAACGCCTCGATGGCAACCGCCACGGCATCGCTGCGGTCGCCGGCGTGGAACACACCGTTGATGGCCAGGCGCTGGTTGTGCAGGCCGAGCGCATTCAACTCTTCGCAACTGCGCGCTGCCTCGGCCATGGCGCCCTTGTCCGCACGCGTGACCAGGATCACCGTCGTCTGGGCGGGATCGGTCAATGCCGCCAGCGCCGCCTTGAAACGCTCCTCCTGCATCTTCAGGCCCGAATGCGGGCCGAGGCAAGAGGCGCCGCGGTCGTTGCCTGCTAGGAAGCCGCTCCAGGCTTGCGGCAGGCTCAACAGCCGCAGGGTGTGGCCGGTGGGTGCCGTGTCGAACACGACGTGATCGGGGTCTCCTCGTTTTCAGTGCAATAAGTGACGGTACGTGTCGCATCCCGTACGATCATATGGTCGCTTGTGAAACAGGTGCGGGTGGGTCTGGTACCAATCTTTCATGGCCTGC
>NZ_JAQOTI010000032.1:0-19494 GCF_028401915.1 Delftia sp. DT-2
CCGTCTGCGCCGCGCCGCGCCAGCGCCCGGCCTGGGCGCCGCCGCGCGCCACGATGGCCATGGCCTGTGCTGCATCCACGCCATCCTCCCAGCGCAGGCCATGGCCCTGGTCGCTGCACCAGCCCGACAGCTGGGCCTGCCAGCCCGGCGCGCTGCCGGTCACGCGCAGTTGCCCGCCCACGGGCAGGGCGGCCAGCGCGTGCTTGACCAGCAGATGGGCGCCGGCATCGAAGCCCAGGCCCTGAAGGTCGATGACAGGCAGGGTGGAGGCGGGCTGGGTGGAGGCGGGCAGGGCGCCGCTGTCGGAATCAGGCATGGCCATGGCGCGTATCAGTAACGGTAGTCCTGCACGGTGATGCGGCCTTCGGCGTCGTAGAAGGCCTCGTCCGTCACCGCGCGCTCCAGCAGGCCGTAGCCCGTGCCGCGGCCCGGGTGCCAGACCTTCAGGCCTTCCAGCTCCAGCAGCGGGCGCACTGCCGCGTCGTCCCAGGACATGGCCAGCAGGATGTCGCGGAAGGCGGCGGCACGCCCGGCATCGATGTGCGGGCCGGCCGTCATGTTGCAGTGGTCGAAGGCGCCCGAGGTGGCCAGCACGCGCGTGCCGCCGGCCGGCAGCGTGCCTTCGCGCGCAAAGGCCAGGTAGTTCTTGCCCACCATCCATGAGGCCTGTATCTCGCCGGCCACCATGGCGGCGGCGGCCAGGCGCTCGCCGCCGATGTGGTCGCCGTGCTTGCCGCCCAGCACGTCAAAGCGGCGTGCCGTGTAGTCGCGCCCGGCCACCAGCCCTTGCTGGCGCAGATGGTCCAGCGGGATCAGCGTGGCCTGGGGCGAATCCACGGCACCGAAGCCCACGGTCTTGCCGCGCAGGTCCTGCACGCTCTGGATGGGGCTGTCTGCGGGAACGACCAGCAGCGAATGCAGGTCCAGGTCGGTATCGCGCATGGCGATGGACTCCACGCGCAGGCCGCGCGCGCGGGCCATGCGGTCGGCGCGCACAAAGGCCAGCGGCGAGTTCCAGGCCAGGTGCACATCGCCTGCCATCAACGCCTCGGTCAGCGACTCGTAGTTGGAATAGAGCACGTAGTCGAAGTAGTAGCCGCGCTCGATGAAATACGCCTTGAAGCCTTCCCAGATGGTGATCACCTTGGGGGCGTAGGCCACGGCGCCGAGCTTGATCACGGGGGCGGTTGTCGTCATGCGGAAGTCCTTTGCTGGATGGGGGAGGAGGGGTGAAGCGATCGACGGGTTCTGCCGTTCAGGCTCAGGCGGCGGCGTCGCACATGCCTTTGCCCAGCATGTCGTAGATCACATCGGTGGTGGGCGCCATGACCGAGGCGGCGCGCGCATCGCGGAACAGGCGCTCTATGCCCAGCTCCTTGCGGAAGGCGGCGCCGCCGCACACGCGCATGGCAATGTCGGTCACTTCCAGTGCGGCCTCGGCGGCTGCGGCCTTGCTCTGCAGCAGGCGGGTGCGCGCATCGGCCCGGGCCGCCTGCACGGCGGCCACGGTATCGTCGCGCAGCAGGCGGGCCTGCTCCAGGCGCAGCTGGGCACGGGCCAGGTAGGCGCGGATGGTGGGCAGGTCGGCCAGCGAGCTGCCGCTTTCCGCAAAGCGCGTGCCCGCCACATGGGCCACGGCGCGGCGCAGCGCGCCCTGCATCAGGCCGATGGACGTGGTGGCGATCAGCGTGGGAAAGAAGGGCATCAGATAGCGGCCTTTCACGGCCTCGCCCTCGCCGTCGGCGCCCAGCATGCGGGCGCGTGGAACGCCCACGTTGCGTGCCTCGATGGGCGAGGACGCATTGCCGCGCAGCCCCATGCCGTTGAAGCGTCCGGGAATGGACAGGCCCGGCAGCCGGCTGTCCACCAGCCACAGCGTATTGCCCTCGCCCTGCGTGGCGCGCGAGATCCAGACATAGGAATCGGCCTCGCCGGCCGACGTGATCATGCTCTTGAGCGCGTTCAGGTGGATGACATCTTCAGCGGCGGTCGCCGTGCCCGTCGGCGCCCAGATATGGCTGCGCGAGCCGGCTTCGGACACGGCCAGCGTGGTGAGGTGGCGGCCGGCCGCGATCTCGCGGCGCACAGGGTCGTCGGCAAAGGGTTCGATCAGCGCCACGCCGCAGTAGTGCATGGTCAGCACCATGGCCGTGCAGGGGCAGTCCTGGGCAATGCGCTCGACGACCTGCACCGCTTCGGCCAGGCCCTTGCCCAGGCCGCCCACCTCGCTGGCGCTGATCAGGCCCAGCAGGCCGGCTGCCGCCAGTGCATCCAGCGCGGCGCGCGGGTAGCGTGCCTGCTCGTCGATCTGCGCGGCCTGGGGCGCGATGATGTCGCGCATGAGGGGTTCGAGTTGCTTCAAAACTTCCATCTGGGTTCACCGTAGGCATGCCCATGACCGCCTGCCGGGAGGCTGTTGCTGGAAGTCTGGGGAAATGCTGGGGCGCCGCGATGGCCGCTGGACGCGCCTGCCGCATGCAGACCTGCAATGGCGGATGGGCTGGGGAAAGAATGCAGGCGATTATGCGCCGGGTGCACTACGGCTTCGCGCAACGGGCGCCTTGCTCGGGCACCATGGCTGGTGTGCGCTTGATCCCGGTCAATGTGGCGGGAGAACGCTGCGTCGCCACAGCACATTCACGCATGCAGGCAGGCACGCATTCACGCAGGCTCGAAAGCTTGAACGCCTGGGCCCTAGGCCCTGGCAAGCCCCATGGCCAGCGCCTGTGCTGACCCCATCGGCTTGGCAAAGAAGTAGCCCTGGGCCAGATCCACGCCAAGGCTTGCCAGCGCATTGAATTCCTCGGCAGTCTCCACACCTTCGGCGACCACCACGCTTCCTATTTCGTGCGCGAAACTCGTGAGCCCCTTGGCGAGCGCACGGCGGCTGCGGTCGGTATCGACGTCGTGCGTGATGCTCATGTCCAGCTTGATCATGTCCGGTTGAAGATGCAGGATGTGCCGCATGCTGGAGTAGCCGGCACCGGCATCGTCGACCGCCAAGGTCGCGCCCCGGCGCCGCAGCGGAGCCAGTGCATCGGCCAAAGCCCTGTAGTCATCCACGGCGGCATGCTCCGTGATTTCCAGCGTCACGCGCGACAGATCCTGGTCCGAACCCAGAAGCCGGGGCAGCTGCCCCGACTGGATCAGCTGCGGCGAGCAGTTGACTGCGAGCAGCCAATCGGTTGGCAGGCGACCGAGCGCGCCAAGCGCCGTGTCGATTGCATGGCGCTCCAGCTCCAGCCCCAGGCCGACTTCGTGCGCTGCCTTGAACCATTGGTCTGGCGGGCGAAATGGCTCCAGGTCAAAGCGCGACAAGCACTCAAAACCGTGCAGCTTGCCTGTCGCGATGGTGTATACGGGCTGAAATACAGGGCGCAGCGCATTGCCCTGCATGGCAAGGCGGATTTCGTTGGCCGCTTTGTCCCTTGCATGCTGGACCGCAGAAGTTGCACTGAAATGCAGTCCCAATAAATCGGAGAATGCCCGCAACAGCGACATATCGTGCTCACCCAGCGCGGGATTGGGCTGGTGGCTGAAGCAGCACAAGGTGCCGTACAGACGGTTGTCATCCAGGCGGATCGGTACGCTCAGGTGCGAGCCGATGGGAATGGTGTGCGTCTCCGGTATTCCCTGTGCAGCGGGTAAACGGGACGTGTCTGGAATCAACTGCGGCAATTCGCCATTGACCACCTTCTGGCAATAGCCCTCGTTCAATGGAATCTTCTGCTGCCGGAAAATCACTCCGCCAGTGCTCTCGTCCACATGCTCCAGCACCCGATCCGCTTCGCGGAATCGGGCCACAAAGGCCACATCCATGCCCAGATGCCGCCGGACCACGGACAGCACACGGTCCACTCCATCCAGTTCAATGGCGAAAGCAAAAATTCTGCTCAAAGGTGCGAATGTGGATTTTCGAGGGGTCATTTCATTGATCTGCTCTATCAGATGTGTACGCACATTGAATGGGCACGCTGCTGGCGGATTGGCGGTCCTCAGTTCTGCCCGACATGGCCGAGCGGCACGATATGCCGTTGATAACGGAAATGAATTATCGGTAGTCCGCTCCATTGGCAGGAACACGGCAAGGTTGGGCTGCCGCGCCATCGCAAATCAGAACAGGGGGAGAGCAATGGCCCTAAGTATGCGCGGTTGAAGTGCGCAGGTCGAGTCCGTCTGTTCGGATTGACAATGGGAATGAAAAGCCAACGCGGGAACTTGCAAGTTCATTGCACCGCCTGGAACACCGGTCATGCCGCATGCCCCGGGCGTGACGGGTCCAGGTGCTCCATCGGTCACTGCCTGGCCGTATGGCGAATGCGGGCCAGGTACTGGCTGGGCGTCAGCCCCAGATGTTTGCGAAACGCGGCTCCCATGTGCGATTGATGGCTGAAGCCGCAATCGTGGGCGATACAGGCCAGCGAATCGGCATCCGCCCGCATCATGGAGCGGGCCGCCTGTATGCGGGTCTCCACAAGATAGGCATGCGGAGTCATGCCAAGCAGCTGGGAAAACTCACGCAGAAAACGCAGCGGGGTGCGACGG
This sequence comes from Delftia sp. DT-2, assembly GCF_028401915.1. NCBI lineage: Bacteria > Pseudomonadati > Pseudomonadota > Betaproteobacteria > Burkholderiales > Comamonadaceae > Delftia > Delftia sp. DT-2. Next base: position 4,546 of record NZ_JAQOTI010000032.1, read on the forward strand.
GTCATCCGGGCCAGCTGGGCAATGCTCAACGGCTGTGCAAACTCGGCCGCCATGCGCTCCAGAACCGGCCGATACACCGGGCGCAATGCATCGATGCGCGGGATGGGCACATGGGGCACATCCCTCGCAACGACGCATTGCCGGGCCATGAAGTGCAGGGCTGCCTGCTCTATTGCCAGGGTGTCCGTCTCGGGGCAAAGCAGCAGTTGCCGCAGCTGGTGCGCAATCTGCAAGGCGGCGCGCTGGCCAGGGTGCACAACGCGCCGGGCTTCGGTGTCAGGCACTGCGTCGTCCAGCCATTGCTCCCATTGCGCAGGGGTACAGCGAACCACCAGGTACTCGCCGCCCGTGGCCGATTCGGAAAACACATCCACCCCCGGTGGCGTGCGTGCCACCGTGCCGGGCCATGTGTCGAAGTCCACGCGGCGGTCGCTGCCAATGGCATGCACGCCTTGCTGGCGCTCCAGCGCAATGCCCAGCGAATGAAGGCGGGTCGGGTCATGGCTGCTGTAGGCCGCGCGGCCCAGCAGCTGCACCTCGAATCCCGGTAGTTCCTGAACTTTCATCACCCTGGCGCCTTGTGTCTTGAACTGAAATTTCTTGATAGACGGGAAACCGGGCGCTGCCCACACTGAAGGCATGAACGCAAACCACACGGAAATTCACCGCATCATCGGTCTCATCGGGGGCATGAGCTGGGAGTCCAGCGCCGAGTACTACCGGCTCATCAACCAGGGCGTGCGCGACCGGCTGGGTCCGCTGCGCTCTGCAAAACTGCTCATGTACAGCGTGGATTTTGGCCCCATCGAGCTGGCCCAGCATGAAGGCCGCTGGGATGACGCAGCCGCCTTGCTGGAAGATGCCGCGCGGCGGCTGCAGGATGGCGGGGCGGATGGGGTGCTGCTGTGCACCAACACCATGCACAAGCTGGCAGACCGCATTGCGGCAGCGGTGCGCATCCCTTTTCTGCACATTGCCGACCCGGTGGCCGATGCGGCCCGGGCGGCAGGCTACCGCAGGCTGGGGCTGCTGGGCACCCGCTTCACCATGGAGCAGCCCTTCATGCGCGAGCGCCTGCAGCAGCAGGGGCTGGAGGTGATGGTGCCGCAGGAGGCGGACCGCGCCGAAGTGCACCGCATCATCTACGAGGAACTGTGCGCAGGCCGGATACGGGAAGAGTCGCGGCGCACCTATCAGCGCATCATGGCGCAGCTGGCCGGGCAGGGCGCCCAGGCCATGGTGCTGGGCTGCACGGAAATCAGCCTGCTGGTGCAGCAGGCGCATTGCCCCGTGCCCGTGCTGGACACCACGGCCTTGCATGCCGAGGCTGCGGTGGACTTTGCATTGACGCCTTGAGGCGCCAAAACGACCCGGACTGAACCGGCCCGGACCCCTATCAGTGGCAGATGTGACCTGCAAGCGCACGCAAGCGGCCCACCTGCGGCAAGCAGATCATCCGTGGGGCCGCCCTGGCGCAAGCGGGGCGAGTTCCATCCGGTCCCGTCCCTTGCGCTTCGATGCATAGAGGGCCTCGTCGGCCTGCTTGAGCCAGTGGGACAGCTCTGTTCCGGGCTGGTCGAACAAGGCCGCACCGATGCTCAGGGACACGGGCTGCGGCGTCGCGAACATCGCGCGCGCCTGCTGCACGAACGCCTCGCGCAAGTCCTGGCCCAGCGCCTGTGCGGCCGTGCCGCAGACGTTGTGCAGCAGGATCACGAACTCATCCCCGCCCAGCCGCGCGGCCAGTGCGCCGCGAGGCAGCACGCTGCGGATGAGGTCGCTCAGCGTCATCAGCAGGCGGTCGCCGGCATCGTGGCCGTGCAGGTCGTTGACCTGCTTGAAGTGGTCGATGTCGATCAGCAGCAGGGCGCCGGGGCGGGCCGGCGAGGCTTGTGCCAGCAGCGCCGGTGCACGCAGATAGAGCGCGCGGCGGTTGTCCAGGGAGGTCAGCGGATCGCGGGCGGCAATCTGCGCGATGCGCTCCTCGCGGCGATGGCGCTCCGTCCCGGTCATGGACATGGCCAGCAGCATGATCGCCATCACGCCCTCCACCAGCGAGATCAGGATCACCGTGCCGCGGAAACTGCCCAGGTTGACGAAGGCGTCCAGCGCCACGGTCGATCCGGCCTTGGCGAGGTAGAACAGGCCGTGCGCCAGCAGCACGAAACTCAACTGCGCCGCGCCCATGCCCAGCGCACCGCCATGCGGGCGCAGCAGCAGGCCGGCGCGCAAGGTGGTGATGGCGATCAGCAGCGACTGGATGCCCAGCATCGCCTTGGACCACCAGGGCCCGTCTGGCAGAAACAGCATGGCCAGCCAGACGACGGCCAGCAGCCACCAGAAGTGCGACAGCCGCACGCGCATGAATCCGGCGACCCCGGCCAGGAACAGCCAGTGGGCGGCGATCAGCAGGCCGTTGGGAAACCAGATGCCCAGCAGCACATGGCCGCTGGAACGCAGCAGGGCCAGCACGCAGCCCACGACGATGATGGCGAACCCCGCGCTCCACAGCAGCAGCGAGCGTTCGCGCACGCTGCTCCATTCCGCAGCCAGATACAGCGCCGAAGCGGCCGCCATGGCCGTGGTGAGAACGAGCAGGGTGAAGGGGTCGAGAGCCATGGGCGATGGAGGTATCGGCGCAGGCGCGCTCCTTGTGAGAGCCGCCAGACAAGGAGCAATGCGGCGACGGTCCGTGCCGTCGCGATGCAGTGGAGCAAAGCGAGCGGGGCGGATTGTCGCAGGAAGCAGGTTTTCAGGCTTGCCCGATCACCCGGCTGCAGCGATTCCGGCGTCGGCCGCGTTCCCAAGGCCACGTCGCGGAGGCGAACGCCGGGTCCTTGTACTGCGCAGGCATCCCGCCGCTCCAGACCATGGCGAAGCCGTCCTCACTGCTGGGCTGCGGGCTCTGTTGGAAGCCCGGGGCCTTGTGGAAGGCGGTGGATTTGCCGAGCTCGCTTGCCGGCAGGCTGATGAAGAGGGACCTGGTCATGCTGGACCAAGAGGAAGCGGCCACGGCTGCGCGCGGGGCCGTCCATGCACCTGCCGCTCCCCGCTTTGCCATGGTGGCCCGGGGGCGGCAAGGCGGGAGCACCGGGGCAAGATGCCCTATGGGGCGTCAACCGTGACCGGGGGAGCCGGCCCTGTCAGACCGCAACGGCGTGCAGGCGGGTATTGAAAAGCGGCCCTTGGGTGAAGGTCGCCAGGCGCTTGGCCAGCCACAGCACCGCCAGGTCCACCAGGGGTTCCACCAGCACGACGCACATGTAGGCAGCACCGAAGCTTGCCACCTCGGTCAAGGTTGCCAGGCTGGCACCGTGGCCGTAGATGGCCCAGAACGCGACCCACAGGACAATGCCGCCCTGGTAGGTGGTGGACAGGGCCAGGGCCTGCCTGTAGCTGATGTCCACATAGGCCGTGCCGGCGGGAATCAGCCGGCGCGCCAGTTGGTTCACCGCATACAGCGGCACCAGCAAGGTGGTGACGTTCATGCCGTACTGCGGCAGGTCGAAGGGGGCAAAGAACAGGCCCTGCACCAGCAGGCCGAACGCCAGGCCGATGGCCGCAGCTCCCGCGCCGAACATCAGCAGCAAGGTCGAGCCCAGGATCAGATGGACCTCGGACACGCCGACCGGCTCGTGCGGAAACACCTCGAAGAAGCTGAACACCAGCGCGGTGGTGATGACACTGCGGGCCAGCAGCGCGAGCCAGCCGCCGTTGTCGCGCAGGCTTTGCCGTGCCAGGGCGGCGGTCAGGCCGAAGGCCGCTGCGGCGGTGACATAACTGAGGGCGATTTTTTCGGGGCTGACGACGCCGGGTTCGATGTGCATGGGAGGTCCTGAACAGTCAAGGTCCGTTGCAGGGCGGGCACCGACTGCGCAACGGCAAAGGTATTGAGCATAGCCGTGGATGAATGGCTGCGCCATGCCTTGGCGCGGCAGATGCGTTTTCTGTCCAGGCTGCGCGGATGTACTCGGGTGATGCCGGGAGCAGCCATGCAGCGATTGCCGCTGTTGTCTGGATGCCGACAGCTCACTTCAAGGCGTTGTTGAGTCGCTGAAGCTCAAGTTGCTGGGCAGCACTGGCCTCGAGATTTGCACGCTCCTCGTCCAAATACCGATAAATGCTTTTGAGCTCAGTGATTTTCTTTCTGATTTCCAGCATTTTCTTTTCAATCAACTTGGCACCCTCGGCACAATCGATTGACTTGTTTCTCTGAGCGTCCAGAATTTCGCCTATTTCCGCAAGAGAAAATCCCATGCTTTGTGCGCGCTGGATAAATCCAAGATCCTGCAGGGTTTGCGGTGTGTAAACACGGTAATTGTTGTTTCGCCGCAATGGTGCGATAAGGCCGATCTTCTCGTAGTAGCGCAGGGTATGGCGGCTGGCGCCGCTGCGGACCTCGAGTTCGCCGATATTCATGAAAAAACGCTTGACTATAGAGTTGGGTCGACAGTCTACACTCGATTTTTCATCGTGCCAAGGAGCAGAAAAATGAGCGTGGAGTGCTTTGTTACGGGAGGGACCGGCTTCATCGGCCAGCATCTGGTGTCATGCCTGAGCGCAAAAGGTCACACGATTCGGGTGCTGATGCGTCGCCCGGAGCGCCTGGCGCAACTGCGGGAGCAGGTCGACAATCTGGGAGGTGTCGCAAACCGTGTCTTTGCCGTGGCTGGCGATCTGGAGCAGGAGAGCCTCGGCTTGAGTCTTTCCGATCGAGAGGCTTTGCGGCAGGCCGAAGTTGTGTTCCACCTGGGCGCCCACTTCGCGTGGGGCCTTTCAATGGAGCATTCGCGTGCAGTGAATGTGGAAGGTGCAAAGCGCGTGGCGTTGTTGGCAGCGCAGCAAGATAGCCGGCTGGTGATGATCGGCGGCTATATGCTGAAGAACAATGAACATCTGCAGCGCATCGGAATTGATCCCGGCCATCCGGAAAGGACTCATTGGCCTGCCGTCTATCGGCGTGTCGGCGCTTACGAGGGGAGCAAGCTGGAGGCGCATTTCGCGACCCTGGAGTTCATGGCTGCCAAGGGAGGGAAAATGACCGTCGTGCACCCCGCAACGGTCTGTGGTCATAGCCGCACGGGACATATACCTTGCAGCCAGCCACTGGTGGATCTGATACGCAATCTGGCGCAGGGAAAACTGGCTGCAGTGCCCGGTAGCGCGGAGCACTGGTTGCCATTGGTCACTGTGGATTATCTGGTCGAGCTGGTTTCGGCTTGCGCTTTTGATCCTTCCATGGCAGGTCAGGAGCTTCTGGCGCTTGACGACCAAAGTCCCAACTTGCGAGAACTCCTGGCAGAGGTGGCACAACCTCTTGGAATAAAGTCCCCAAAGCATCATATTTCGCTCCGATTGCTGAAATGGCTTTTGAGCATTCCTCCGGTCGCACGGTTTTTGAATACGGATGCCGAAGCCCTGGACTTCATCCAGACTACGCGTTTTGACACAGCGGCGGTCGAGCAATTCGCCAAAAGGCACGGAATATCAAAGCCGGATATTCGTCAATCGTTACGGAATACTGCAATGTTCGTCAACTCATATTGCATGCCCAATGAAAGAGTCCACTGACGTGTATTTTGCCGGGATGAATACTGAGAAACTATCAAGATGCATTGCACCTATGCAGGCACAGCCAAGAGCAGCCCTCCACTGCGCCCGTGGCACTCCATAATTGTCCTTTTCAGGTGTCGAGGCCGGCGCCGAGCGCCCGTTTCGAGGAATCCGCTTCAGTGAATCAACAAGTCCATACAAGAATCGCTGTCCTGGGGCCCGGTGCGATCGGGACCACCGTCGCTGCTGCGTTGCACGAAGTCGGCCGTACGCCCATGCTTTGCGGCCGTACGCCGCGTGACAGCCTGGTGCTGCAAGGTAGCGGTGTTCGCATCGTTGTTCCCGGGCCGGTGAGAACGGAGCCAGCACAGATTGCACGCCCGGTGGACCTCGTTTTTCTCGCGGTCAAAGCGACTCAGACCGCTGCCACTGCGCAATGGCTTGCGGCGTTGAGCGGCCCGCAAACCGTCGTGTGTGTCTTGCAAAACGGGGTCGAGCAGTTGGAGAGTGTCACTGCGCTGTGCCCTCAGGGGCGAGTCGTTCCTGCAGTCGTGTGGTTCCCTGCGCAGGCGCAATCCGATGGATCGGTGCTCCTGCGCAGCGATGCTCGGATCAGCCTGCCTGACGAAGCGGCCTCCCTCGTGGTTGCGCAGGCACTGCAAGGCTCCCGGTGCCTGGTAGACCTGGTTTCGAATTTCAGATCTCTGGCCTGGCAAAAGCTGCTGCAGAACGCGGCGGCCGGGCTCATGGCGCTCACGCATCGCCGCTCGGGCATGTACGGCCGGCACGACATCTCCAAGCTCACACTGGACTACCTGCAGGAGTGCCTGGCCGTGGCACGCGCCGAAGGTGCTGAACTGGGCGATGAGGTCCCGCAGGCGATCCTCGACAAGTTCCAGGCATCCCCTGCCGACCTGGGCACGTCCATACTGGCGGATCGCGAAGCAGGCCGTCCGCTCGAATGGGATATCCGCAACGGCGTTATCGCGCGCCGCGGCCGGGCGCGCGGGGTTCCGACCCCGATCGGTGATGTCTTGGTGCCGCTTCTTGCTGCCGCGAGCGACGGCCCCGGCTGATCACCCATGCATTGACGATAAGGCCTGTGATCACAGGCCTGCCATCCGCATTCAGCCTGAAACTGCCGGCAGCCCCCCCAATCCCAACCCTGCCGGCCGATTTTTCCGAAGCCGGGGACAATACCGGGTTCGCGGGTTTTTCCGGCTCGACCTGGGTCGAGGACGGGAATCGCTTGCGGAAGGAAGCTGCACTGGCGTTGAACCCGGACGCAGAAAACCCCAAGATCGGACGGCGGCGAGACTGCCGAGATGGCGCAGGTGCATGTGACGAAGAGGGATTGGTGGACAAGGGCCTGCCGCAGCCGCAGCGGTCGGCCCGTCAAACGCGATACCCGCCTGGTGGGCTGGCTGCTGGCCGTGGTGTTCGTGTCGGTATCGGCGGCCACGGTGTGGCAGTTGGTGGCTGCGCGCCAGCGCACGCTGGCCGAGGTGGATACCGTCAACCGCAATCTGGCGCAGACGCTGAATACCTATTCCGAAGGCGTGATCACCCAAAGCTCCATGCTGCTGCTGGGCATTGCCGAAAGGCTGGAGCTGGATGGCGCCGGTGCCGCGCACCTGGAGCGCGTGCTGCATCTGGTCAACCGCCAGGAGCAGCTGCTGAACCAGCTCAACGAGCTGCTGGTCGTGGACGCGCAGGGGCGCTGGCTGATGTCGTCCAAGGGGACGTTTCCCCCAGGAACGCAAAGCGCGGACCGCGACTTCTTCACGCACCACCGCGACGACCCGTCGTCAGGCATCTACATCGGGCCGCCGATCCGCAGCCGCTCCACAAGCGAATGGGTGATCACCATCAGCCGGCGCTATACCGACAGCGAGGGCCAGTTTGCCGGCGTGGTCGTGGTGACGCTGGGTGTGGAAAATTTCCTGCGGCTGTTCGGCAAGATCGACATCGGCGAGCAGGGCGCCATTTCACTGAGCACGCCGGGCGGGCAACTGCTGGTGCGCCACCCCTTCCGTGAGCAGGACCTGGGGCGGGACTTCTCGCAGTCGCCCAATTTCCTGCGCCACTATGCGGGGGCGATGTCGGGCACGGCGTCGTTCCGCTCGGGCCTGGATGGCACGGAAAGAATCTATGCCTTCCTGCGCAGCGAGCGCTATCCGCTGGTGACCACGGTGGCCCTGGGCCGCGACGAGGCGCTCAGTTCCTGGCAGCGCCAGGCGCAGCTGACGCTGGCCGTGGTGCTGGGGCTGTTTCTGGCGATTGCGCTGATCGGCTGGCGGCTGACGGCGGCGATGCGGCTGCGCTCGCGTGCCGAATGCTCCCTGGTCAGCGCGCGCGAGGAATTGCTGCAGGCCAACCGCCGGCTGGAGGTGCTGGCCGCCCAGGACCAGCTCACGGGCCTGGCCAACCGGCGCCGCTTCGACGAGGTGCTGGAGCGCGAGGCACGGCGCGCCGTGCGCGAGGGCACGCCGCTGTCGCTGCTGCTGATCGATCTGGACCATTTCAAGGGCTACAACGACGCCTACGGCCATGTGGCGGGCGATGCCTGCCTGCAGACAGTGTGTCGCGCCCTGGCCCAGGCCGTGCAGCGGCCCGGCGACATGGCGGCGCGCTACGGCGGGGAGGAGCTGGCCGTGGTGCTTCCCAATACGGACCAGGCCGGCGGGCTGCAGGTGGCCGAGCGGCTGCGTGCGCGCATCGAGGGCCTGGGCCTGGAGCACCGCAGCAGCCGCTTCGGCCATGTGACGGCCAGCATCGGCGTGGCGACAGCGCAGTGCGGTGAGGCTGGCGCGACTCAAGGCGCTACACAAAGCGCTACACAAGGCACTACCCACGGCTCCACCCAAGGTGCCGCCGTGGCGCTGGTGGAAGCGGCCGACCGTGCGCTGTACCGCGCCAAGGCCGCAGGGCGCAACTGCGTGCAGGGCTGAACGGGGGTGGGTCTGCGCGCGCTCAGTCCGTCGGCGAGCGGTGGGCCACCACCTGCTGCTTGAGGTCGCCCAGCGCCTGGTACAGGTCGTTGCGGCTGGCCTGCGGCATGTCGCCGAACATGCCCATGACCCAGGACTCATGCGCCTTGGCCATGCGCGCAAAGGTCTTGCGGCCCAGCGGGGTGAGGTGCAGCACGGAGCTGCGCCGGTCGGACTCCACCTTGGTGCGCACCACCAGGCCCTCTTTCTCCAGCTGGTCGGTGATGCCGGTGATGTTGCCGTTGGTCACCATCATGTGGCGCGACAGCTCGCCCATCTTCATGCCCTCGGGCGCGCGCTGCAGTTGCGCCATGAGGTCGAAGCGGGGCAGGGTGGTGTCGAATTCGCTGCGCAGGCGGTTGCGGATCTCGCCTTCGATGAGGTTGCAGCAGGTGAGCATGCGCAGCCACAGGCGCAGCGCATGGTGGTCGTCGGGCGCGGCGCGCGACTCCAGGTCGGGAGCGTGGGTCATGGCTGGTTCTGCGGTGTGGGGGCGCTCAAGCCCATCTGCGCGAGGATGGCGCGCGTCAGCGGGCTGGCCGGGTCGTTCAGGGTGAGCACGATGTCGAAATGGTTGGTGCCGGGCATGGCCACGTACTGGCCTGACGATGGACCGGGGCCACGGCGCAGGTTCCAGGCGGCCAGGTAGTCGTCGCTCTGGCGCTTGAATTCATCGGTCTCGCTCTCGCCGTAGCTGACGATGAGCGGGCAGGCCGCGCCGTGCGGCAGGAGGGCGGGGCTGTTGCGAATGGCGTCCTGCTCGCTCAGGCGCATCCATTCGTTGATGTGGGTGTGCACCAGCGGGCGCAGGTCGAACAGGCCCGACAGCGGTGCGGCGCCGCGCACCACGGCCTCGGGCACGCCGTAGTCCGCATGCCAGCCGCCGGCCAGCAGCATGCCCGCCAGGTGGCCGCCGGCCGAGCTGCCGCAGACATGGATGCGGCCCGGGTCGCCGCCGTAGCGGGCGATGTGCGCATGCACCCAGGCCAGGGCGCGGCGTGTCTGGTCCACGATGCGGTCCAGCGTGACGGCGGGCGCCAGCGAATAGTTCAGGGCCACCACCACGGCGCCGGCGCGCGTGAAGGTGGGCGCCATGCTGCTGGAGTCGTCCTTGGACAGCAGCCGCCAGTAGCCGCCGTGGATGAAGAAGAGAACAGGGGCGCCTGCCGCCCCGGTTGCTGCCGGGAAAATGTCCAGCAGCTCGTCGGCATGCTCGCCATAGGCCACGTTCAGCGCGCAGGGCAGGCTCTGGCGCGCGGCCCGGCTGTCGTCGGCATAGGCCTTGATGATGGGGGTGATGTCGGGTACCGTCGCGCGGGCGTTGTACTGGACATCGAGTCCGGCGCGGTCGTAGTGACGGTAGAGTGCGGGCATTGGAACGGAGATGGCGCGAAATGGTTTGTATGGCAGGTATTGGTACAAGTCCCAGACTTGTTCTGCAAAATACTTTAAACCTAAACTAAGACCCGCGCCAACCGTTCCAGCCCTTACAGAGTTTCCCGTCCAGCGTGACGGAAGACTGCCTCACCACCGATCGCCATCCGCGCGGCCCGCGCAAGGAGCACAGCAGCATGCGTTTCCTCACCCCCTTCCTGGCCGCAGCGGCCCTGGCCCCTGCCTTTGTTCCCGCGCTCGCGCAGGCGGACACCATCAAGGTCGGTATCGCCAACGATATTTCCGGGCCGTTTGCCGCGCTGGGCGCCGAGGCGCGTGACGGCTTCAACCTCGCCATCAAGCAGCTGGGCGGCAAGCTGGGCGGCCAGCCGGCCGAGTTCCTGCAGACCGACATGGGCGGCAACCCCGACCAGGCGCGCCAGCTGGTCACGCGCTACATACAGCGCGACAAGGTGGATTTCTTCACCGGCCCCATCGGCTCCAACGTGGCCCTGGCCGTGGGCCCGGCGCTGTTCGGCGCCAAGGTGCCCTACCTGTCCAACAATCCCGGCCCCAGCCAGTTCGCGGGAGCGCAGTGCAATGCGTTCTGGTTCGGCACGTCCTACCAGAACGATGCCTTCCACGAGGCAGCCGGCAAGCTGGCCGCCGACCGTGGCTTCAAGAAGATGTTCATCATGGCGCCCGACTATCCGGCCGGCAAGGATGCGCTGGTCGGCTTCAAGCGCGGCTACAAGACCGCGCCCGGCGAAGAGGTCTACACCAAGCTGGGCCAGATCGACTATGCGGCCGAACTGGCCCAGATCCGCGCGGCCAAGCCCGATGCGGTCTATATCTTCCTGCCGGGCGGCATGGGCATCAACTTCGTCAAGCAGTTCGTGTCCACGGGGCTGTCGCAAAGCGTCAAGCTGATCGGCCCGGGCTTCTCGGCCGACGAGGACGTGATCCAAGCCGTGGGCGAGCCCATGCTGGGCATGGTCAATACCGCGCAGTGGGCGCATGACCTGGACGTGCCGCAGAACAAGGCCTTCGTCGAGGCCTTCCGCAAGGAGTACAAGGGCCGCAACCCCTCGGTCTACGCGGCCCAGGCGTATGACGTGATCATGGCCATGGATGCGGCGGTCAAGCAGGCCGGCGGCAAGGCCTCGGACCGCCAGGCCATTGTCAAGGCGCTGGAGAAGGCCGACTACGCCTCGGTGCGCGGCCCCTTCACGTACGGCAAGAACCACTACCCCATCCAGGCCTACTACCAGCGCGTGATCGAGAAGGATGGCAGCGGCCGCATCACCAACAAGCTGGTGGGCAAGGTGTTCGACAAGTACCAGGACGTCTACGTCAACGACTGCAAGATGTGACCCCGCCGCCGCGCCCCCGTCGAGCGCGGCGTGCCTTGATCTTGATTTTCAAAGCCGGATGATTTGTTGACCGCGCGCGGGCCGATGCGCCCGCGGCAGGGGGCGTGTGGATGACGTGGACGCTGCTCTTGGAGCAATTGCTCAATGGCCTGCAGTTCGGGCTGATGCTGTTTCTGATCGCGGCCGGGCTGACCCTGGTGTTCGGCATCATGGACATCATGAACCTGGCCCATGGATCGCTGTACATGGCGGGCGCCTATGTGGCGGCAGAGACCCTGCAGCGCACGGGCTCGTTCACGGCGGCGGTGTTGGTGGCGGCCGTGGCCACGGGCGTGGCGGGTGTGGTGCTGGAGCTGGTGCTGATACGGCGCCTTGCCGTGCGCGACCACCTGGCCCAGGTGCTCGGCAGCTATGCCGTCATCCTCATCGCCAATGACCTGGTCAAGATGGTCTGGGGCCCGGCTCCGGTGATGCTCAACATGCCGGCTGCGCTGTCCGGGCCCGTGCAACTGCTGCCCGATCTCATGTACCCGGCCTACCGGCTGATGATCATCGTCTTCGGCCTGGCCGCCGCGTTGGGCCTGTACTGGTTCGTGACGCGCACGCGCGCCGGCGTGCTGGTGCGGGCAGGCGCCTCCAACCGCCAGATGGCCACGCTGATGGGCGTGCGCGTGCCGCTGCTGTTCCTGGGCGTGTTCACGCTGGGCGCCATGCTGGCGGCGGTGGCGGGCGCGCTGCTGGGACCCATCACCTCGGTGCAGGTGGGCATGGGCGAGGACATCCTGATCCTGGTGCTGGTGTGCATCGTCATCGGCGGCATAGGCTCCATACGCGGCGCCCTGGTGGGCGCCTTGCTGGTGGGCATGGTGGATACGGCGGGTCGGGCCTTCCTGCCCATGCTGCTGCGCCAGGTGTTCTCCCCGGCCGTGGCGTCCAGCGTGGGGCCCACGCTGGCGGCGATTTCCATCTACGTGCTGATGGCGGTGGTGCTGGTGTACCGTCCTTCCGGCCTTTTCCCTGCGCGAGGCTGAGCATGGGTCACAGCACATTACAAGGCAGGTTCCAGGCCCGGTTCTTCTGGACCGTGCTCGCGCTGCTGGCGCTGGCGGTGTTCCCGCTGGTGGCTCCGGCGCTGGGGCTGGACTTCTACATCTCCTTCGTGCGCCGCGTGCTGATCTACGCGCTGGCCGCCACCAGCCTGAACCTCATCCTGGGCTATGGCGGCATGGTGGCGCTGGGGCATGCGGCCTTCTTCGGTGCGGGGGCCTATGCGGTGGGCATCCTGGCGATGAATGGCGTCACCTCGGCCCTGGTCGCCTGGCCGGCAGCCGCGCTGCTGGCCGGGCTGCTGGCCGCCGCCACGGGCGCCGTGTCGCTGCGCACGCGCGGCGTGTACTTCATCATGATCACGCTGGCCTTTGCGCAGATGCTGTTCTATATCTTCATCTCGCTGCGCCAGTACGGCGGCGAGGACGGGCTGAACCTGCCCGGCCATTCCGTGCTGCCCGGGCTGGACCTGGGCCACGACGTTTCTTTCTACTACGTGGTGCTGGCGCTGTTCGCGGTGCTCATGGCCTTGTTCGGCCGGCTGGTGGATTCGCGCTTCGGCAAGGCGCTGCAGGGCGTGCGCGAGAACGAGTCGCGCATGGAGTCGCTGGGCTACCCGGTCTATCGCCTGAAGCTCGTGGCCTTCGTTCTTAGCGGCGCGGTGGCGGGGCTGGCGGGCGCGCTGCTGGCCAACCACAACCTGTTCATCTCGCCCAGCCTCATGCACTGGACCCAGTCGGCCAACCTGCTGATCATGGTGCTGGTCGGTGGCGTGGGCCTGCGCTGGGGCGGCGTGGCCGGCGCCGTCGTCATGCTGACGCTGGAGGAAGTGCTTCGCATGTGGACCGAGTACTGGCACCTGCCGCTGGGCCTGCTGCTGCTGTGCGTGGTGTTCGGCGCGCCACGCGGCCTGACGGGCCTGTGGTCCGCACGCGGGAGGCAGGCATGAGCGGCGCGGCCACACCTATCTCCATCTCCACCCCGGCCCTGGAGGCCAAGGGCCTGGTGCGCCGCTTTGGCGCGCTGCTGGCCACCGACCATGTCTCGCTGTCGCTGGCGCCTGGCGAGATCCATGCGCTGATCGGCCCCAATGGCGCGGGCAAGTCCACGCTCATCCATCTGCTGTCGGGCACGCTGGCGGCCGACGCCGGCACCCTGGCACTGGCCGGGCGCGACGTGAGCGCGCTCAACGCCCACCAGCGCGTGGCGGCGGGGCTGTCGCGGTCGTTCCAGATCACCAACATCTTCAAGCAGTCCAGCGTGCTGGACAACCTGGTGCTGGCCGTGCAGGCGCATGCCGGCAGCAGTTTCCGCTTCTGGCGCCCGCGCGCGGCCGAGGCTGCGCTCTACGAGCAGGCGCGCGAGCTGGCGCGTGAATGCGCCATCGACGCCAGCCTGCTGCAGCGCTCCGCAGGCACGCTGCCGCACGGCGAGCAGCGCAAGCTGGAGTTCGCGCTGGCCCTGGCCGCGCGGCCTGGTGTGCTGCTGCTGGACGAACCCATGGCCGGCATGGGGCCTGATGAAACACTGCGCCTGACCGAGCTGATCGAATCCCTGCGCGGCCGCGCCGCCATGCTGCTGGTGGAGCACGACATGCAGGCCGTGTTCCGCCTGGCCGACCGCATCTCCGTGCTGGTCTACGGCCGCATCATCGCCACCGGCACGCCCGACGAGATACGTGGCAACGCCGATGTGCGCCAGGCCTACCTGGGAGACGAAGAAGTGAAGGAGGGCGCGTGATGCTCGAAATGCAGGCCGTGCAAAGCGGCTACGGACCCAGCCAGGTGCTGTTCGGCGTGGACCTGCGCATCGAGGCAGGCCAGGTCGTCACCCTGCTGGGCCGCAACGGCATGGGCAAGACCACGCTGCTTCGCACGCTGCTGGGCCAGCTGCCCCTGCGCGCTGGCCGCATGGTGTTTGCCGGGCAGGACATCGCCGGCTGGGCCACCGACCGCATCGCCCGCGCCGGCGTGGCCATCGTGCCCGAAGGCCGCCAGTGCTTTCCCAACCTCACGGTGCGCGAGCACCTGACGGCCTTTGTAGCCCATCGCAATTCGGGCAGTCCCGGCGCGGCCGAGCCCTGGACGCCCGAGCGCGTGTTCGCCCTGTTCCCCCGCCTGGGCGAGCGCGCCTCCAACATGGGCAACCAACTGTCGGGCGGTGAACAGCAAATGCTGGCCATAGGCCGCGCCCTGGTCACCAACCCGCGCCTGCTCATCCTGGACGAAGCCACCGAGGGCCTGGCCCCGCGCATCCGCGAAGAGATCTGGTCCTGCCTGGCCCAGCTGCGCGCCGCTGGCCAGACCATCCTGGTCATCGACAAATACGTGGAGCGCCTGCTGGGCCTGGCCGACCGCCACCTCATCCTGGAGCGCGGCAAGGTCGTGTGGAGCGGAGACTCGGCCGCGCTGGATGGGGACAGAGCGCTGTGGGAACGGTATTTGGGAGTGTGAGCACGCGCAATGCATTCGCAGTTCAAGGCGAAATTCAAGGCGCGATGGAGGGTTGAATGGCATTGAAGATCAATGGGTGGCATGCCATTCAAATACATGCCTGTATCCAAGATGGGAAATTGCTTACATTTACAGGATGTATCTGACCCTGCATTTGAT
>NZ_JAQOTI010000033.1:0-18178 GCF_028401915.1 Delftia sp. DT-2
ACATCGAGGCTGAAGAGCTGGCTGATGTTTTCCTGGCCGCGCAATTCACGGAAATGCAGTTCATCGCCCAATGGCGTGTGGATGGTGACTCGGCGTGTCATTGCTGCTTGCGCCCCGCTGGGGACACCCTCCCGTTATCTGATAAATGAAAATCATAGACAGATGAATGGCGATAGGGCAACACAATCGGGACTAGGAGTACTCTGAAAATTGCGGGCAATTGCTTGCCGCCGCAATCTCATGCCTGGCCATGGCATGAACAGTTTCAGGCGCCGAACGTCATGTTCAACAGAGGCGCAGTACCGGATCGCCGCGATCCGGAACTGGCTTCGCCGATGTTCAACTGCACAAGGACGCCTGCATGTCTACAAGCTGCTTCGACCGCGAAGACGAAACCTTCATCGTTCTGGTCAACCACGAGGAACAGTATTCCATCTGGCCGCACTGGAAGGCCGTGCCCGGCGGCTGGACCGCCGTGGAGGGTGTGAAGGGCGACAAGAAAACCGTGCTCGACTACGTGGACGCCACCTGGACCGACATGCGGCCCAAGTCGCTGCGCGTGTGGATGCAGCAGCAGGAGCAGGCGGGCTCCGGCGCCGCGCGGCACAAGGCCGATACCGATACCGAAACCGCAGCGGGCTGACGCGCATGCACGCGCCGCTGACCCTGCTGTGCCTGCCGTGCGCAGGCGCCAGCGCCACCATGTACCTGCGCTGGCGCAGGCTGCTGCCCCACTGGATCCGCATTGCGCCGGTGGAGCTGCCGGGGCGGGGCAGCCGGCTGGGCGAGCCTGCGGTCGAGGACTTCGGGCAGCTGGTATCGCTGCTGTGCGCCGAGCAGCGCCAGGCCATGCGCGGCCGCTTTGCGCTGCTGGGCCACAGCATGGGCGCGCTGCTGGCCTTCGGCATGGCGCGGCAGTTGCGCGAGCAGGGCAGGGAGCTGCCGCTGGCCCTGGTTGCCTCGGGCAGCCCGGCACCGGCCTGCCGCGATCCCGAGCGCTTTGCGGGCAAGGGCGACGATGCGGCGCTGATTGCCGATCTGCGCAGGCAGGGCGGCACGCCCGAAGAGGTGTTTGGCAGCCCCGAGCTCATGCGCATCACGCTGGATGTGCTGGGGTCCGACTACCGCGTCTGCGAGAGCTTCGGCCATGTGCCCGCTGCGGGCCTGCCGCTGCCGGTGCATGTCTTTGCGGGGCGGCAGGACGACATCGAGGCGCCCCGCGTCCAGGCCTGGTCGCAGGAGGCCGCCGGGGCCTTCACGCTGGACTGGTTCGAGGGCGGGCATTTCTTCATCAGGCAGCGCGAAGGCGATGTGCTGGCCGTGCTGGCGCAGCGCCTGGCCGGGGCCCAGTCACTCCAGGGGGAAATCCATGCAGCTCGTGTCCGTGCGTGAGGCCATGAGCCAGGGCATCGAGGTCTTCAGGCTGGACCTGGACCTGTCGGCCGAACTGAGCGACAGCCTGCCGCACCTGACCCCCGAGGAGCGCGGTCGCGCCGCGCGCTTCGTGCGGGCCGCCGACCGGCTGCGCTTCGCACAGACGCGCGCTGCCACGCGGCGGCTGCTGGGGCGCAGGCTGGGCTGCTGCCCGGCCGATGTGCCGCTGGCGGTCGGCGTCCACGGCAAGCCCTTTGTCGACGAGGACCCGCTGCGGGCACCGCTCTTCAATGTCTCGCATTCGGGCGGCCATGCGCTGATCGCGCTGGCCGACCCCGGTGGCGTGCTGCACCTGGGCGTGGACATCGAGCAGCACAAGCCCGACCTCGATGCCGAGGTCATGCTCGACGCCGTCTGCACCGACCAGGAACGCGCCAGCGTGCGCCGTGCGCCTGATCGGCTGGCGGCCTTCTACCAGCGCTGGGTGGGCAAGGAGGCCGTGCTCAAGGCCATCGGCATTGGCGTGGCCGAGCACCTGCGCTCCATAGGCATCAGCCCGGGAGGGGACGGACGGCTGGCCATCGCCTGCGCGGTCCCCGACTGGAATGGTTTTCAAGCGATGGCGCTTCCAGCGCCGCCAGGCTACGCGGCAGCTCTTGCGTGGCGCACCAAGGAATCGACATGAACGAAACCCTCCAGCGCTTCGAGCGCAAGGCCCCCGCGGGCTCGCTGCTTCCCCAGCTCATCACGCCCGCCCAGCCGGGCCAGGACCTGCTGGCCGCGCTGCCGCCGCTGCGCCGCGACATCGACGAGGCGCTGCTGACCACGGGCGGCGTGCTGCTGCGCGGCTTTGGCGTGCCCGATGTGGAGACCTTCCAGCGCTTCGCCTCGGCCTTCGGCCATCCGCTGCTCAAGTACGAATTCGCCTCCACGCCGCGCAGCGCGGTCGAGGCCTCCAGCGGCGCGGGCGTCTACACCTCCACCGAATACCCGGCCCACCAGAGCATTCCGCTGCACAACGAGCAGGCCTACACGCGCGAGTGGCCCATGAAGATCTGGTTCCACTGCGTCACCGCATCGCCCGAGGGCGGCGAGACGCCGATTGCCGACAGCCGTGCGGTCTACCGCCGCATTCCGGCGCGCATCCGCGAGCTGTTCGAGCCCGGCATCCTCTACGTGCGCAACTTCGGCGAGATGGACGTGCCCTGGCAGAAGGTCTTCAACACCGAAAGCCGCGCCGAGGTCGAGGCCTTCTGCCGCCATGCGCGCATGGACTGGGAGTGGAAGGAGGACGACGGCCTGCGCACGCGCCAGCTGTGCCAGGCCATGGAGAGCCACCCCGTCACGGGCGAGATGGTCTGGTTCAACCAGGCCCACCTGTTCCACATCTCGGCGCGCGAGCCCGAGGAGCGCGAGGTGCTGGAGGAGGTCTACGGCATCGAGAACCTGCCGCGCAACACCTTCTTTGCCGACGGCTCCACCATCGGCGACGACATCTTCGCCGAGGTGCGCGCCGCGCTGGACGCCGAGACCGTCAGCTTCCCCTGGGAGCAGGGCGACGTGCTGATGCTGGACAACATGCTCGTGGCCCATGCCCGCTCGCCCTTCAAGGGACCGCGCAAGGTCATCGTCGCCATGGCCGAGCCGCGCAGCAATCTGGACCGTTTCTGAGAACCCGGGAGGCAGCTGACATGCTGAGTGGACAAAGTGCAATCGCGGCAGCAGGCCAGGCGCCGGCCAGCCTGGTCGAGCATCTGAGGGAACTGGCGCAGCAGCGGCCCGACGACATCTGGCTCACCGTGGCCGCCGTGCAGGACGGCCGCGTGGTCGAGCGCAGCCACAGCTACGGCGAGTTCGACCGCCGCGTGCGCGCGCTGGCCGCCCGGCTGCAGCAGCTGTGCCCCGTGGGCGCGCGCGCCCTGGTGATGATGGACAACGACGAGCACTACGCCGCCAGCATGCTGGCCTGCTTCTACGCGGGCGTGGTCGCCGTGCCGGTGCCGCCGCTGGAATCGCTGCGCGTGCAGCACCTGGAGCGGCTGCTGGGCATCGTGGGCGACGCGGATGCGGCCTGCGTGATCAGCACGGCCGAAGTGATGCAGGCCCTGCCCGGCGCCGATGCGCGCTTTGGCAGCATTGCCGCCGTGGCCGCCGACCAGGTGGACCTGGCCGATGCCGACGCCTGGCGGCCTCATGCGCCGGCTGCCGACGACATCGCCTTCCTGCAATACACCTCGGGCTCCACCTCGGCGCCCAAGGGCGTGATGGTCAGCCACGGCAACCTCATCGCCAACGAGGCCGCCATCCAGCAGCGCATGGACATCGGCGCGGGCGACCGCTTCATGTCCTGGGCGCCGCTGTACCACGACATGGGCCTGATCGGCGGCCTGCTGCAGCCGCTGTACAGCGGCCTGCCGCTGGTGCTGACCTCGCCGCGCCTCTTCCTGGAAAGCCCTGTGCGCTGGCTGGAGCTGATCTCGCGCCACCGCGCCACCATCAGCGGCGGCCCCGACTTCGCCTACCGCATGTGCCTGGAGCGCATCAAGCCGTCGCAGCTGGCGCAGCTGGACCTGTCGAGCTGGCGGCTGGCCTATACCGGTGCCGAGCCCGTGCGTGCCGACACCGTCACGGCCTTCGCGCAGCGCTTTGCCGCCTGCGGCCTGCGGCCCGGCGCGGCCTATGCCTGCTACGGCCTGGCCGAGGCCACCCTGTTCATCACCGGCGGCAGGTGCGGCGCAGGCGCCGCGATTACGTCCTTCGATACCGAGGCCCTGGCGCAGGGCCGGGCCGTGGAAAGCCCCGGCGCCTCGCAGACCACCGCGCTGGTGGGCTGCGGCCCCGCCGTTCCCGGCCATGCGGTGGCCATCGTCGATCCGCACAGCCTGCAGGTGCTGGAGCCCGGCCGCGTGGGCGAGATCTGGGCGCACGGCCCCAGCATCAGCCAGGGCTACTGGGGCAAGCCGCAGCAAACGCAGCAGGCCTTTGTCGAGCATGCAGGCCGGCGCTGGCTGCGCACGGGCGACCTGGGCTTCGTGCACGGCGGGCAGGTCCATGTGGCGGGCCGCATCAAGGACCTGATCATCGTACGCGGGCACAACCTCTACCCGCAGGACATCGAGCGCGTGGTCGAAGCCGAGGTCGAAGCCGTGCGCAAGGGGCGCGTGGCCGCGTTTGCGGTGGACATCGATGGCCGGGAGGGCATAGGCATCGCTGCCGAAGTCTCGTTCGGCATGCAAAAGCTGGTGCCGGCCCAGGCCCTGGTCGATGCACTGAGCACCGCCGTGGGCGCGCAGTGCGGCGAGGCACCCACGGTGATCGTGCTGCTCAACCCCGGCGCCTTGCCCCGCACCTCCAGCGGCAAGCTGCAGCGCGCAGCCTGCCGCCAGGGCTGGTCCGCGCGCACGCTGGATGCCTGGGCCGTTTTCGAGTCGGGCCGCTTCGCGGGCGGCGGCAGCCAGGCACCGCAGGAGGCGGGCGCGGCAGATCCCACCACAGGCACGCTGGCCGGCCTGTGGCGCGAGGTGCTCGGTGGCGATGTCCTGCACGGGCCGGCCGGCGAGGCCAACTTCTTCGCGCAAGGCGGCAACTCCCTGGCCGCCGTGCGGCTGGCCGCGCGCATCTGCCGGCAATGGTCCCTGGAATATCCGGCCGGGCGGGTCTTCGAGCACCCGCGGCTGCGCGACCAGGCGCACGACATCGACCGGTTGCGCCAACAGCGCCAGCCGGGCACGGCGCTGCAGCGCATTGCCCCGCTGGCCGAGGCCCGTCGCGCCATGCCCCTGCCGCTGACGCCGGCCCAGCAGCGCCAATGGTTTCTCTGGAAGATGGATACGCGCAGCACGGCCTACCACGTGCAGGGCGCCCTGCGCATCACCGGGCCGCTGGATGCAGGCGCCCTGCGTGCGGCCGTGCAGGGCCTGGCCGAACGGCACGGTTCGCTGCGCACGGTATTCAACGCCCGGCCCGATGGGGAGGTCGAGCAGCGCCTGGACCCCCAGGGCAGGCTGCAGCTGCAGTGGCTGGATGCCGCGCAGGCCGCGCAGGGCAAGCCCGCGCAGCGCGAGGAGCACGCCGCCCAATGGCTGCAGGCGCTGTGCGCCCAGCCCTTTGATCTGCAGCAGGGGCCGCTGGCCAGGGCTGGCCTGGTGCGGCTGCAGGCCCATGAGCACATCCTGGCGCTGGTGATGCACCACATCGTCTCCGACGGCGCCTCCATGCAGATCCTGCTGGACGATCTGGCGGCGCTGTATTCCGGCGCCC
The DNA here is from genome assembly GCF_028401915.1 of Delftia sp. DT-2. Classification (NCBI taxonomy): domain Bacteria; kingdom Pseudomonadati; phylum Pseudomonadota; class Betaproteobacteria; order Burkholderiales; family Comamonadaceae; genus Delftia; species Delftia sp. DT-2. The sequence continues at coordinate 5,635 of NZ_JAQOTI010000033.1, forward strand.
CGGACAGCGGCCCGGCGCTGCAGTACGTGGACTACGCCGTCTGGCAGCGGGAGCAGGCTCAACAGGCTCAGCAGGCCCAGCAAGGCCAGCAGGCCTCGCTGGCCTACTGGCTGGAACGGTTGCAGGTGCCCCCAGGCGAGGCCCAGCCTGTGCTGGCCCTGCCTACCGACCATCCTCGCCAGGCGCTGGCACGCTATCGGGCGGGACGGCACGGCTTCGAGCTGTCCGGCGCGACCTTGCAGGCGCTGCGCGCGCAGGCCCGCCAGCAGGGGGACACGCTCTTCACGCTGCTGCTGGCAGGATGGCAGGCGCTGCTGTACCGCTACACGGGCCAGGAGGACATCCGCGTCGGCGTGCCCGTGGCCAACCGCGCGCATGCCGACCTGCAGGGCGTGGTCGGCTTTTTCGTCAACACCCTGGTGCTGCGCAACCGCATCGACGGGCGCATGCGCCTGGCCGACGTGCTGCAGCAGGCCCGCGAGGCGGCGCAGGGCGCGCAGGCCCACCATGCGCTGCCATTCGAGCAGCTGGTGGAGGCGCTGCAGCCGCAGCGCAGCCTGGCGCACAGCCCCTTGTTCCAGGTGCTGTTCAACCATCTGGTGGAGGACTGGCAGGCGCTGCAGCAGGTGCCGGGCTGGACGGTGGCCGGCCAGCCGCTGGCGGCCGCAGATGCGCAGTTCGAGCTGACCGTGGAAGTGCGCGAGCGCTCGGATGGCAGCCTGGGCATCAGCATGGTCTATGCCCGCGAGCTGTTCGAGCCGGGCAGCATGCAGCGCCTGGCCGCCCACTATGCGGCCATGCTGGAGGCCCTCGCCCGGCAGCCCCAATGTGCCGTGGACGAGGTGCCGCTGCTGGGTCCCGAAGAACGCCAGCAACTGGCGGCCTGGAGCTGCAATGACCAGGTCCTGCACGGCGGCGACATCGTGCACCGCCGCTTCGAGCAGCAGGTGGCGCGCAGCCCCGATGCCCCGGCCCTGTGCCTGGGCGAGGCCACGCTGGGCTACGCCGAACTCAATGCGCGCGCCAACCGGCTGGCGCATCACCTGATCGCATCGGGCGTGCGGCCCGGCGTGCCGGTGGGCATTGCCATGGAGCGCTCCATCGAGATGGTCGTGGGGCTGCTGGCCATCATGAAAGCCGGCGCGGCCTATGTGCCCATCGACCCCGAGCACCCGGCCGACCGCATCGCCTACATGCTGGAGGACAGCGGCGTGTCCCTGGTGCTGGTGCAGCCGCAGGTGCGGGACCGCCTGCCGGCCATCTGCAGGGCCCGACTGGTCGATGTGCCGGGCCTGGCGTCCCGGCTGCAGGACATGCCGGCCCACAACCCGGCCGTTGCCCTGCATGGCGACAGCCTGGTCTATGTCATCTACACCTCGGGCTCCACGGGCCGGCCCAAGGGCGCGGCCAACCGCCACCGTTCGCTGTGCAACCGCCTGGCGTGGGGGCAGATGCACCAGCCGCTGGGCCCGGGCGATACGGTGCTGCAGAAAACGCCCTTCGGCTTCGACATCTCCTTCTGGGAATTCTTCTGGCCGCTGACCACCGGCGCACGCCTGGCGCTGGCCGCCCCCGGCGACCACCGCGATCCCCGGCGCCTGGCCGAGCTGATAGCGCGCCACCAGGTCAGCACCATCCACTTCGTGCCGTCCATGCTGCAGGCCTTCATGGCGCACCCGGTGGCCGCCACCTGCCAGGGGCTGCAGCGCATCGTGTGCAGCGGCGAGGCCCTGTCCGCCGAATTGCAGGCAGCCGTGCTGCAGGCCTTCCCCGGCACCCGCCTGCTCAATCTCTACGGCCCCACGGAGGCGGCCATCGAGGTCACCTGGTGGGACTGCCGGGACGAGGGCGCGTTGTCCGTGCCCATAGGCCGCCCCGTGGCCGGGCTGCGTACCCATGTGCTGGATGCCGCGCTCAACGAGGTACCGCGCGGTGTGGCCGGCGAGCTGTATCTGGGCGGTGTGGGCCTGGCGCGCGGCTACTGGCGGCGGCCGGGCCTGAGCGCCGAGCGCTTTGTCGCCGACCCCGCCAGCCGCACGGGCGAGCGCCTGTACCGCACGGGCGACCTGGTGCGCTGGCGCGGCGACGGCCAGATCGACTACCTGGGCCGCGTGGACCACCAGGTGAAGATCCGCGGCTTTCGCATCGAGCTGGCCGAGGTGGAGGCGCAACTGCTGGCCCACCCCGCCGTGCGCGAGGCCGTGGTGGTCGCCCGCCAGGCGGCCGACGGCGCGCGGCTGGCCGCCTTTGTCTCGGTGCAGCAGGGGCAGTGCCTGGACATGGCCGCGCTGCGCAGCGCGCTGGCCGCGGCCCTGCCCGACTACATGCTGCCCTCGTCCATCACCGTGCTGGATGCCTTGCCCCTGAACGCCAACGGCAAGGTGGACCGCAAGGCGCTGCCCGAGGCGCCCACCCTGCCGGCCCTGGAGCACCAGGCCTACGAGCCGCCCGAGGGCGGTGTGGCCGCGACCATTGCCGCCCTCTGGGCCCAGGTGCTGGGCGTGGAGCGCGTAGGCGCCAGCGACAACTTCTTCGACCTGGGCGGGCATTCGCTGCAGCTCATCCGCGTGCATGGCCTGCTGGAGTCGCGGCTGGGCCGGGAGCTGTCCCTGGTCGATCTCTTCAAGCACCCCACGGTGTCGGCCCTGGCGCGGCGCATCGAGCAGGGCGCAGATAGCGAGGGCGAGGGCGAAGGCGACGGCGCCGCGCAGGCGGCCGCCGCCCGGGACGGCATGGACGCGGCCCAGCGCCGCCGCGAGGCGCTGCTGCAGCGCAAGCGCCACATCGAAAGGACCCTCTGATGTCTTCTTCCTCCGAAACCACCGGCCTGGAGATCGCCGTCATCGGCATGGCCGGGCGCTTTCCGGGCGCCGACGACATCGACCGCTTCTGGGCCAACATCCGTGACGGCGTCGAGTCCGTGAAGCGCTACAGCGACGATGAGCTGCGCGCCCTGGGCGTGCCCCAGGCCCTGCTGGACGATGCCGGCTACGTGAAGGCCGGCGTGCCGCTGGCCGGCATGGACCTCTTCGATGCCGACTTCTTCGGCTACACCCCGCGCGATGCCGAGCAGCTGGACCCGCAGCACCGCCTTTTCCTGGAATGCGCGTGGCAGGCGCTGGAGCATGCGGGCTACGAGGGCCGGCGCTACCCCGGCGCCATCGGCGTGTACGCGGGCACGGGCGCCAGCGTCTACCTGATGCGCCATCTGCTGCCCCGCCATGCGCCGGGCCCTGGCGCCCAGGTCGCCGACCTGCTGGGCCTGATGAGCGGCAACATGGCCGATGCCCTGGCCACGCGCGTGGCCTACAAGCTGGACCTGCGCGGCCCGGCCGTCACCGTGCAGACGGCCTGCTCGACCTCGCTGATGGCCGTGCACACCGCCTGCCAGGCGCTGCTGGGCCATGAATGCGCCATGGCGCTGGCCGGGGGCGTCTCGCTCAACCTGCTGCAAAACGGCGGCTACCGCTACCAGGCCGGCGCCATCTTCTCGCCGGACGGGCATTGCCGCGCCTTCGATGCCCAGGCCGCAGGCACGCTGCAGGGCAGCGGCGCGGGCATTGTGGTGCTCAAGCGCCTGGACGATGCGCTGCGCGACGGCGACACCATCCACGCCGTCGTCCTGGCCAGCGCCGCCAACAACGATGGCGCAGACAAGGTGGGCTTCACGGCGCCCGGCGTCAATGGCCAGGCCGCCGTGGTGCGCGCGGCGCAGGCCCTGGCGGACGTGCCGGCCGACACCATCGGCTATGTGGAAGCCCATGGCACGGGCACGGCGCTGGGCGACCCCATCGAGATCGCGGCGCTGACCCAGGCCTTTCGCGCCAGCACGCAGCGCAGGGGCTACTGCGCCATCGGCTCGGTGAAGACCAATATCGGCCATCTCGATGCGGCCGCCGGTGTCACGGGCCTGATCAAGACGGTGCTCTCGCTCAGGCATGCCACCTTGCCGCCCAGCCTGCATTTCGAGCGGCCGCACCCGCAGATCGACTTCGAGCGCAGTCCCTTCCATGTCAACACCGCGGCCAGGCCCTGGCCCCAGGCGGCCACACCGCGCCGCGCGGGCGTGAGCGCCTTCGGCATTGGCGGCACCAATGTCCATGTGGTGCTGCAGGAGGCTGCTGCAGCCCCTGCCACCTCTGCCACCCCTTCCGGTGCATCGGCGGATACAGCCCGGGGCTGGCAGGTGCTGCCGCTGTCCGCTCGCAGCCCCCGTGCGCTGGACGAAGCGGCGCGCCGCCTGGCTGCCCATCTGCAGCAGGCCGGCAGCGGCCTGTCGCTGGACGATGTGGCCCACACCCTGCAGCAGGGCCGCCGCGCCTTCGGCCATCGCCGTGCCGTGGTGGCAGACGGCATGGGCATGGCGGTGGAGGGCCTGCACCTCGCTGCTTCTGCTGCGCCGCCAGGCCAGGCCACCGAGGTGCCGGCACAGCCGCCCGGCGTGGTCTTTCTTTTCCCGGGCGGCGGCGTGCAGCACGCCAACATGGGCCTGGACCTGTACCGCGACGGCGGTGTGTTCCGGCAGGAGGTGGACCGCTGCTGCGAGCTGCTGAAGGCCGAAACAGGCTGGGACCTGCGCCAGTGGCTGTTCCCCGCCCCGGGTGAAGAGGTGGAGGCCGACGCGGCGCTGTCCGCCATGGACAAGGCCCAGCCGGCACTGTTCGTGATCGGCTATGCGCTGGCCCGGATGTGGATGGCGCGCGGCGTGCAGCCCGTGTCCATGCTGGGCCACAGCCTGGGCGAGTATGTGGCGGCCTGCCTGGCCGGCGTGTTCGAGCTGCCGCATGCCCTGCGCATCGTCGCGGCGCGCGGCCGCCTGCTGCAGTCGCTGCCGCAGGGCGCCATGACCTCGGTGCCCCTTGTCGAGGCCGAGCTGCAATCGCTGCTGGATGCGGGCTGCGACCTGGGTGCCGTCAACGGCGAACGCCTGTGCGTGCTGTCCGGCCCGCTGGCCGCCATCGAGGCGGCCGAAGAGGCGCTGCGCGCGCGCGACATCACCGCGCGCCGGCTGCACATTGCCGTGGCCTCGCACTCGGCCATGACCGAGCCCCTGCTGGCGCAGCTGGAGCAGGTGGTGGCCAGCGTGCCCCGGCATGCGCCGCGCCTGGCCTTCATCTCCAGCGTGACCGGCAAGCCCATCACGGCCGAGCAGGCCATGAGCCCCGCCTACTGGGCCGGCCACCTGCGCCATACCGTGCGCTTTGCGGACGGGCTGGACGAGCTGCTGAGCGTGCCGGGCCGCGTGCTGCTGGAGGTGGGCTCCGGCCAAGCCCTTGCCGCCCTGGCTCGCCAGCACCCGCGCGCCGCCACGGCGGCCGGCATCTGGCCCAGCCAGGCCCATCCCCAGCAGACCGCACGCAGCGCGCAGCTGCTGGCGCAGGCCGTTGCCGGACTGTGGTGCGCGGGCGTGGACATCGACTGGACTGCCTGCCGGGGCGGGCGGCCAGGCCGGCGCGTGCCGTTGCCGACCTATGCCTTCCAGCGCCGCTCCTTCTGGGTGCAGGCTGCGGGGCAGGGTGGCGATGCACCGAAAGCGGCAGGCACGGCAGGCCCCTCGGCGACCGCGGGTCCGTTCTACGCAGCCGCCTGGCAGCGCAGTCCCTTGCAGTGGGAGGCAGGCACCGCTGCCGCCGCAGCCCAGGTGGCCCTGGTGTTTGGCGACGGCAGTGCCACGGCCAAGGCCCTGGTGCACGCATTGCGCGCGCAGGGCGCCGATGTGGTCTGCGTGGAAGCGGGCGCCGCCCCCGCCTGCCTGGCCCCGGGCCGGCATGCCGTGCGCCCCGGCGAGCGCCGCGATTGCGAGGACTTGCTCGATGCGGTGCAGGCGCAGTTCGGCCCCGTGGGCGCCACCTACCACCTGTGGGCCATGGACGCGGCCGCCCCTGCGCCGCTGGAGCGCGGCTTTCACAGCGTGCTGGCCCTGGCGCAGGCGCTGGAGGCCCGTGCGCACGGTGCTGTAGGCCCGCGCACACGGCGGCTGCTGCTGGTGGCCGCAGGCGGTTCGGAAGATGTGACCGGAGTGGAAGCGCTGAACCCCGAGATGGCCGCCGTCTTTCCGCTGTGCAAGGCGATAGGGCAGGAATGCCCGTCCATCGACTGCCGTTTCGTCGATGTGGTGCAGGCGGGCTCGCCCGCAATGCAGGCCCGGCTGGCGCGCCAGCTGCTGGACGAAGCCCGCGCGCCGCATGGGCTGCGCGCGGCCGACACGGCCATCGCCCTGCGCGGTACCCACCGCTGGCGCAAGACCTACGAGCCCCTGCAATGGCAGGACGCCGCGGCGCCGCGCCTGCGCAGGCAGGGCGTGTACCTGATCACGGGCGGCCTGGGCGGCGTGGGCCTGGCGCTGGCCCGGCATCTGGCCGCGCACTGGCAGGCCCGCCTGGTGCTGCTGGGCCGCACGGCGCTGCCAGCACGCAGCCAATGGGAGGCGCTGGCCGCCGATGACGGGCAGCCGAGCACCCTGCGCCAGCAACTGCTGCAGCTGCTGGCCCTGGAGGCCGAGGGCGCCCAGGTGCTGACCCTGGCGGCCGATGTGGCCGACGCCGCGCAGATGCAGGCGGCGCTGGCGCAGGCGCACCAGCGCTTTGGCACGCTGCATGGCGTGGTCCATGCCGCAGGCCATGCCGACAGCGGCATGCTGGCCACCCGCACGCGGGACGGCGTGGAGCGCACGTTCGCCCCCAAGCTGCGCGGCACCCGGCTGCTGCTGGACCTGCTGGGCACGCAGGACATGCAGGACATGCAGGACATGCAGGACATGCAGGACATGCAGGCGCCGGACTTCGTGCTGCTGTGCTCGTCCATCTCCAGCCTCACCGCAGGCCTGGGCAAGAGCGACTACGCCGCCGCCAATGCCTGCATGAATGCACTGGCGGCACTGGCCAGCCGCCAGCGCGCCTGGCCCGTCATCTCCGTGGACTGGGACGCCTGGCGTGACCTGGGCATGGCCGCCGGCATGCGCATTCCCGAGGGCATAGGCTGGAGCGGCGCAGAAGCGGCAGCGGTGTTCGAGCGCATCGTCAACGGCGATGTGCCGCACCAGGTGGTCATCTCCACCACCGACCTGCAGCAGCGCCTGGGCAAGATCGATGCCGGGCTGGTGGATGCGCTGGCAGAACCTGCCGCCGAAGCCGTCGCCGAACCTGCCAACGGATCGCAGGCCCGTGGCGGCCATCCGCGCCCGGCGCTGCAGACCGCCTACGTCGCGGCCGAAGGCGAGCTGCAGCAGGCCCTGGCCGCGCTGTGGACCGACATGCTGGGCATTGCCCCGGTGGGCGTGGACGACAACCTGTTCGAGCTGGGCGGCGACTCGCTGCTGGCCCTGCAGATCCTGGGCCGCGTGAAAAAGCGCTTTGGTGTCGAGCTGCACCCTGCGGCCTTCTTCAAGGCCCCCACCGTCGGCGAGCTGGCCGTGCTGGTGGAGACCCGGCTGATCGAGGAGATCGAGGCCACCGTTACCGATGAAGGCGATGCCCTTGCCGCCTTCGCATCTGCGTGAGAAGACCACCATGTCCCTGAACGATCTCGATTCCCGCAAGTCCCGCCTGTCCGATGCGCAGCGCGCCGCACTGGCCCTGAGGCTCCGGGGCGTATCCGGTGCACCCGCTGCATCCGCTGCATCCGGCGCGGGTGGCCTGCCGGACGGCAACACCCGCAATACGGCCCACACCATCACCCGCTGCGACCGCACGCTGGCCATTGCCCTGTCCCCCGCGCAGCGCAGCCTCTGGCTCACCTGGCGGCTGGAGCCCGCCAGCCCCGCCTACAACATGGTGGGATCGCTGTCGCTCAAGGGGCCGCTGGATGCGCTGGCGCTGGAGCAGGCGCTGCAGGCCCTGGCCGAGCGCCACGAGATCCTGCGCACCTGCTATCCGGCCGGCGAGGACGGCGAGCCCCGGCAGTCCATCCAGCCCGCCGCGCCCGTGCCCCTGCGCCATGTCGATCTGGGCGCATGGGCGGACGGCGATCCGCAGGCCGAGGCGCAGCGCCAGGTGCTGCTGCTGGCCCGCCAGCCCTTTGCGCTGGACACGGAAACGCCATTGCGCGCCGTCCTGTGCCGGATGGGCGCGCAGGAGCATGTGCTGGGCCTGTCGCTGCACCACATTGCGGGCGATGGCTGGTCCAACGGCATCGTGGTCGAGGAGCTGTTCCACCTGTACGAGGCCCTGCGCGCGCAGCAGCCATCGCGCCTGCCGGCCATGGCCCTGCAGTTCGCCGACTACGCCGTCTGGCAGCGCCGCTGGTTCGATGCCGGTGAGCGCGAGCGGCAGCTGGCCTACTGGCGCGCCCGGCTGGGCACCGAGCACGAGGCCCTGGCCCTGCCGATGAAGCAGGCCAGGGCGGCCGTGCAGGAAGCACAGGAGCAGCGCCTGGAGTTCACGCTGCCCGCCGCACTGGCCACCCGCGTGCGCGCCCTGGGCCGCGCGCATGGCGCCTCGCTGTTCATGGTGATGCTGACCCTGCTCAAGCTGGTGCTGTACCGCTTCAGCGGCACGCGCGAGCTGCGCGTGGGCACGCCCGTGGCCAACCGCCAGAAGGCCGAGACGCATGGGCTGATCGGCTACTTCCTGAACCTGCTGGTGCTGCGCACGCACATCGATCCCGCGCAGGACTTCGGCGCGCTGCTGGCGCAGGTGCGCGAGGCGGTGCTGGGCGCGCAGGCCCACCAGGACCTGCCGTTCCACCTGCTGGTCGAGGCGCTGCAGCCGGCCCGCCAGCCGGGCGTTCACCCGCTGTTCCAGGTCAAGTGCACCCAGCAGGAAGATGCCTCGGCCGCGCGCCACATCGCCGGCCTGGAGATCGCCATGCAGGCCGTCTCCAGCGGCCAGGCGCATTTCGACCTGAGCCTGGACTTCACCGACCGGCAGGACGGCATCGACTGCGTGCTGATCTACGCCCATGAACTGTTCGACGAAGCCGTGGTGCGTGACATGGCCGCCGCATTCCAGGATCTTGCGCGGCAGGTCACCGGTGTCATGGGCGAGAAGCCGCCCAGGCTGGGCGAGCTGTCGCTGCCAGGCCGCGTGTCCGAGTCTGCAGGCCCGGTGCAGGCCTTTGGCGCCGACAGCGTGCTGCAGCTGTGGTCGCGTGCCGTGCAGGCCCATCCCGATGGCACGGCGGTCAGGGACGCGGGCTCGGCCCTGGGCTACGCGCAGCTGGACCGGCAGTCCGACCAGCTGGCCCGGGCCCTGGTGGCGCGCGGCGTGGGGGCCGATGTGCGCGTGGCCCTGCATGCCGAGCGCAGCTGCGCCTTTGTGCTGGGCCTGCTTGCCGTGCTCAAGGCCGGTGGCACCTATGTGCCCCTGGACCCCGGCCTGCCGGCGCAGCGGCTGGCCTGGCAGCTGCGCGACAGCGGCGCGGTGCTGATGCTCTGCCAGCAGGCGCCCGCCTGGGACGCGGGCGTTCCCCTGCTGAGCCTGGACCTGAATGCCTGCCAGGAGCCGTGCATTGCGGGGCAGGCGCCGCCGGCCGCGCCGCCGCATTCCGCACAGGGCGCCTATGTGATCTACACCTCGGGCTCGACCGGGCAGCCCAAGGGCGTGGTCGTCAGCCACGGGGCGCTGGCCCACTATGTGCAGGCCGTGCTGCAGCGGCTGGACCTGCCCGAGGCGGCGCGCAGCATGGCCATGGTCTCGACCGTGGCGGCGGACCTGGGGCACACCGTGCTGTTCGGCGCGCTGTGCTCGGGGCGCGCGCTGCATCTGATGGCGCCCGAACTGGCCTTCGACCCCGACGGCTTCGCGCGCTACATGGCGGAGCACCGGGTGGACGTGCTCAAGATCGTGCCCAGCCATCTGCAGGGGCTGCTGAATGCCGGCATGCCCGCTGACGTGCTGCCCGCCAGCCGCCTGGTGCTGGGCGGCGAGGCCACGCGCTGGCCGCTGGTGGACCGCATCGCCGCGCTCAGGCCCGGCTGCCGCGTGCTCAACCATTACGGCCCCACCGAAACCACGGTGGGCATCCTCACCCAGGAGGCGGACGAGGCGCTGCGCGGCGGCGAAAGCCTGCCCGTGGGCAGGCCGCTGGCCAATAGCCGCGCCCTGGTGCTGGATGCCGACCTGCAGCCCGTGCCCCTGGGCGCCAGCGGCGAGCTGTACCTGGGCGGGCCGGGCCTGGCGCGCGGCTACCAGGCCCGGCCCGGGCAGACGGCAGAGCGCTTCGTGGCCAGCCCGTTCCAGCCGGGCGAGCGCCTGTACCGCACGGGCGACCGCGTGACCATGCTGGCCGATGGCGGCCTGCAGTTCCTGGGCCGCATGGACGACCAGGTGAAGGTGCGCGGCTACCGCGTGGAGCTGCGCGAGGTGGCGCTGGCGCTGCAGGCCGTGCCCGGCGTGGCCCAGGCCGAAGTCGTGGCGCGGCTGGACGGGGAGGGCGGCGGGGACGGGCGCATGCAGCTGCATGCCTATGCCGTGCCCCAGGCGGGCGTGCCCGCCGACAGGCAGGGGTGGGCCGCCGCGCTGGCGCAGGCGCTGCCCGAATACATGGTGCCCGCCAGCATCACCGTGCTGGAGGGCATGCCCCTGACGGCCAACGGCAAGATCGACCGCAAGGCCCTGCCCGTGCCGGAGCAGGCGGCCGCCGATCTGTTCGAGGCGCCCCAAGGCGAGGCCGAGCAGGCGCTGGCCGCCGTCTGGGCCGACCTCTTCGGCCTGGAGCGCGCGGGCCGGCATGACGACTTCTTCGCGCTGGGCGGGGACTCCATCCTCGCGCTCAAGCTGGTGGCGCGCGCCCGCAAGCGCGGCGTCAAGCTCACGCCCAAGCAGCTGTTCACGGGCAAGACGCCAGCGGGTGTGGCACGGCTGGTGGAGGGGCCGGTTGCCGGCGCCGAGCAGACCGAAGGCACGGCGCCCCTGCCCAGGGCCGACCGCAGTGGCCCGCTGCCGCTGTCCTTTGCGCAATTGCGCCAGTGGTTCCTGTGGCAGCTGGAGCCGGCCGGCACCGCCTATCACATCAGCGGCGCGCTGCGTCTGCTGGGCACGCTCGATGTGCTGGCGCTGCAGCAAAGCTTCGACGCGCTGGTGGCGCGCCACGAGTCGCTGCGCACGGTGTTCCGCATGGGCGGGGACGGGCAGGTGGTGCAGGTGATCGCCGCACAGGGCGGTGTGCGGGTCGAGCAAACGGATCTGTCCGGACTCCCCGCTGCGCAGCGTCAGGAGCAACTGGAACAGGCGGCGGCCGCCGTGCACCGCCAGCCCTTCGACCTGCAGGCCGGGCCGCTGCTGCGCGTGGGCCTGATCCGGGAGTCGGCCGAGGCGCATCTGCTGGTCGTGGCCATGCACCACATCGTCTCCGACGGCTGGTCCATGCAGATCATCGTGGATGAATTCGTGCAGCAGTACCGCGCACGGTGCCAGGGACAGGTGCCGCAGGCCGCACCCCTGCCGCTGCAGTACGCCGACTACGCGGCCTGGCAGCGCCAGTGGCTGGAGGCCGGCGAGCGGCAGCGGCAACTGGCCTACTGGCGCACCCAGCTGGGCGACACGCACCCCGTGCTGCAACTGCCCACCGACCACCCGCGCCGGCCCGGCGCGGACCATGTGGCCGCCAGCCATGGCCTGCAGCTGCCGGCCGAACTGGTCGTCAGCCTGCGCCGCCGCGCCCAGGCGCAGGACGCAACGCTGTTCGTGCTGCTGCTGGCGGGCCTGCAGGCCGTGCTGCACCGCTACACGGGCCAGGAAGACATTCGCGTGGGCGTGCCCATTGCCAACCGCCACCGGGTGGAAACGCAGGGCACGGTGGGCTTTTTCGTGAACACCCAGGTTCTGCGCGCCACGCTGGACGGGCGCATGGGCCTGGCGCAACTGCTGGACCAGGCCCGGCAGGCCGCCCAGGGCGCGCAGGCCCACCAGGACCTGCCCTTCGAGCAACTGGTCGAGGCGCTGCAGCCCGAACGCAACGCCGGCACCCAGCCGCTGTTCCAGGTGCTGTTCAACCACCAGCGCCAGGACCGCAGCGCGCTGCAGCAACTGCCTGGGCTGGAGCTGCAGGAATATGCGCTGCAGGGCCAGGGCGCCCAGTTCGAGCTGACCGTGGACACCACCGAGGATGCGCAGGGCCGCCTGCACCTGCGCCTGACCTATGCCCGCGAATTGTTCGAGGCCGCCACCATCGGCGCACTGGCCGGCCACTATGTGGCCATGCTGCAGGCGCTGGCCGATGATCCGGCCCGCAAGGTGGGCGAGGTCGCCTTGCTGGGCGCGGCCGAACTGCACAGGCAGCAGGCATGGGGCCGCGCCGCCGGCCTGCCTGCCTGCCGGCCGGCCGCAGCGCAGACGCTGCACGGCCGCTTCGCCAGCCAGGCATTGGCGCGAGCCGGGGCGCAGGCGCTGTCCTTCGAGCACCACGTTCTCGGCTACGCCGAACTCGACGCCTGGGCCAACCGCCTGGCCCGCCGCCTCATCGCCCTGGGCGTGCGCCCCGAGACACGCGTGGGCATTGCCATGCAGCGCTCGGTGCAGATGGTGGTGGGCCTGCTGGCCATCCTCAAGGCCGGTGGCGCCTATGTGCCGCTGGACCCGGATTACCCGGCGGACCGGCTGGCGCA
>NZ_JAQOTI010000034.1:0-15846 GCF_028401915.1 Delftia sp. DT-2
ATCGCAGATTTGAAAGTGAACAGGAAAGTCAATGAAATCAACGATCTACCAACACCACCTCCGCGCCAGTGCTAGCTTTTCGTACCGTCACTTATTGCACTGAAAACGAGGAGACCCCTGTGCGAGCGCAGCTTTGGTTTTGACACGGCGGTGGCCACGGTCGCCGATGCGCTACACCGGGTGGAAAGCACTGGCAACAGCCACCACCGGGTGATGATCGTCGAGACCATGGGCCGCCACGCGGGCTGGCTGGCCCTGGAGGCCGGCATTGCCGGCGCGGCCGACGTGATCCTGCTGCCCGAGATCGACTACGACCTGCAAGCCGTGGCGGCACGCTGCCAGGAGCGCGAAAAGCGCCAGCGCTACACCATCATCTGCATCGGCGAGGGCGCCAAGCAGCGCGGCGGCAGCCTCACCGAACGCGAACGCGTGGCGCATAGCCCCGACCCGGTGCGCCTGGGCGGCGTGGGCCATGTGCTGCGCCAGCAACTGCAGCCGCACCTGAAAAGCGAAGTGCGCACCACCGTGCTGGGCCATGTGCAGCGCGGCGGCGACCCCACCCCTTTCGACCGCGTGCTGGCCACGCGCTTTGGCCACCACGCGGCGCAACTGGTGATCGCCGGGAAATTTGGCCGCATGGTCACGCTGCAAGACGGCCGCATCGGCAGCGTGCCGATCGCCGACGTTGCCAACACCCAGCGCACGGTGCCGCCAGGCCACGAGCTGATCACCACAGCGCGCGATATCGGGGTGTGCCTGGGGGATTGATGTGCCGCGTTGTCAGAGGCTGCGCGAGCAGCGTTTTGAGGGGCTGCTCCTCACAATCAACAGGGTCAGGTTACCGAGATGGATTGGATCCCAATAGTCTTTATTGCGTTCAAGGTGCTGGTGTTTGGCACGTGCATGTTCTTTGCCATCAAGTGGCATTACGACCAAGGCAAGAAGAAGCAAAACGATTCCAACGAACCGTAAGCCGTCAGTGCTCGCATCAAGCCCCCAGATACGCCTTGCGCACGTCTGCATTGGTGAGCAGCGCGGCGCCGGTGTCTTGCAGCACTACGTGGCCGTTTTCCAGCACGTAGCCGCGGTCGGCGATTTGCAGGGCGCGGTTGGCGTTTTGTTCCACCAAAAACACGGTGACGCCCTCGGCGCGGATCGCCTGGATGATCTCCATTTGATTGGAATCTGCCCCGTCCTCCCCATTCGACATGGGTAGGACGGGGCGCCAAGGCGGGTGCTTTTCCGCGCGGACTCAATACCATGAGCTATTAGTACTTACCCCCATGGAGGTCGCAGTTGCATTGATGAAAATCATAGACCGCCCACGTTTTGGGTCCGTGATGTTTCGGAGATGCTCTTTGTGAGTCAACTTGTTGCGCCTGATGAAGTTCCTCGCTGGATACCCGGCCAGCTGACGCTGGACAGCGTGCCAGTCGGTTGGGAGCAGGTAACGCTCAAGGGCTATCAGTACACGTCCCTTGACGTTGAAATACCCTCCATGCGCGACTACATGCTCGTGCGTTACAAGGGCGACGATGCGGTCATGAGTCGGCGCGCAGGTGGCGCCTGGACCAGCGAGCGGGTGGGGCAGGGCGTGTGCTCGCTGCTGACCCGCGGCGAGTCGTCGCAGTGGAAGTGGGACCGTCCGATCGAAGTCACGCACATCTATCTGGCCCACACCGAGCTGTGCCGTGTCGCCGAAGAGGTTTTTGAGCGAAGCGTGAGTGATGTGGGCATGGAAGACTGCGTGCGTGCCAAAGACGATGTTCTGCCCGTCCTTGTGTCCGCTTTCGAGTCCGAACTGCAAAGCGGCGGGCTGGGCGGTGGGCTGTACCGGTCGGCGTTGGTGAACCAGCTGTGCGTTCATCTGCTGCGCCGTTACGCCAAGGCCGGCGTGCGCGAGGTGCCGCTGGCCGGCCGCATGGCCGATTGGCAGCGGCGGCGTTTGGCCCAGTATGTCGAGGACAACCTGGATCGCAACCTCAAGCTCGATGAGATGGCACGCGAGGCGGGCGTCAGTATGTCCGGGCTGATCCGCAAGTTTCATGCGGAGTTTGGCTGTGCGCCACACGCCTATGTTTTGCGCCAGCGCCTAGAGCGCGCCCGGCGACTGCTCAGTCGTCCTGTGGCGACGCCGCTGAAGTGCATTGCCATGGACTGTGGATTCTCTGACCAGAGCCATCTGGTGCGGCACTTCAAGCGGGCGTTCCAGCAGACACCTATGGAATTCCGAAGCGCTGTGATCGTGGCAGCACCACGCGAGACCGACAGCCTGTCCTGACTGGCGAATCGGTCAGGCGATGCCGCTGGTCGGCGTCACTGCCTGCGCCCACGATGGGGGGTAGGCAGCGGTGGCCGGTAATTTTTTAGAGGCTGCCCATCTTTGCGGATTGGCAGCCTTTGCGCCTCAATTGAGTTGCGACACAAACTTGGTGGTCAGATAGCCGTCGAAGGTTTCGCTGCCGCCCTCGCTGCCATAGCCGCTTTCCTTGATGCCGCCGAACGGTGTCTCGGCCAGCGCCAACCCGATGTGGTTGATGGACACCATGCCCGCTTCCAGCCCGCGCGAGATCTGGTGCGCGTTTTTCAGCGATGTGGTGAAGGCATACGACGCCAGGCCGAAGGGCAGGCTGTTGGCGCGCGCGAGCACTTCTTCCACCGTCTTGAATCGCACCATGCCGGCCATCGGGCCGAAGGGCTCCTCGGTCATGAAGCGCGAGTCGTCGGGCAAGTCAGCCAGCACCGTGGGGGCGAAGAAGTTGCCGTCGCCTTGCAGCCGATGGCCGCCCGCCACGATCTTGGCGCCGCGCTGGCGGGCGTCTTCCACGAAGTCCTCCATGGCGGCAACGCGGCGCGGTTGCGCCAGCGGCCCCATGCGGTTGGTTTCAACCAGCCCGTCACCGACCGCCAGGGCCTGCGCCCGCTGCGCGAATCGTTCGACGAAACGATCGTACACACCGTCCTGCACATAAAAGCGCGTGGGGGAGATGCACACCTGGCCCGCGTTGCGGAATTTGAAGCCAGACAGCACGTCTGCTGCCCGGTCGATGTCCGCATCGTCACACACGATGACGGGCGCGTGGCCGCCCAACTCCATGGTGGTGCGCTTCATCATCTGCCCGGCGAGCGCCGCCAACTGCTGACCGACGGGCGTGGAGCCGGTGAAGGAAATCTTGCGCACGATGGGCGAGCGAATCAGGTAGTCCGAGATCATCCCGGAGTCACCGGACACCACGTTCAGCACGCCCGGGGGCAAGCCGGCGTCGTGAAACAGTTGGGCGATCGCCTGCACCGAGGCCGGTGTGTCGCTGGAGCCCTTGAGGATAACCGTACACCCGGCGCCAATGGCCGCGACCACCTTGCGAAAGGCCTGGCTGAAGGGGAAGTTCCAGGGTGAGAACGCCACGCACACGCCAATGGGTTCACGCAGCACGGTCTGCTGGACGCTGGCATCGCGCGGTGGAATAAGGCGACCGTAGATGCGCCGGCATTCCTCCGCATGCCACTCGGCGTGCTCGGCGCAGACCGCCACTTCGCCCACGCCTTCGGCCAGGGGCTTGCCTTGCTCCAGGGTGAGATTGCGGCCGATCTGCGGCGCACGTTCGCGGATCAATGCTGCGACGGCTTTCAGCACTTGCGCGCGCTGCATCGCCGTGCTGTTGCGCCACGACGCGAACGCGCGCTGGGCCGCTGCCAGTGCCATGTCAAGGTCGGCCTGGGTGGCATGCGGCAACTGGCCGATCACCTGGTTGTTGGCGGGGTTCAGGACATCCTGCTCGCGGCGGCCTTCGCCGCGCAGCATTTGTCCGTCGATGTAGAGGCTGAGTTGGGGGTACATGGTGGGGTGTTCTTTCAGAAGCTCATGGGATCAGGACTGCGCGCCCGATCACCTTGCCGTGGTGCAGGTCGTTGATGGCCTGGTTCACCTGGGCCATGGGGCGGCGCGACACCGGAATCGACTTCATGCCGGTGCGCTTGACCAGCTCCACCAGCTCTCGCAGTTCGGCCAGGGTGCCGACGTAGCTGCCCTCGATGCACAGCGGGCGCAGCGGGATGGTCGCCAGGGAGATGGTCAGGTCGCCGCCCATCAGCCCGCAGATGACGATGTGGCCGCCGCGCCGGGCGCTCTGCATGGCCAGCGACACGGTTGCAGACGAGCCCACCAGGTCCAGAATCTGGCCGGCACCGCCTTCAGTCGCCGCGATGATCTGGCTGGTCGCATCGGCTGCCTTACCGTCAATCACCGCCAGCGCGCCGGCTGCCAGCGCGGCTTCGCGCTTGGCAGGGTCGATGTCCACCACGATCGCGCCTTTGCCGCCAAGGGCCTTCAGCACCTCGATGGCCATCAGGCCCAGGCCTCCGGCACCAATCATCACGACGGGTTCGCGGTGGATGCCTTCGCCCAGTTTCTTGATGGCGCTGTAGGTGGTCACGCCCGCGCAGGCCAGGGGCGCTGCCTCGGCGTCGTCCAGGCCGTCGATGTTGACCAGGTAGCGTGGGTGGGGAACGATCACGTAATCCGCAAAGCCGCCGGGCTTGACCACGCCAAGGGCGCGGCCCTTCAGGCAAAGGTTCTCATCGCCGCGCAGGCAGGTGGGGCATTCACCGCAGCCAATCCAGGGGTGGATCACGAAGCGGGAGCCGGTCGGGACTTCGCCTGCGTCCGGCCCGGCCGCCACCACCTCGCCACAGATTTCGTGGCTGAGGATGATGGGTGGCTTGATGCCACGGTCTGCCAGGTTCATGCGCTTGCCGCCGCCCAGGTCGTAAAAGCCTTCCCAGATGTGCAGATCCGTGTGGCAAAGGCCCGCAGCCTTCACCCGCACGAGCACTTCGGTTCCCTCGGGCTGCGGTGTCTCCCGCTCGACAAGTTCAAGCGGCTTTGAATGGTGCATCACGCAATAACAGCGCATGGTGTGTCTTTCCTTGAGTATTTGGATTTCAAAAATGTCAGGCTCGAATCGAAACGGCCATTGCCTGATGACAGCCTGCCATAACTGCGCGATCCAGTTTCAGGCGGCCGCCGGGCACCTACGGCCGCCTGCGTGATCAATAGAGCTTCAGCAGGCGCAGATTGATCTGGTTGTTGGCCTTGAAGCCTTCGCGCACATGGATGTCGCGGCCATAGGTCGCGATCAACTGCAGGTCGGGCTGGGCGAACCAGGCCGTGCCCACGTTGAACTTGGTGGTGGACTGGCGGTTGTTCTGCTCTACGCCGCCCACCTTGGTCTCGCCGCCGAAGGTGTGGAACAGGGCTGCGCGCAGATCTACCGTGGGACTGAGCTGGTAGCGCAGATGGGTCTGCAGCTGGTATAGCGGCTTTTGCTTCATGGTTGTACGGCCGCCCGCGCCGTCGTTGTAGTCGTCGTTCTTGCCAAACAGCGTGACGTCACCGGCGTAGTCCCAGTGGATGCCGGGCGCCAGCTGCACGATGCCGCCGGCCTGCAGCGCAAACTTGTAGCGGTTTTCGCCCAGGCCCAACGACTGGTTGCGGTCGTACGAGCCGGTCGGCAGGTACAGGTAGGGCGTGATGGCAAAGTGGTTCTTGTCGCCGGGTTTGGTGAACCAGATGGCAGACGCGAGGATCAGGTCGCCCACGCTGCTCTTCGAGCCCAGGCCCGCGATGTCGTCCTTGGCGCTGAGGCGGCCAAAGGGCAGCAGAAACTGCGGATCGATGATGAGACCGCCCACTTCCATGAAGCGCACAGCGCGCAAGATGCCCACGGTGGAGTCGAGCTGTGGGTTGATCGGCTGTCGGTTGCCCTGGCTGTACAGCTTGTCGCGCGTGGTGTGCTGGCCATAGACCACCAGCGCGGTGGTGCCGGCCGGCAGCGGTGTGTAGTCACCGGCGTCAAGTTCGATGGCGCTGGCCGTGCCGGCCTGCGCGAGGGCAGCCAGTGCGGTGGCCAGGGGTGCCAGTCGCTTGAAAAATTGCTTCATTGGTTTGTCTCCTGATGGGGGTCTTGTGCTTGCAGCGACGCCCCGGACTACCCGCTCGCGGCTTGAGTCCGGCGCGTTGCGGTTGACGATCAATTGGCCGTGTAGCCGCCGTCAACGACCAGTTCTGCGCCATGCACGAACGATGATTCGTCCGAGGCCAGGAACAGCACGGCCTGTGACACCTCGATCGGTTGCGCGGGGCGCTTGAGCAGCGTGGGGCCGAGCAGTGCCGGGCGGATGACCGGGTCGTCCAGCATGGCCTTGGTCATCTGGGTCTCAATCACGCCGGGGTGCACCGAGTTGACGCGGATATTGAACGGTGCCAGATCCACGGCGCAAGACTTGGTGAACAGGCGGACCGCGCCCTTGGAGGCTTCATAGGCGCTGGCACCGGGGGCACCGACCAGGCCGTAAATCGACGACACGTTGACGATGGTGCCGCCGCCGGCCTTTTGCATCAGCGGCACCGCCGCACGGGTGCCGATGAACAGGCCGCGCACGTTCACATCGAAGACGCGATCCCACTCGTCGTTGGTCGTGTCTTGCATGGGCTTGAGGATCAGAATGCCGGCGTTGTTCACCAGCACATCCAGACGGCCTGCACGCTCTGTGATTTGCGCCAGCGCGGCGTTCCATTGGGCTTCTTGTGTCACATCCAGCTGCAAAAAGTCGGCCTTGCCACCGTTTTTGCGGATGCTGTCCACGGTGGCTTGCCCTTCGGCTGCGTTCACGTCGGCCACGAACACCCAGGCGCCTTGCGCTGCCAGCAGCTCGCTGTGCGAGCGGCCCATGCCCATGGCACCGCCGGTCACCAAAATCACTTTGTTTTCTACGCGTTTCATGTTGTCTCCTTGGTTGGTTTTTTAAAAAATGCGCATTTACTGGAATACGAAACCCTCGTAGCCCTTGTTTTGCACTGCAGACAGCTCTTGCCGGTAAGCGCCGAGGCCGGCCATGTAGAAATACACGGTGTTGGTTTTGCCCGGGATGTTGGCGCCAAAAATCCAGGAGTCGGCCTTGGGGAACAGCGTCATGTGGGCGATGTCGTGGCAGGTTTTGGTCCAACCGGCTTCGGCCTCGGTGGTGGCTTCCACGGTTTTCAGATCCTTGGCGTTCACATCCTTGATCAGCGCGGCAATCCACTCGACCTGGCTCTCAATCGACGGCGGCAGGTTGGTGAACGGGCCGTTGGGGCCCAGCACCATGAACATGTTGGGGAAGTTGGCATTGGCCACGCCCATGTAGCTGCTGGGGCCCGATTTCCATTGCTCTTGAATCGTCAGGCCATTGCGGCCACGGATGTCGATCTTGGTGTAGTTGCCATCCACCGCATCAAAGCCGGTGGCAAAAATCAGCATGTCCAGTTCGTGCTCCACGCCATCGGTGGTTTTCACGCCCTTGGGGGTGATTTCGACAATCGGGTTGGCCTTGACATCGACCAGATCGACATTGGGCCGGTTGTAGGTGGCGTAGTAGCCGCTGTCGCACAAAGGGCGCTTGGCGTACAGGTCTTGCGGCATGAGCTTGCGCGCCGTCTCGGGGTCCTTGACGATTTCGGCAATCTTGCCGCGGATGAAGTCTTGCGCCGCCTTGTTGGCGCGCTCATCGGTGGCGATGTCGCAGAAGGTTTCGAACATGAAGCGGAAACCGCCGCCGTTGTCCCAGGCTTTCTGGAACACGGCCTGGCGCTCTTCTTCCGACACGCTCATGGCCGAGACGGTGCTTTCCTTGAAGCCAAAGGCCACCACCGAGCCCTTCACCTGCTCCCAGATCTCGTCGTAGTTCTTCTTCACCTCTGCCACGTATTCGGGCGTGACCGGGCCGTTGCCCACGGGCACGCTGTACTGGGGCGAGCGTTGGAACACCGTCAGATGGCCCACCTTGGGCGCAATCGCGGTGATGACCTGGGTGCCGGTGGAGCCCGTGCCAATCACGCCCACGCGCTTGCCGTCGTATTGCACGCCTTCGGGCCAGTTGCCGGTGTGCAGCCACTCGCCCTGGAAGGTGTCCAGGCCCTTGATCTTGGGGACGTTGGTGGCCGACAGCAGGCCCAGCGCGGTCACCAAAAACTTGGCGGTGTAGGCCTCGCCGGTGTCGGTTTTCACTTCCCACAGGTTGGTGGTTTCGTTGAAGTGCGCGGCCGTGACGCCGGTGTTCAGCTGAATGTCGGGGCGCAGGTTGTAGCGGTCGGCCACATGCTCCAGATACGACAGGATTTGCGGCTGCGTCACATAGCGCGTGGTGATGTGCATCTCCTGCAGCAGCTCTTTATCCCACGAATAGCAGTAAACAAAGGTCTCGGTGTCCGACAGCGCGCCGGGGTAGCGGTTCCAGTACCAGGTGCCGCCCACGCCGCCGGCCTTGTCGAAGACGCGCACTTTCAGGCCCTGCTCGTCGCGCAGCTTTTTCAGCATGTACATGCCGCCAAAGCCGGCGCCGATGACGATTGCGTCCAGATGTTTGGTGTTTTTCATGGTGAGTCTCTCTAAGTTGCGGCCACAGCTGCGCCTGGCGGCGACGTAGTGGCCTGCGTTGTTGCAATGAGGAAAATTTCCCCAAGGCTCCTCGGCCTCGGGGTCTTGGCTAACTGGAGCTCAGGCGCCCTTGAACCACTGGGCAATGCGCCGCAGCTCGTCGTCGGCCTCGGGGGCGCGACCCGCCAGGAACGGGAAGACGTGCTGCATGCCGTCCACCACCGATAGCGTGACGTTCACGCCCGCCGCCTTGGCGATGCGCTCCAGGTCTTGCGCGTTGTCCAGCAGGGTTTCGGCACTGCCGGCGTTGATGTACAGGCGCGGAAAGCCCGTGTAGTCGGCCTTCAGCGGATTGGCCAGCGGGTCGGTGCGTGAGCCCTTCTCGCCCAGGAACATGCCCGACATGCCCTCCAGAACGGCCTTGCTGACCAGGGCGTCGGTGGCCGCGTTGGTCTGCAGCGTCTTGCCGACATGCTCCATGTCGAGCCAGGGCGAAAAGGCAATCACCGCGCCCGGCAGCGCCACGCCGTCCTGGCGCAGCTTCAGCACCGTGGAGATGGCCAGGTTGCCGCCCGCCGAGTCGCCGCTGGTGACGATGTCGGCTGCTTTGAAGCCACGCGCCAGCAGTTCTTTGTAGACAGCCGTCGAATCCTCGATCTGGGCCGGATACGGATGCTCGGGCGCCCGGCGGTAGTCGATCACCACCGCGGTCGCGCCCAGATGCTTGGCCAGGTGACCGGCCAGCTTGCGATGGCTGGCGGCCGAGCCCACGGCAAAGCCGCCGCCGTGCGTGTACAGGATGACCTTCTTGGTGTCTGCGCCATGGGGCAGGGCCCAGATGGCTTCCACGCCGGCGAGCACGTCCGACTTGTAGGTCACGCCTTCAGGCTCGAGCGTGGGTTGATGCCACTCGTCGAACAGGCTGCGCAGGTCGGCGAGGGTCATCGCGGGGTTGGCGGCCATGCGGTCTGACCAGGACTGGTACAGCGCGCGCAAAAAATCAGACTGGGGTGAAGTACCCATGCTTGTCTCCTTTGGTTGTGGTGAGCAACGCCGGATTATTCGGAGGCAGTGCGCATGCGTATTGAAGGTCTTGCGCAGCGCGTTGTAGAAAATGAGCAAGGGGGGGAGAACCACGGGTTTCCCCCGGGGTGGAGCGTCGGGGATGAGTGGGTTTTTGCCCTGATGTGCGCTGACGTAATGGGATTTGCAGCTCTCAAACCCAAAGGGGCGCGGGCGATTGGTCGCGTCGGTATGCCCCTTCACGCCCTGGCAGAGAGCCTGTGCCCGATTGGATCGATGACGCGTCGCCATCAAGATGAATTCAGGCACTAGCCTTTATTTATCAAGCGCTGGTAGCTATCAAATCAAAAGCGGCCAAAGGCCGCTTTTGTCGTGCCAGTGCGCCCACACAGCGCATCAAGCCCCCAGATACGCCTTGCGCACGTCTGCATTGGTGAGCAGCGCGGCGCCGGTGTCTTGCAGCACTACGCGGCCGTTTTCCAGCACGTAGCCGCGGTCGGCAATTTGCAGGGCGCGGTTGGCGTTTTGTTCCACCAAAAACACGGTGACGCCCTCGGCGCGGATGGCCTGGATGATCTCGAAGATCTGCGCAATGATCAAAGGCGCCAGGCCCAGCGTGGGCTCGTCCAGCAGCAGCAGGCGCGGGCGGCTCATCAGCGCGCGGCCGATGGCCAGCATCTGCTGCTCGCCGCCCGACATGGTGCCGGCGCGCTGGCTGGCGCGATCCTGGAGGCGCGGGAACAGTTTGAAGACATGCTCCATGCCCGCGTCGATGGCGGCGCCGTCCTGGAAAAAGCCGCCCATTTTCAGGTTCTCGGCCACCGTCAGGTTGGAGAAGATGCGCCGCCCCTCGGGCGAGACGGCGATGCCCTTGCGCATGATCTGGTGCGTGGGCAGCTGGGTGATGTCCTCGCCCTCGAAGCGCACGGTGCCGCCGCTGGCGCGCGGCGTGCCGCAGAGGGTCATGAGCAGCGAGGTCTTGCCCGCGCCGTTGGAGCCGATCAGCGAGACGATCTCGCCGTGGTTGACATGCAGGCTCACGCCGTCCACGGCGCAGATGGCGCCGTAGTGGGTGGACAGGTTTTCGACTTGCAGCATGGGTCGGATGGGTGTCTGGGCCATCACGCTTCTCCCAGATAGGCCTTGATGACCCGTTCGTCGTTGCGAATGGCGTCTGGCGCGCCCATGGCGATGGGCTTGCCGTGCTCCATGACCAGGATGCGCTCGGATACGCCCATCACCAGGCCCATGTCGTGCTCGATCAGCAGCACGGTTACGCGGTAGTCGCGGCGCAGCTGGTCGATGAGTTGCTGCAGGTCTTTTTTCTCCTGCGGATTCAGGCCGGCTGCGGGCTCGTCCAGCATCAGCAGGCGCGGCTGGGTGATCATGCAGCGCGCAATCTCCAGGCGGCGCTGGTGGCCGTAGGCCAGGTTGCCGGCCTCGCGGTTGACAAAGTCGCGCAGGTCCATCACGTCCAGCCACTGCAGGGCGCGCTCGATTTTTTCGGCTTCACTGCGGCGGTAGCTGGCGGTGTTGAACAGGCCCGCCAGCAGCGGCGCGC
This sequence comes from Delftia sp. DT-2, assembly GCF_028401915.1. Taxonomy (NCBI): domain Bacteria; kingdom Pseudomonadati; phylum Pseudomonadota; class Betaproteobacteria; order Burkholderiales; family Comamonadaceae; genus Delftia; species Delftia sp. DT-2. The sequence goes on from NZ_JAQOTI010000034.1 coordinate 10,999, forward strand.
GCGACTGGTGGTGCTGGGCCACCAGCAGGTTTTCCAGTACCGTCATGCCCTTGAACAGGCGCACGTTTTGAAAGGTGCGCACCACGCCGTGGCGCGCCACCTGGTGGCTGGTGTAGCCCGCGATGGCCTGGCCTTGCAGTGCAATCTGCCCGCTGCTGGGCCGGTAAAAGCCGCTGATGCAGTTGAACACCGTGGTCTTGCCCGCGCCGTTGGGGCCGATGATGGCAAACACCTCTTGCGGCCGCACATCAAAGCCCACGTGGTCCACCGCCAGCAGGCCGCCAAAGCGCATGCACAGGTCTTTGACTTCAAGCAGGGGCGCGCTCATGCGGGCACCTCCACATGGTGGCGCTTCATGGGCAGCAGGCCCTGCGGGCGCCAGATCATCATCAAAATCATGACCAGGCCAAAGATCAGCATGCGGTATTCAGAAAATTCGCGCGCCACTTCGGGCAGCACGGTGAGCAAAATGGCCGCGATGATCACGCCCAGCTGCGAGCCCATGCCGCCCAGCACCACGATGGCCAAAATGAGTGCGGACTCGATGAAGGTGAACGACTCGGGGTTCACGATGCCCTGGCGCGCCGCAAAAAACGCGCCGCCAAAGCCCGCAAACATGGCGCCCAGCGTGAAGGCCGACAGCTTGATGCGCATCGGGTTCAGGCCCAGCGAGCGACAGGCGATTTCGTCCTCGCGCAGCGCCTCCCAGGCGCGGCCAATCGGCATGCGGATCAGCCGGTTGCTGATGAACAGCGTAATCACCGCCAGCAGCAGCGCCATCAGGTACAGCGCGATCACCATGTGCAGCGAGTTGAACTCCAGCCCGAAGAACTGGTGGAAGGTGGTGCCGCCCTCTGCCGACGGATTGCGCGTCATCTCCAGGCCCAGCACCGTGGGCTTGGGAATGCTGGAGATGCCGTCCGGCCCGCCCGTCCAGTCGGTCAGGTTGACCAGCAGCAGCCGGATGATTTCGCCAAAGCCCAGCGTGACGATGGCCAGGTAGTCGCCGCGCAGCCGCAGCACCGGAAAGCCCAGCACAAAACCGAACAGCGCCGCCGCCGCGCCGGCCAGGGGCAGGGCTTCCCAGAAGCTCCAGCCCGCCCAGTGGAACAGCAGCGCGTAGGTGTAGGCGCCCACGGCATAAAAGCCCACAAAGCCCAGGTCCAGCAGGCCGGCAAAGCCCACGACGATGTTCAGACCCAGGCCCAGCATCACGTAGATCATGGCCAGCGTGGCAATGTCCACCGCGTTGCGCCCGGCAAAGAACGGCCACGATGCAGCCAGCATCAGCGCCACAAAGATCAGCACCTTGCGCTGGCCTGGCGCGGCCTGCGGCAAGCGGGGCAGGGCAAAGCGCGGCAACCTGGGCGCCAGCAGCGGGCGCAGCAGCTGCACCACAAACACGGCCAGGCAGCCCCACAGCAGCGTGCTCCATTCAGGGACGATGATGGTGCGCGTGCCTGCGCGCTCCAGGTGCAGCGTGAAGATGGGCAGCACCACGATGGCCGCCAGCGCGGTGGCGATCAGCGCGTTTTTGAGATGGGAAGAAAAACCGGCGGCGTGCATCAGACCTTCTCCACTTCAGGCTTGCCCAGCAGGCCCGTGGGGCGCACCAGCAAAATCAGCACCAGCAGGCCGAAGGCCACGATATCTTTGTACTCTGACGAGATATAGGCCGCGGCAAGGGTCTCGGCCACGCCCAGAATCACCCCGCCCAGCATGGCGCCCGGGATCGAGCCAATGCCCCCCAGCACCGCCGCCGTGAAGGCCTTGATGCCCGCCAGAAAACCGATAAAGGGGTTGAGTTTGCCCACAGCCAGCGCAATCAGCACCCCGCCCACGGCAGCCAGCATGGCGCCCAGGATGAAGGTGAACGAGATCACGCGGTTGGTGTCTATGCCCAGCAAATTGGCCATGTGCATGTCTTGCGAGCAGGCGCGCGACGCGCGGCCCATGCGCGAGTGCTGGATGTACAGCGTCAGCGCAATCATCAGCACCACCGCCACCACGATGATCAGAATGCGCGAGTAGGGCACATACACCTCAAAGCCCCCTTCTGCGCCAAAACGCAGCGCGCCGGGTACCAGCGACGGCACAGCCATGTCGCGCGCGCCCTGGCCCAGCGCCACCCAGTTTTGCAGAAAGATGGACATACCGATGGCCGAGATCAGCGCCACCAGGCGGGGGCTGCTGCGCAGCGGCTTGTAGGCCACCTGCTCCACCACAAAGCCATAGACGCCCGTGACGGCCACGGCCACCACCAGCATCAGCGCAATGACGGCCCACACCGGCAGGCCGCTTTGCACGCCGACGGCCGACAGCGTGACCAGGCCGATGTAGGCGCCGATCATGTAAATGTCGCCATGGGCAAAGTTGATCATGCCGATGATGCCGTACACCATGGTGTAGCCAATGGCGATCAGGGCGTAGATGGCGCCCAGCGAAAGAGGGGTCTCCTCGTTTTCAGTGCAATAAGTGACGGTACGCAAAGCTAGCACTGGCGCGGGGGTGGTCTGGGTAGACCGTTGATTTCATTGACTTTCCTGTTCGCTTTGTAAACGGGTATGGTGGCCTCCCACTTTTGAGGTTCACGATGCAGGGTTGGCACACAACGTTTTTGGGGATGCGTGGGCTCCCCCGCGATATCAGCGACTTCGAGATGAAGGCATTTTTCACCTTCGATGGTGCCGAGCGCGACGCAATCAATGCACGCCGAGGTGATTCCCACAAGCTTGGTCTGGCGCTCCATATTGGTTTCCTGCGCATGAGTGGGCGTTTGCTCGGTGCCTTTCGGGTAATTCCAGTAGCCTTGTGGCGCCACCTTGGCAACGAGCTTGGCATTGCAGCACCAGAAGTCGCCTCGCTGAGAGCCATGTATGAACGCGGGCGCACGCTATTCGATCACCAACAAGTAGCCTGCACGGTCCTTGGATTCCAGTGGATGAGCGAGCACCAGCGCCGCTCACTGGTACGTGAACTGCGCGACGAAGTGGCGCGCTGCGCCGACCGCGATCAGCTACTCGTGCGGGCGCGTCAATGGCTGTACAAGAACAAGCTGGTGATCGTGCACGAGCGGGCAATTCGGACACTGATTGCGGCGGCACTTGCCCAGCTTGAAGTTGAAACAGGCACCGCCATCGCCGCCAGCGTTGATCCAGCAACACTTGATCGCTGGCGAGCCTCAGTTTCAGAGCTGCGCCCAGATGGACAAACCCAGCAGAGTTGGCTATGGGCTGCACCGGCGAAACACTCAACCCGCCAAATCAGCGAGGTACTGGAGCGCATCGACCTGCTTTACACGCTGGACGTTCATAAGCACCTGGCAGACATCCCCGATCTCATCTTGCGCCGCTACGCGCGCCGACTTGTCTCCAGGCCGCCCTCAGCCGGAGCCAAGATCAAAGAGCCAGCGCGCACCGTGGAGGTCGCATGCTTTCTTCGGTATTGCCTGTTCACCACCACAGACCAGTTGATCCTTATGGTGCAGCGCCGGATCGCCGATCTGTGGCGTCAGGCTGCCGCCGATGTCCCCGCTACCGTCAATTGGGCCGCAATGTACAAAACGCTGCTCGGCGAACTTGTTGCCTTGAGCGCGCAAGGTGCGGTGCCAGATGCTGAGTTGCGTGCCCGTCTTGAAGCCTTGATCACCGAAACCCAGAAACGCAAACCACCGAGCAGGGCCTCCCTGGTCCGCGAGGGATTGATTGATGGAATTCGCCCCGTGCGGTCGTTGCTCGTCGCCATTGCAAAGCTGCCCTGGCAGGCCACCGGCGAGCATCCTGCCATCGAGTACCTTGCCAAGCTGCAAGCTTTATATCTCAAAGGATCCAGAAAGCTGCCAGTTGAAGTGGTGGCACCAAGTCTGGGAATGATCTGGCAGGTTTCGATCTCCAGCCCAGACCGGGAACGGGCGTTTCAGGCGTTGGAGGTGGCCACCCTGTTTGCCCTGCGCCGCGCGGTGCGCAATGGCTCGGTCTGGATTGAGCACAGCCTGAGCTTTCGGGGTCGTGCGCGCTTGTTCTTCACGGACGAGCGTTGGCAGGCAGAGTCCAAGAAACACTATGCCCGTCTATCGTTACCCAGCAAGGCTGCCACTTTCTTGAAGCCTTTGCTGGCCAGAGTAACTGCCGGTGTCGATGCGGTGGCCGCTGCAGCCCGCAGTGGCGTACTGCGCGTGGATGATGAACTCCATTTGTCGCCATTGCCCGCAGAGGACGAAGACCCAGAAGTGACCAAGCTGCGCGCGGCTTTGGATCACCGCATCGGTGAGGTTCAATTGCCGGAAGTGATTCTGGCCGTTGACGCCCAGGTGCGCTTTAGCTGGATCATGCTCGGACGTGAGCCGCGCTCTACCGACGAGCTGCTGATGGTCTATGCCGGCATCATGGCCCACGGCACCAGTCTGACTGCGGTCGAATGCGCGCGCATGATTCCGCAATTGTCTGCCACCAGCATTCGCCAGGCCATGCGCTGGGCGCGGGACGAACGGCGTCTGAGCCAGGCCTGCCAGGCTGTGCTGGAATTCATGCAGCGACACCCGATTGCCGCCACCTGGGGGCGGTCCGATTTGGCATCTTCTGACATGATGAGCATGGAGACCACCAAACGGGTGTGGCAAGCCCGGCTTGATCCTCGGCGCAACACACCTTCCATTGGAATCTACTCCCATGTAAAAGACCGGTGGGGCATCTTCCATGCGCAGCCCTTTGTGCTCAATGAGCGCCAGGCGGGCGTGGCCATTGAAGGTGTCATCCGCCAAGAAAAGCTGGAGACCAGCCAGCTTGCTGTGGATACCCATGGCTACACCGACTTTGCCATGTCACATGCCCGTTTGCTTGGTTTTGATCT
>NZ_JAQOTI010000035.1:0-15051 GCF_028401915.1 Delftia sp. DT-2
CCGCGCAGGCCGTCGCGCGTGGCGACGAGGTTGCCTGTGGGGTCGTACTGGTACAGGCGGGCGATGCGCTGGCCGGAGGGCAGGGGGGTGTCACGGTCCCACAGGGCCTGGGGTGAAGGCCTGCCGGGCTGGCCCTGGAGTGCGCCTTGCTGGCTGACCTTGTGGGAGGTGAGGCGGCCCATGGGGTCCCAGCCATAGCGGCTGGTCAGCGTGCCTTGGGTGCGTTGGATTTCCTGGTGCAGGGCGTCGCGTTCGATGTCGCTGAGCACCTGGCCGTCGGCGAGGATCTGGTGCAGGTGGCCCGAGCCGTAGTAGAGCCATTGGACGTGGCGGCCTCCGGGCAGCCAGCAGTCCGTGCGGTTGCTCAGCGCGTCGTAGGCGTGCCGATAGCTGTAGGTCGCCAGCGCCTGCTCGTCTGCACTGGGCGCCATATGTACCTGGGTCTCTTCCACCAGCCGCGATAGAGCGTCGTAGGCGAAGCGCACATGTGCATCGGGGTTGCTGGCATGCAGCATGCGGCCCAGCAGGTCGTAGCCATAGGTGGTGGTTCCTCCGTCTCCATTACCTGCCGCGTCGCTGCCCACGTGGATCTTGGCGACAAGGCGGCCCAGCACATCCCTGCGAAACAGCGTGCGCTTGGGCAGGGCTGCGTCGGGCCGTGGATCGTAGGGCGTGTCCGGGGGCTGGTGGGCATCGCGCTCGTGCAGTTCGGTCAGTTCGCTGGCGGCGTTGTAGCGGTAGCGCTGTATGCGGCCGTCAAAACCGGTTTCCTCGATCAGGTTGTCTGCGGCGTCGTAGGTGAAGCTGGTGACGGCGCCGTTTTCGTTCTGCAGGGCGATGAGCCTGCCCACGGCGTCATAGCGGTAGCGCAGCGTGCCGCCCAGCGCATCGCGGCGCTCCACGGGCTGGTCCAGGCCGTTGTAGGTGTAGCGGGTGATGGCGCCTTGCGGGTCGGTGTAGGAAAGCAGGTTGCTCTGGGGGTCGTAGGCATAGTGATGTTCGGAACCATCAGCGCCCCACATCCGGCGCAGGCGTCCAAGCGCGTCGTGAAGGTAGCGGGTGGTCTGGCCCAGGGCGTCGGTGGAGGCCACGAGGTTGCCCAGGATGTCCCACGCATAGCGCGTGACCTGGCCCGAGCAGTCGGTGTAGGCCACGAGCTGTCCGGCTTCGTCCCACTGCAGATGGCGGGTTTTGCCCAGCGCGTCTTCTATGGCGACGGGCAGGCCGCGCGTGTCGTATTTCCAGCGCGTGGCGTGGCCGAGCGGGTCCAGGCGCTCGACCAGGTTGCCCTGGGCGTCGTAGGCCTGCCGCCAGACATGGCCCAGCGCGTCGGTGACTTCTTCGGGCAGGTTGAGCTGGTTGTACTTGAGGCGGGTGGTGGCGCCCGATGCGTCCGTGACGGCCAGCAGGTTGCCCTGGCCGTCGAATTGCCAGCGGGTGGTGCGGCCCATGGCGTCCCGCCCCTGTTGCGGGTTGCCGGCGGCGTCCATGCGCGTCTCGGATCGGACGGGCTGGCCATCCGGCCCGGGTTCGACGATGGCGATGACCTCATGCCGGGCGTTGTATTCGTAACTGCTGCGCCGGCCCAGGGCGTCGGTGACATGGGTGGTGCGGCGGCCCAGGTCGTAGTCGAAGCGGGTGTCCAGCGTGCCGGGCTCGTCGGTCCAGGTCCGCACGACGCGGCCGCCCGCGTCAAGCCGGCTCCATTCCTGGTGGTAGGTGAAACCGGTGCGGCTGCTGTAGGCCACCATCAGGTGCTGGCGATAGCGATAGTGCGCCACGCCGCCCATGGCATCCGTGGCGGACTGGAGGTTGGCGTGGGCGTCATCCGGGACGTTGCCATCCGTCCCATAGGCATAGCGTGCCAGCAGGCCGCCGACCTGTTCCACGCCGTCGATCACACGGGATTCCAGGTGGATCTCCTGCAGGAGCGGGCCGGAGGGTCCCTGGTCTTCACTCCAGGTGAAGCGCAGCTTGCGGCCAGCGCTGTCGGTCAGTCCCAGCGGGCGGGGCGCGCGGCCATCGATGCCTGTGGCGGTGTAGGCCGGGTAGTGAAGGGTGATGGTGTTGCCATTGCGGTCCACCAGGTGCACCAGTGGCAGACGCCATTGACCGGTGGCCGGGGGGGCGAACAGGTGCCGGGTGCCATCGGCGCTTTCAACGCTCCAGCCGCCTTGCTGGTGGTGGGTGACGGTGATTTTTTCGCGCGGGTCGAAGTGGCTGGTCCCGGCGGCAATCACGGGCAGCTGTATGCGGCGCCCGCGGGCGTCGTAGTAGTGCACCGCATCGTGGACCAGCACCAGTTCGGTGGACAGGGGCGTGCTCCATCCCCATCCAAGCCAGCCAGGACGGCGGTCGCTGGAGCGGTAGTACCGCTGCCAGGTCAGGGCCATGGGGCCGGGCAATTCGAAATCCGTGTCGCGCAGGATCTTGGTGCCTGTGGCAAAGATCACGGGATGGCATGTGCCCAGCTCGCAGGTCGGTGGCGTGGCAATGCTTCCCTTGGAGGCGTTATCGATGATGTTGCCCTGCGTGTTGGGATTGACGCTGTTGTCCGTGCGCTGTGCCACGGGGTTGCGGCGCGATTTGGCGCGCTGGGCGATCTTGCCCAGGACAAAGCCAATGGTGATGGCGGCCACGCCATCGGCGATAACTTCGGCGATCTGGTCGATTTTTTCGTCGGTCAGCGGCGGTGTCAGCAGCTCCTGGATTTCCTGGGCGAGTTCGGCGACTTGCTCGGCCGCCTGGGCCATGGCGGCCCCTCCGACGACGAGGTTGACGCCGGGAATGAGCTTGCCTACGAGTTTGAGGGCGGGCCCGATCAGCGCGCTGGGATCGGTCAGGCTTTCTCCAAGGGCCGACAGCTGGCTGGAGAAGGCGCCCGGCAGCTTTTCGATCACCTTCTGCGCCAATTGGTCATACGGCCCGGGCAGCGCCTTCATGGCAAGGCGCATGGCCCAGCCAGGATTGATGACCATGGCGTTGCTTTTGGTCGTGTCGAAGGACCGCACGCTGCCCCGGCTCTCGAACTTGGTATCGCTGCTGTAGCTGGTGGGCTCGGCCGCGCCGCCGACAACGCCGGAACGCACGCCCGCGATACCACCGAGCTTGTCGGGTGTGGCGGGTATGGACTCGAAGCGGCTGCCGGCAACGGCCACGGGGTGCCCATCGATCTTGAGCGTGGCCGTGCCGTTCTTCAGGCCCGGGCCATGGGCCATGTTGAGGATGGGAACCGGTGGTCCCTGGGGCTTGGGAAAGACGGGGTTGATCGGGCCAGGAATCATGGCCGGATTGCGGCCTTCGTGGATGGCGCGGCGGTCGTTGACGTAGGTGGCCATGGATGGACTCAGGACTCTTGGGAAATGGAGGATTGGCGCCGCCCGGCTGCGGAAGATCTTCCTGCCGTGCGGGCATGGCGATTCCAGGTGGCGCTCCAGGCAGCCACGCGGGTGTTCAGCCCGGTGACCGTGAGCAGGCCTGCGTGGCCTGCCAGGGGCGACGGCATGACGGGGTGCGTCAGCCACTGGCGCATCTCATGGAACAGGCTGAGCATGAGAGGCGCCCAGGCCGCGCCCATTTGACCAAGCAGTGCTGCCGGGTCCTGGGCTTGCGGCAGGCCGCCCTGTGACGCCAGCGCCGCGGAGAGGCTGGCCAGCTCTGCGCCCCGCCACGACGAGCCATCCATGTCTGACCAATAGGAGTGCAGGGCGTTGACCGGCATGTGCGCTGCCTTCAGCGCACCGTGGCTGGCCTCGATCAGTGCGCGGCCATCGGGCAGGGTGTCGCTGTCCAGGCGTGAGCGTGGCTCGTCTGCAAAGAATGGTGGATAGACCGTGACGAAATCTGCAGTGGCCGGCTTGCGGGACAGCCGTACAAAGGCTGCGCCTTCCGAGGCAATGAAGCCTTCGCAGACGCCGTTGACCTTGGCCCAGCGACGCTGGTAGAGCACGTCCGCGATCTCCGTGTCCACGAAGCTGTCCACTCCGCCGATGATCACTTCGGGCACCGAGGGGTTGTCGTGCATGAAACGATAGGCCTGCGACAGCGCATCGGCGCCTGCCACTGCGCCGCCCGGGTAGACCTTGATGGGCAGGAACTCTGCGGCGAGGTCCAGTGCGCGGGGAAGCTCCAGTGCGAATCGGCCGGCGTCTATCCAGCCCGGCAGTTCAGGCAAGGAGTCGGGCAGTGCCACGAAGAGGGGGATGGGGCGTTGCAGCGGCCAGCCTGCGGCAGGCGCCGGCTGGCCGCGCAAGGCTTCGTGCAGGGCAGGGGCTGCGAGCCGGATCAGGCGTTCCGTTCCTTTGCAGGCTGCATCAATGGCTTGCACCCGGGATACGGTGGCACGGTGCTCGGCCTGACCGGTGATGGCCTGCCGGGTAAAGCTCGACTGGCGTGCAGTGAAGCCGCAGCCGGTCTGCCAGGCCCGGGTCCCGATGGGGGTGCATGCACCAGTGGCCGCGATGACGAGAGGGTTCATGGTTGTGCCCTGCCGATGTTGAATGCCGCACGTTCGATCACGGAGGCCGTGCTGCAGGCCAGGGCCTGAACGACGGCCAGATCGTCGGCCTCGATCCACAGCGCTGCGCCCACGCGTGAGAGGTGTTCCAGATAGAGCAGGTGGCGCAAGGGCGCGCCTACCATGGCCACGGCCTCCTGCAGAACCACTTGCGTGCGGGGGCGTCCGAGACGCAGGGCCGGCCCTGACAGAGGAAGTGCGGCCAAAGCGGCGTCGATGGTGGCGGAGCGGCCCGATGCCTCGTGACCCAAGTCAAAGGCAATGTCGGCGGGTTCTCCTGTGAGCAGGGCCGTGGCGTCAGCCAGGGTGCGGCATGCCTCTTCGTCGTCCCAGGCCGTATGGGCAGCGAGCTGGCGAAGCAGGGGAACGTCTCCCACAAGTGAGGCCGCATATACCTGCAGGCCCCAGGGCATTTGGGGATGCCGGCCTTCCCGCAAGGCGCTTGCCAGCGCATGTCCATCCCTGGCGGCCAGCAGGGCCAAGGCCACGGTGGAATGCGGCATCCGGGCCAAAAGAGTGCGTGCCACAGGCGTTTCCTGCCGGCTGCCCATGAGCGCCAGCGCCAGCAAGGCGGCCTGCGCATCGCTGTCTTGTTGCGTGGCTGCGATGGCCTTGGTTTCATCGCCACGCCCGGTGCATCGCCAATCACACAGGGCCGCCAGGCCGCCCGGCAGACCGGATGTCCATGCAGAGATGGCTTGTGCGAATTCGTCGCTGACAGCCGGCCGGGAAATTGCGAGGCGCTGGAGCAACTGTGCCAATGGCGCGCTCTGCCTGTGCTGTCCCTGGGAGAGCAGCCAGGTGAAGTATTCGGCGACGGTGTTGTCGAAGCAAAACCGCATGGCGTTGAATACCGCGTTCGGCTGGGCCTGGAGATGGGCTCCCAGCGTTCGCTCCAGCCCATCGTGAATGTGCTTGCGTTGCAGGTGCAGGGCTTGCAGGCAGGCCAGCGCGAAGATGCGGGAGGGCTCATCCAGGATTTCAGCGCCAGCTGTTTCGATGGCCTGCTGGCAGGCATGGTCCAGCTCGGGTGCGTGCATCAGGTGCTGCTTCAGGCCGCTCAGCGCCTGCACGATGCTGTCGTCGAACACGGCAAATGCGTCGGGGCGCGACGCGGGACGCTGCAGCAAATGGGAGCGGCGCCAGTACTGGGTTACCAGGGTCCGGGCCATGCGCACTGCCGGCTGGGCCGACACAGGAATGTCGATGGCTCTGGGAATGGGAAGGTCGATGACGGTCATGATGAAAAGAGCCTGGCAGCCCCCTCGGAAAGAGAATGCATGGGGGACAATGCGCCCCAGGAGGAACCCAAGCGATGCTGGACAATCTGACGCCGTTTGCTGCGGAAATACTGCCGGGACATGGCGCCGACGGCACCCTGTGCTCCACCGTGTTGATCAAGGCCACGCTGGATTTCGAAGGGCGCGCGGTGGCCCAGGGCAATGCAGTACCTGTGTTTCGCGGCGATGAGTTCTTTGGCGCGGAGGGACCCATGGGTGTGGTACGCCACGAGGCCGATATCGCTCCGCTCAAGTCTCGGGTGGATGTGCTGTTCAACGGCTATGCCTACGCTCCTGGTGGCAAGCCCGCTGCCCACTTCGATGCGGGTCTGGCCGTGGGCGGTGAAAGCCGCGTCATAAGAGTCTTTGGCAAGCGGGTCTGGCGCCGACGCCTGGGAGTGCTGCCCCTGGCACAGGAGGTGGAGCCCGCCTTGAAAGTCCCTGTTACCTATAACCTTGCCTTCGGGGGAGCGGATGCCGAAAAGCCGGAGGTATTCCACGGAGCCAATCCGATCGGAGCAGGCTTCAGTGCAGGACTGCCCCGGGAGGGCGAGCCCATGCATCAGCTCGAATGGCCTGACGATCCGGTTCGCTCTGCAGTCGACCGGGTTTCGCCGGCCGGCTTCGGCTGCATAGGCCGTAGTTGGTTGCCGCGTCGCGCCCTCTGGGGCAGCTATACGGGCAAGGAGGTTGACGCATCGCCAGGCCTTCTCACGCGCATGCCGGCTTCGTTTGATCCCGCCGCGTGGAATTGCGCCCATCCCCGGATGCAGTTCAGGCGCGAGCAGGTGCAGCCAGGAACGAAGATCGCCTGGATGAACCTGAGCGCGCAGGGCATGGGCACTACCGTCGTGCCTGCGATCCGGCCGCAACTGAGCTGGGTGCTCCGCGGTGAACGTGGCACTGCACGCCCGGAATTCGACACGCTGATCATCGAGCCCGAGCATGGGCACCTGATCCTCATATGGCGACACACGCTTGCCGCGCATGTGCTCAGTGATCTTGAAAGTGTTCAGATCCATCTCTGAGCCAGCCTTCAATTGATGCGGACTTCGGCCGCGTCCAGATCAAGCAGATCCCGCGCATCTTGCTCAATCGTTAATGCCACCAGGCGAGCAAGCCCCTGGGCCGTGAGTTTCAGCGTGGCCTGCCCGCAGGCCAGCGTGATGCAGTCCTGCGACTGTAGGTGGATGCTCCTTTGTCCCCATGGCGCCGTGGGTGCGGGTGAGAGCACTGCGGTGATCGTGGCACGCCCCGTCGGCTGGACTGCCAGCAAAACCTCGTCTCCCGGAACCAGAACCGGCAGCAGCACGCCCGCAGGCGCTTGCACCGAAAGTGCGGGATCGTGCGTGTACGCCACCAGATAGAGGTCTTGCCCCAGTACCTCGACGACCTGCCCGGCCAGGAGCTGTACGTTGGACGGCAGGCGTTGCGCCTCATCGACGTCGGATGGCTTGGCAGGAAGGCGTTTTTGTGCGATTGCCATGGGATTTCCTTCAAGCGGGGTTGATGTGGCTGTCAGGGGAGGAAACGGTCACCTTGGAGCTGCCGCTGATGGAGATCGTCTGTCCGTTGACCTGCACGGTGCCGTCGCTGGTCATGCGCAACACGGCCTTGCCGCACTTGATTTCGATGGCATCACCCACGGTGATGGCCATTTCCTTGCCTACCGTGATCGTCTGCACCTCGCCCACGGTGGTGGCGGAGTTCTTGCCGACCGTCGCCGTATGGTTGTCGGCCGTGTCGTCGGTGCGGTTCTTGCCCACGCTGGTGGACTGGTTCTGACCCACTGAAACACTGCGGTTCATGAGCACCGTCGTGCTCTGGCTCAGCCCCACATTCACCACCATGGCCGCGCCCACGTTGACGTTGTAGGCGGCGCCGATGTTCACCATCTTGGCCAGGCCCACGTTCTGCATGTAGGCCAGTCCGATGGTCTCTGTCTTGAAGCTGCCCACCTTGATCGACCAGTTGTTGCCGATCTTGTCCTTCTCGTTGCGGCCTATGGTCTTGCTGCGGTTCTTGCCAATGGAGATGTTCTCGTCGATGCCAACGTCTTCATTGCGGTTGTCGCCGATGCTGATCTTCTCGTTGTGGTCCACCCGCTCCGTGCGGTTGTTGTGCACGGTGATGGTCTCGTCGCGGTCCACGGTCTCGGTGCGGTCCCGGTGGATGACGTTGGTCTCGTCCCGGTCGATGGTCTTGCGCCGGTCGTTGCCCACCCATTTGTCCTCGTCGTTCTCCACTTCGGTGAGCTGGTCCTTTTGCGCGTGCAGCCACAGCTGTTCGGCGCCCGCCTTGTCCTCGAAGCGGATGGCGTTGGCGTCGCCCTGGCCGTTCTTCATGCCCGCGCCTGGGGCGCCGCCCTTGCTCGACCGGGTCTTGATGCCCGATTGCGTGGCGTTGGCCGGCAGTGCCCAGGGCGGCATGTTGGCCGCGTTGTAGACGCAGCCCATGACGATGGGGTGGTCAGGATCCCCGTTGAGGAAGTCCACGATGACTTCCATGCCGATGCGCGGGATGTGCACGGCGCCAAAGCCCGGCCCGGCCCAGCTGGTGGCCACGCGCATCCAGCAGCTGGAGTTCTCGTTCATGCCGCCGATGCGGTCCCAGTGGAACTGCACCTTGACGCGGCCGTACTGGTCGCACCAGATCTCTTCGCCTGCGGGGCCCACGACGACGGCGGTCTGCGGGCCCGTGGTACGTGGTTTGGCGGTGATGCGCTGGGGCTTGAAGGGAAGGCTGGTGGGCTGGGCCTGGAGCACGAATTTCTGCACCGAGCCTTCGCCGCTGCCGCCGTCGCTGACGCGCGGGTTCTCCTCGAAGGCATAGTCGACCGCCGTGACCAGGTAGGTCTGGTTCTGGTCGCCGCGCGGATAGTTGTCCAGCGTGAAGGTGTAGCCCGGCGCCATGGCGCGGTGGTTGGAGCTGCCCTGCACCGTGCTCTGGCGCGTGAGGCTTTGCTGCAGGCGCACGCGGATGTAGTCCTCGCCGTCGCCGGTCTCGGTGTAGCCGCCCGGCCATTCGTAGATCTCGTAGGCGTCGTGCGCGTGGCCGGGCGGGTTGCGGCGCATGTTGGACAGCTCGGCGCGGGGCTTCTTGAAGTCGTAGTCGTCGTTGTAGTGCCGGCCGGGCTTGACGCGCTGGTGCAGTTCCCAGGCGTGTATGCATTCCTCGCGCGCCACGGCGGCCTTGCCCGGCGGGTGGAAGGGGATGACGGCGCCGCCCTGCAGCGGGTCGTGCGAGGCGATGACATCGTCGCCCAATGTCAGCACATGCTGGCCCGCGCTGTGCTGATGGTAGTAGCAGATGCCCTCGTGCTCCATGAGGCGCGAGACGAACTGGAAGTCCGTCTCGTTGTACTGCACGCAGTACTCCCAGGTGCGGTAGGAGCGCGTCAGGCGCTGCTGCATGGGGTGGCCGTAGATGCCCAGGACCTCGTTGATGATGTCCGGCACGGTCTTGTTCTGGAAGATGCGGAAGTCGCTGCGGCGCGTGGCCAGCCACAGCCAGGGCGACAGGCGCGCGCGGTACAGGAAGTTGCGGTGCTCGTCCTGGCCGCGCATGCCAAAGGCCGTGACCAGGCCGTCGATGTAGCGCTTGCCGCCGTCCTGCGTCTCCACCACCACGGTGGTGCCCTTGCCCAGCAGGGCCTTGGGATCGATGCTGTCGTCCTCGCTGAGCAGGTCGATCTCCAGGGCGAACAGATGGCTGATTTCCTCGCGCCCCTGCAGCCTGCGCAACTGCAGCTGGTCTGCCAGGGGGGTGTTGATGGTGACTCTGCGTGTCATGGTGTCGGATCTCGAGGTGCTTGAGGTGGAAGAGGGGTCGGGGCTTCAGGCCTGGATGGCGGGGCCTGCGTGCGCCGGTCGATGAAGGGCTTGCATGGGGTGGCTGGAAGGTCCTTTGCTGCTAGCGGGCTGCGTACACCAGTCTCGGACGGGCGCCGTCGGCGTCATCCTGGGCGCCATCCATGACAGGGGCGCTGTCGAAGGACTGGCCCAGCGCAACGAACTGGTAGTTGCCGCGCCGGTCGGTGAAAACCGCCAGGCCGTCCGGCGTCAGGGCTACGTTGAACCAGTCGTTGTCTGTTCCGGGCTGGTCCGGGTCCAGCCTGTGGGACTGGCTCCGGGCCAGCACGCTGCCGGCCAGGCTCGCCTGGTTCAACACCCGGGTCTGCCGGCCATCCGCGCCATACAGCCGCAGCTCCCCGGTGGCTTCGACCTTGCGCAGGCCTTGGCCCAGAGGGACGGAGCGCTTCAGGCCGGCCAGCACGAACCGGCCGCCCGGCGCCAGGTGCAGGTCGGGCGGGATGTCGTTGCCACCGCTGCGGAACTCGGCCAGGTGCACGATGCGCGCCTCTGCGCCCAGCGCCAGTGCTGCGCCCATGCCACGCTGGCCGGGCAGGGCGTGGGTCAACAGCACATTGCCTGCCGACCACGCCTGGACGCTGGTCCAGGCCATTGCATCCGCTGCTGTCCAGGCCCGGGCCTGCGTGGCCATGGCAGCGGCCGGGTCCTTGTCCTGGGGCTGCACGGCCAGGGTTCCGTCAGCGGCGCGGGCCAGGCGGGGCAATGCATCGAAGCTGCCCAGATTGCGCGCTTGCTGCAGCGTCCAGCCCGGCAGGGCGAAGGTCAGCAGTTGGTAGGGCTTGCGGCCGTCCGCATCGGGGTCCAGCCGGCTGCTGGCGACGATGCTCACCAATCCGTCACTGCTTCCCTGTGCATCCGGCGTGACGACAGGGCGGGCAAGGCAGCCGCCAGGTCGAACTCCTGGCCATGGCAGCGCCGCAATGGCCGCAGGCTTGCCGCTGCGCTCTGATAGTTGAAAACTGCCTGTCTTGGTTTGCTGGACCAGGTCCAGCCTGTCAACGGTGCCGTTGCAGTACACGGCGTAGAGATAGCGGTGGGGGTTCTGGATGGGTGCTGTGGGGGCCGCTGTCTCAGCCATGCCCAGGCCAGGGCACAGCAGCGTCAAGCCGATGGCGCTGGCGGTGGCGCTTCCGTGCATGGAAAGGGATTGCCTATTGCGCTGCATAGACCAGACCAGGCAGCCGGCTGTCATAGTCGTCGGCGTCCAGGCCCACGACGGGGTCCAGGCCGAAGACATGCCCCAGTTCGACGAAGTGGTAGTTGCCCAGTGGATCGGCGAACACGGCCAGTCCATCCGGGGTGAGCGCGATGTTGAGCCAGTGGCCGGCCGTACGCGGTGTGTCGCGGTCCATGTCTTCCTTGGGCATCAAGACCATGGAGGGCCCAGCGACGCGGGCATCGTTCAGCGTGGCCAGCTGCCGGCCTTGTGCGTCGTACAGACGCATCTCGCCGGTGGTGGCCAACTGCCGCAGGCCCCGCTCCACGGGTACGAGCTTGTTCAGGGTCAGCAGCACGTAGCGGCCGCCTGGCGCAAGGCGCCATCCAGGGGCCAGGCTTTGGCCGGGCAGCGCCTGCAACGGCACCGTGAGTGCGCGCTCGCGGTCCGACAGCGCAAAGCCCAAGCCGTCTGATCCCGGGAGGCGGTAGCTCAGCAGCACGCGGCCTGCCGACGTTTCCTCCGCCCGGAGATCCTCCAGGGATTCGCCACCGGCGTATGCCTTGGCCTGCTGTGTTAACTGCGTGCGCAGGTCGCCATCCGGCTTGTGTACGGCGACAAGGGAGCCGTCTTTGGCCCGCCGTATGTGCGGCTGGCCGTTCTCGAAGCGGCCCAGGTCACGGGTTCCGAGCAGGGTCCAGCCGGGCAGGGAAAACGTCAGCAACCGATAGGACTGTCGGCCATCGGCAGCGGCTCCCGTGCCATCGCCTGCCACCAGATTCACCAGGCCTGCGGCCTGATCCTGCATGTCGTCCGTAGCTGCGGGGCGAATCTGGCAGCTGTCGGCGAAGGAGGTGCTTGCGCTTTGCACTGGCACCGCGGGTGGTTCGCCACTTCGCTCGGAGAGCTGAAAACTGCCTGTCTTGGTCTGGCTTTTCAGATCGAGTCGATCCACTCGGCCATTGCAGTACACGGCATACAGATAGCGATACTGGCTGCGGTCTGTGGGGTCGAGTGCCTTGGCCGTTGCTGCCGTAGCGAGTGTGGCCGAAGGATGTGCAGCGGCCCGCATCTGGTCGGCGCTGGAAGAGCAGCCCACGGCCATCGCTATGGCAGCCATGGCTGCGGAAGCCTTCATGAGGTGAATGACGATAGAACGGGCGGGCATGGCTAAAAGTCCTCCCTGCCCAGCACGTTTTCTACATAGTTGGGATCGCCCTTGGTGCCGCGCTCTGAAACCGGAACCTGCTCCCATTCAGCCAATCCCAGTGTTCCAGCGGGGTTGATCGTGACAAACAGCTGACCGTCCTGCTGGCGCACGCGGTACTCGTGGAGGCCATTGGCATAGCCGTTGAAGCCGCGCAATGTGTCGCGTTCCAACTGCTCGGCCGTGTAGTCCGGCAGTTCCACGGGGATGGCTGGCAACCCCTGCCTTGCCCGTGCCTGGTTCCACGCAGCCACAAGGTTGCTGAATTGCTGGCTTTTGCGCACGGTGCGCGGGTAGCTGCGGGCGATGCGCTCCTTTTCCTGATAAAGCGTCCAGCCGCCGCGCACATTCTCTTTCCAGCTCCAGGTCTGGTCTGCGGTAGGCGGTGGCGTTGTGAGCTGGCATAGACCCACACCGCCTTTGCCGTCACTGCTGTACTTGGGCCAGTGGCCGGGAGGTGACAGGAACTGATGTAGTGAACTTTCCTGCCGCATCTTCTTGCGGAACACGACTCTGTCTGCACCGATGCCGTTGGCGAATGCTCGAATGGCCGTGCTCGATGGGTTTTGGCCCACGATGAGCCAGCTGACGCTGGCACGGCGTTCCAAGCCTCCAGCACGCAAGATGACTTGTACGGTGAGGCTGCCACCTCGCACTTCGGTGAAGGGAATGCGCCAACTGGCGTTGGCACTGGTCTGCGACGCAATGGGACTGTGCTGGGTGCGCTGCTTGTTTCCGAACCGTGTCTTGCTGACATCGCTGCCGCCGTCGTAAATCAAAGTTGCCGACCATTCATAGATGGGCGTGGCTCCCGCAGGCAGTGCTTCGTTCTGCAAGACGGCAGTCACGGTAATGGTGGGCATTTGCGCATCGGCGGTGATGGCGAATTGAGATCCTGCGGGTTGGCTCGTAATGGCAAGCGGCATGGTCGAAGCTCTTTGGAATAGGGTGGATTGCGGGTCTAGCGCGATGCCTGCACAGCGCGGGCGCGTTCCAGGTGGAGCACGGCGGCGTCCAGCAGCGGGTCGCCACCGGCCTGGATGGAGGCGGTGAAGGCCGCGTCCACGGGCACGCGCAGGCGCGGGGTCACGCCTTGGGCCTGTGCGGCGGGGTTGTTGCCGCCAGAGGGGCCGGTTTCTGCGAGCAGGGGGACTTGCACGATGAAGCCGGCCGGCAGGTGCACGCGCGTGGCGGGGCCGGTGGCGCCAGCCGTGGCGCTGGTGGCGACGATGTCGGCACGTTGGCTGTGCTGCAGCCAGGCAACGAACAGTTCGCAGGGGCCCGCGCAGCCGGGCCCCGTAAGCACAGCAACGGGTGCCGTGAAGGGCGTGCCCGAGGCGGCCAGCGGCAGCTGGGCCGGCAGGCCCAGGCCGCCACGGCTGCGCCAGACGCGGGCGGCGGGGTCGAACAGGCGCTGGGCGGCGTCCTGCATGCGCAGCGGCTTGTCGCGTGTGTAGAGCGAGGCCAGCATGTGGGGCAGCAGCTGGTAGGCGTCGTCGCCCCGGTGGGCGCGCAGGTCGATGACCAGGCCCGTGACCCTGGCCTGGGTGGCTGCGGCCAGGGCGCCCTCCCAGCGGCTGAGCTGGCCGGTGGCGCCGTCGGCAAAGCTGTCGAGGGCGATGTAGGCCAGGTTGCCGCCCTGGGCGCTGCGCAGCAGGAAGGAGGCGAGGGCGGGCTCGGCCGCAGGCAGGGCCGTGGTTGCGGCGGGGGCGCCGTCCAGGCGCAGGGTCTGCTCCTGGCTGGCCGGGGGCGCGCCGGCTGCGGTGCGCAGGCTCAGCGTGGCGGGCGTGCCCAGGTCCAGCGCCAGCAGGTCGGCGCGGCGGGCGTCGGCACCGGCGCGCAGCGAGGCGGGGGCAATGCGGTCCAGGTAGCGGGTCGGGCTTTCCCCTTCGATGGCGAGGATGTCGCTGCCGGGCTGCAGGCCCGCCTTGGCGGCGGCAGAGCCTGGCGCCACGCCGGTGATGGCGATGCGGCCGTCCTCGCGCAGCCAGGTGCGCGGCATGGGCAGGTTGACGCTGCCGCGTGCCAGCAGCTGCGGGGACAGGCCCCGGTCTGTGCGGGCAGGCCAGGCCTGGCCGCCGGGCAGCAGAACGCGGTACTGGCCATCGCCCAGGCGCTGGCCCATTTCTGCCAGGGCCTGGGCCTGCGCGGCGCTGTCGCCGCGCTCGGCGGCGGTCTGCAGGCGCTGGCCGTAGTCGGCACGCAGCTTGCCGGCATCAAAGCCGCTGGCAGAGGCCAGCGGGTGGCGCTCGGCAATGAGGCCGATAAGGGCCTGGGCCGCATCGCCCGCGCCCAGGCGGGACAGGTCGATGTCCTGCGCGGGCTGGACGGCGTGGAAGGCCAGGGCGATTTCCCGGGCGCGGTCGAAGCGCAGGCCCTGCGGCTCCAGCGTGACCACGGTGTAGCCGCGCGGCAGGGTGACCATGGGATCGTCGGCGGTGAACAGGCGCCCGTCGGCGCCAAAGCCGGAAGGGAAGCGCTGCGTGGCATCGCTGGCCCAGACCAGCAGCTTGCCGCCCGTGGGCTCCAGGATGTCGCCGCTTTGGCGCGGCCATTCGGTGCGCACCGAGCTGGCGCGCAGCATGGCGTGCTGCTCGATGGCGTCCAGGCTGCGCCGGCCCGCGCGCTGGGGCACGTCGGCATGGACGGACAGGGCGAAGATGCGCACGCCCCGGCCCCCGGGGCGGGCACGGCCCGTGGACAGGTCATAGGTCGTGCCGTCGGGGTCGCCGGGCAGTTCGATGGCCACGCCAGTGCTGTCGCCGCGCGGCAGGGCCAGCCATTGCGACTTGGCCGGCGCCACATGGGCGGCCTGGCGCTGCACGAGGTAAGGCCCCTGGTCCATGAGCGCGACCACGGCCTGGCCGCGCCGGGCGCTGTCCGTCCAGGCGTCGCCCAGCACGGCCATGACGCGGCGTGGGCCGCCCTGGTCGTCCTGCACGGGGGCGGCGCCGGAGGGCGGCGACTGTGCCGCCTCGGGCTGGGCCTGGTTGCGGTCCCACCAGGCACGGGCCTCGCTG
>NZ_JAQOTI010000036.1:0-14265 GCF_028401915.1 Delftia sp. DT-2
AGATCAAAACCAAGCAAACGGGCATGTGACATGGCAAAGTCGGTGTAGCCATGGGTATCCACAGCAAGCTGGCTGGTGCTCAAGCTCTCGGGTGGTGAAAAGCAGCGCGTGGCGATTGCCCGCACCCTGCTCAAGAACCCGCCGATCCTGATCTTTGACGAGGCCACCAGCGCGCTGGACTCGGCCAACGAGCGCGCCATCCAGGCCGAGCTGCAGGGAGTGGCGCAGAACAAGACTGCACTGGTGATTGCGCACCGCCTGTCCACGGTGGTGGACGCGCACGAAATCCTGGTCATGGACGCCGGCCGCATCATCGAACGCGGCACGCACGCGCAACTGCTGGCCCAGGGCGGCCGCTACGCCAGCATGTGGTCGCTGCAGCAGGAGGCCCCCCCTGAGTCGCCATAGCCGCCTCGGAGCGGCCGCCACAGGCGACCGCTCTTCGGTGCCGTCCAGGCCTGCACAGGCAGGCCTGGAGCCGCGGCACTCAGCCCCTGAGGGGGACGACGCCATCGCTGCGGGGCGGCCCTTGCCAGGCGTCTCTCGCCGGGACTGCGCCAGTTTTACCCGCTCCGCGCGGAGGTAGGTGGCGCAGACTGCTCCGCGCTGGTTCTCGCAGATTTTTATTGTTGATATTGCACTGACCCATGAAGCCCGTCCTTCTTGCCCTCATGTTTTTGTCTGAAGAGCACATCGCCCAGATGGCCCAGACCTTTGAAGTGATCTACGCGCCCGACGCGCCGCAGGCCGCGGCCGCGATCGCGCAGCACGGCAGCCGCGTGCGGGTGGTGCTCACCATCGGTGCCGTGGGCCTGAGCCCGACGCAGATCGATGCGCTGCCTGCGCTCACGCTGATTTGCGCGCTGGGCGCGGGCTACGAGAACATCGCCGTGGCCCACGCCAAGGCGCGCGGCATCGTGGTGGCCACGGGCGCGGGCACCAACGACGACTGCGTGGCCGACCACACCTGGGGCCTGCTGATTGCCGCGCAGCGCCGCATCCTGCCGCTGGACAAGGCCACGCGCGCCGGCATCTGGCGCACGGCCTTGCCGCTGCCGCCCAACGTGTCGCACAAGCGGCTGGGCATCATCGGCCTGGGCACCATCGGCAAGAAGATCGCACAGCGCGCGCTGGGCTTCGAGATCGAGGTGGGCTACCACAACCGCAGCGCGCGCACCGATGTGCCGTATCGCTACTTTGCCGATGTGGCGGCGCTTGCCGCATGGGCGGACTTCCTCGTGGTCGCCACGCCGGGTGGCGCTGCTACCCGGCACCTGGTCAACGCAGACGTGCTGAACGCGCTGGGCCCGCGCGGCGTGGTGGTCAACATCGCACGCGGCAGCGTGATCGACACCGCCGCCCTGGCCGCCGCGCTGCGCGAAGGCCGCATTGCGGCAGCAGGCCTGGATGTGTACGAGAGCGAGCCCGCGCCCCCGGCCGAGCTGCTGGACCTGGACAGCGTGGTGCTCACACCCCACGTGGCGGGCTGGTCGCCCGAGGCGGTGCAGGCCTCGGTGGACCGTTTCCTGGAAAACGCTCGCCGCCATCTGGCAGGCGAGGCGCCGGTGTCTCCGCTCTGAAGTTTGAATGAAAAGTGGCTCTAGCGCTCTACAGATAAGCGCGAGCAGCTATCAAATCAGGAGTTTTTGCAATGTCTCTGGATGTCGATGCCTTGCAGGCGCGGCTGCGCGCCTTTGCCGCCGAGCGGCAGTGGCAGCCGTTTCACACCCCCAAGAACCTGGCGATGGCGCTGATGGTGGAAGCGGCTGAACTGACCGAGATTTTTCAGTGGATGACGCCCGAACAATCGCGGGCAGTGCGCGACGATCCGGCGCTCAGGGAACCCATTGCCGATGAAGTGGCCGATGTGCTGCTCTACCTGCTGCAGCTGGCCGACCACGCGGGCGTGGACGTGGCTGCTGCGGTGGAGAACAAGCTGCGCAAGAACGCGCTCAAGTACCCGGTGCCGGGTGCCGAGGCTGGAATATGAGTAAAAAATGCCTCTGGCGCTTTGCTGGATTGCGCTGACAGCTATCAATATTGAAGCAACAGCAAGTGGCGCTCGCCGCGATGCAGCGCAAAAAAAGCCCCGCTTTTGCGGGGCTCGTTCAGGGGGCGGTGCGCTCGCCCTGGCCTGTTCTTACTGTTTGCGGGCTGCAATGGCCTTTTCGGCCATGTTCACCAGGTCGGCGCCGATCTGCCCCTTCCACTTGTCGTACACGGGGCGCGTGGCTTTCACAAACGCCTCACGTTCGGCCGGGGTGAGCTGGGTGACCGTAACGCCCAGGGCGGCGATGTCCTTGAGCAGCGGCTTGTCGGCCTCGATCACGCCCTTGCGGGCGATGGCGATTTCTTCCTTGCCGGCCTCGATGGCGGCCTGCTTGACGATCTCCCGGTCGGCCGGGGTCCAGCTGTTCCACACTTCCTTGTTCACCACAAAGATCAGCGGGTCGTTCACGTAGCCCCACAGCGTGATGTGCTTTTGCGCCACGCTGTGCAGCTTGGCGGCGGTGAAGATGGACAAGGGGTTTTCCTGCCCGTCCACCGCGCCGCTGGCAAAGGCGGGCTGGGCATCGGCCCAGCTCATCTGCGTGGGGTTGGCGCCCAGGGCGGTGAAGGTGTCCAGGAACAGGGGCGAGCCCACCACGCGGATTTTCAGGCCCTTGAGGTCGGCGGGGCTCTTGATGGCCAGCTTGGAGTTGGAGATTTCGCGGTAGCCGTTTTCGCCCCAGGCCAGCGGCACCACACCGGCTTTGTCCAGCGTGGCAAAGATGCTCTTGCCTACGTCACCCTGCGTCACGGCATCGACCGCGGCGTAGTCGGGGAACAGGAAGGGCAGCGAGAACAGGTTGAGCTGCTTGACCTGCGGCGACCAGTTGATGGTGGAGCCCACGGCCATGTCGATCACGCCCTGGCGCAGCGCACTGAACTCGCGCGTCTGGTCGCCCTGGATCAGCGAGACGCCGGGGTAGAGCTTGATGTTGATGCGGCCATTGGTGCGCTCGCGCACCTTGTTGGCCCACAGCTCGCCGCCCTTGCCCCAGGGGAACGCGGGGCCCAGCACCAGCGACATGCGGTACTCGCTCTTGTACGCCGTCTGTGCGATGGCGGCTGGCGCCGTGAAGGCGAGGGCGGCGGCAGCGGCCAGGGCGGTGGTGAGGAAGGTGCGCAGTTTCATGGAGTCTCCTTACTATGAAATAAATAGCTGATGGCGCTTTTTTGACAAGCGTTAGGGCCACTTTCTACCATCAAAGTGATGTTTTGCTGGTGGCGGCGGGTGCGGCAGCCGTGCCCGCGAGGGCGGGGGCAGCGTGCCAGCGTTGCCCATGGTGCGGCGCTACGGATGGTTGTCCCGCGTGGCACCGAGGCCGAACGCCAGCGCCCCTGCGCCGCCCTGCACCAGTCCACACAGGCCATACACCAGGGCCGCACCCACGGCGCCGGCGGCATCCACGCCAAAGGGCGCCAGCGCCAGCACGGCGGCGGCCTCGCGGGTGCCCCAGCCCCCCACGCTGACGGGCAGCGCAGCCAGCAAAAAAATGGGCGCCATGGCAAAGGCCCAGGCCGACCAGGGTGCCTGCACCCCCAGGGCCCATGCACCCGCTGCCAGTGCGGCGGCCGACAGCACCTGCACCGCTATGGATGCCAGCGCCTGGCGCAGCAGCCGCTGCCCCGTATCGGGCTGGTTGGCCAGTGTGTGCAGCGCGGCCAGCCAGCGGTGCGGGGGCGCTTTGCGGCGGCGTAAATGCCGCATGCCGGCCCAGGGCAGCACCAGCCCCAGGCCGGCGGCCAAGCCTGCCAGGCCGGCCAGGGCCCAGGCAGGCACCCCCGCCCAGGGCGCGAGCACCGGGGCCGAGGCCAGCGCACCCAGGGCACCGAGCACGCACAGCATCCACACCCCGCTGAGCCGGTCCAGCACGACCGAGGCACTGGCCGCCATGGCACCCTCGCCGCTTTGCCGCAAGGCCACCGCCCGGTACACGTCGCCGCCCACCACGGCGCCGGGCAGCAGGGCGTTCAGCCCCATGGCCTGGAAGTACCAGCGCAGCGCAGACCGGCAAGGCATCTTTGCCCCCAGCCACTGCACCAGTGCCCGCCAGCGCAGGGCGGACACGATGTTGGATGCCAGCGCCAGCGCCAGCCCCGCCAGAAGCCACAACGGCTGCGCCTGTCGCAGCCGTTGCCACAGCTGCGAAAGATCCGCCAGCACCACCACGCCCAGCAAGAGGCCCAGACCCAGCAGCCCGCGCAGCAGGGCCTTGTGGGCGCGGCTCATGCCAGCGGGGCGTCAGGTGGGCCGGCTGCAGGGGCTGTGTCGGCCAGTGGGTCGTGCTCGTGCGCGTAAAACTGGGGCTGCCCCCGGCCTTCGTGGTAGATGCGGATCAGCATCTCGCCCACCAGACCGGCCACGATGAGCTGCAGCCCCATCAGCAGCAGCATCACGCCCGTGATCAGCAGCGGCCGCCCGCCCACATCGTGCCCCAGCAGCTTGAGCCCCGCGAGCCAGGCCAGCATCAGCAGGCCCGGCGTGGCCAGCCACAGGCCCATGCCGCCAAAGGCGTGCAGCGGCCTGTGGCGATAGCGCATGAAGAACACGATCAGCATCAGGTCCAGGATCACGCGGAAGGTGCGGTCGATGCCGTATTTGGAAACGCCCCGGGTGCGGGCGTGGTGGCGCACCGGCACCTCGGTGATGCGCGCGCCGGCTTCTTTGGCCAGCGAGGGGATGAACCGGTGCAGCTCGCCATACAGGCGGATGCGGTCGATGATGGGGCGGCGGTAGGCCTTGAGCGCGCAGCCGTAGTCGTGCAGGTGCACGCCGGTGCTGCGCGAAATGAGCCGGTTGGCCAGCATGGAGGGCAGGCGTCGCGACAGGGCCTTGTCCTGCCGCTGGTGGCGCCAGCCCGACACCATGTCCACGTCGGGGTCGGTCTCCAGGCGCTGCAGCAGCAGGGGGATGTCCTGGGGCTCGTTTTGCAGGTCAGCGTCCAGCGTTACCACATAGCGCCCGCGGACCCGGTCAAAGCCCGCCTGCAGGGCGGCCGACTGGCCGTAGTTGCGTACCAGGCACACCGCGCGCAGCCAGGGCCGGCCGTCGGTGAGCTCGCGCAGGCGGGCAGCACTGCCGTCGCTGGAGCCGTCGTCTACCGCAATCAGCTCAAAGCTCAGGGGCTGGGTGGCCATTGCCCCGTGAATGCGCTCGACCAAGTCGGGAAGATTCTCGAGTTCGTTATAAATGGGCACCACAATCGAGACTTCGGGCGGTGTGGTGCTGGAATCGCGCATGGGTTGGTTCGGGTGTGGTCGATGGACTTGGTATTGTGCCAAGGCAAAGGCCCGCCAAGCCGCTGCCCGCCTTGCTCTCTGGGCCGCTGCGGCTTTATTTTCTGGTTACCTACCTTGTCTTTTGCTCCGCCGCCCCGTTGGTCCCCCTGGATGCACCCGCTTGCGTGGTGCCTGCTCTGGATGCTCGCCCATGTGGCGTCGCGCGTGGCGGTGTCGCCAGCGCTGGAACTGGATGAGGCCGAACAGGCGCTGTGGAGCCAGACGCTCGCCTGGGGTTATGGCAGCCAGCCGCCGCTGTACACGTGGCTGCAGGCGGGGTGGTTTGCCCTGCTGGGGCCGAGCGTGCTGGCCTTGTCGAGCCTGAAATTCATGCTGCTGGGCCTGACGCTGGTGCTGGTGTGGCGCACGGCCCTGCCCCTGATGCCCGAGCGCGCAGCGCTGTGGGCGGCGGCAAGCCTGCTGCTGATCCCCGCCATGGGGTGGGAATCGCTGCGCGATCTGACGCACTCGGTGCTGCTCACCTGTCTGGTCGCGGCCACCTGGTGGGCGCTGTTGCGCCAGCTGCGCCAGCCCCGCCCGGCGGGGTTCGCGCTGCTGGGGTTGCTGCTGGGGCTGGGCATGCTGTCCAAATACAGTTTCGCGCTGTTTGCCGCGGTGCTGGGCGGCGCGCTGTTGTCGCTGCCGGCAGGCCGGGCACTGCTGCGCGAGCGTGGGGGCTGGTGGCTGCCGGTGTTGGCACTGCTCGTTGTGCTGCCGCATGGCCTGTGGCTGCTGGAGCACTGGCAGGCCGCCAGTGCCCCCACCATGGGCAAGCTGCAGTCCGTTGGCGACCAGCACCCGGTGGTGCGCGGCGTGCTGAGCCTGGCCAAGGCGGTGCTGGCCAACCTGCTGCTTTTTGCCCTGTTGGCGCTGGTGACGTTTCGCAGCGGCTGGTGGCGGTCCACGCCCCCGCCAGCGGTGGCGGAGCCCAGCCCGGGTCCAGGTCTTTCCGACAGTGTCTTGCCCCTGTTTGGCCGCTATGTGCTGCTGCTGGCGCTGGCGCTCGCGGCACTGGTCGTTGTGGGCGGTGTCACGCACATCAAGGGCCGCTGGCTCTACCCGCTGCTGTGTACGGTGCCGCTGATGGCGTTTGCCTGGCGGCCCGGGCTGGCAGGGCATCGGGGCGGCAGGCTGTTTGGCGGGATGCTGCTGGGCATGGCGGTGCTGGTGTGGCTGGCGCTGAGCCTGCGGGTCTGGGCCAATGGCCAGCGGGGCGCGCCCGACGAGCTGAACGAGCCCGTCGCCGCGCTGGCTGGCGCCCTGCGCGCAGCCGGTTATGACGGCCGCAGCCCGATTGTGGCGGGCGATGCCGTGCTGGCCGGGCAGCTGCGGCTGCAGTTTGTGCAGGCGCCGGTATCCGTGTGCAAGGTGCCCGCCCCGCAGGCCACGCCCCCAACGGAGCCGCCCGCAGGCGCATGCGCAGTGGAGGTGTTGCGCGGCGGGGCAGACCAGCGATGGCTGCAGGTGGCGCGCGGCGCTCCACAGCCGCCGTCCGGCTGGTGGCATACGCCCGCGCTGCCCACAACGCCCGTCACGCTGGAGCTGCCCTACCTGCACGCGAAAGCGGGCCAGCCTCCCATGCGCTACCAGTTTCTCTGGCATCCAGCCCTGGCAGCACCCCCTGCTGCCTCACCCCGACCCCCCAACCCATTGCCTTCGCCATGAACACTGTGCTTGTCACTGGCGCTGCCGGATTCATCGGAATGCACGCCTGCGCCCGCCTGCTGGCGCGCGGCGACACCGTGGTCGGCATCGACAACCTCAATGCCTACTACGACCCGGCGCTGAAAGAAGCGCGGCTGGCGCGCCTGTTGCCGCACCCGAACTTCCGCTTTGAGCGGCTGGACATCGTCGACCGCCAGGCCTTGCCCGAGGTGTTTGCGCGGGTGCGCCCCGCCCGCGTGCTGCATCTGGCGGCGCAGGCGGGGGTGCGCTATTCCATCGACCAGCCGCACGCCTACGTGGATGCCAACCTGGCGGGCTTTGTGAACCTGCTGGAGGCCTGCCGGGCCTGGCCGGTGCAGCACCTGGTGTATGCCAGCAGCTCCAGCGTGTATGGCGGCAACACCCGGCTTCCCTTCAGCGAGGCCGACGCGGTGGACCACCCCATCAGCCTGTATGCGGCCACCAAAAAATCCAACGAGCTGATGGCGCACACCTACAGCCACCTGTTCCAGCTGCCCACCACCGGGCTGCGGTTCTTCACGGTGTACGGCCCCTGGGGGCGGCCCGACATGGCGCTGTTCAAGTTCACCCAGGCCATCCTGGCGGGACAGACCATCGACGTCTACGGCCAGGGCCAACTGGTGCGCGATTTCACCTACATCGACGACATCGTCGAGGGCGTGCTGCGCGTGCTGGACAAGCCCGCCACGCCCGATCCGGCCTTCAATCCGCAGGCGCCACATCCCGGCCGCGGCCAGGCACCCTACCGGGTGTTCAACATCGGCAACAACCAGCCGACGGTGCTGATGGACTACATCGCCGCCATCGAGGCCGCGCTGGGCGTGCAGGCCAGCAAGCGCCTGCTGCCCGTGCAGCCCGGCGACATGACCGCCACCGCCGCCGACACCCGTGCGCTGGCCGAGTGGGTGGGGTTTGCGCCCAACACCGCGGTGAGCGACGGGGTGGCCCGCTTTGTACAGTGGTTCAAGGAGTTTTACGCAGCATGAAAGTCACCGTATTTGGCACAGGCTATGTGGGCCTTGTGCAAGGGGCCGTACTGGCCGATGTGGGCCACGAGGTGCTGTGCGTGGACGTGGACGAAGCCAAGGTGCAGGCTTTGCGCGCCGGGCGCATTCCCATCTATGAACCCGGGCTTCAGCCCCTGGTGGCGGACAACGCCGCCCTGGGGCGCCTGCGCTTTACCACCGATGCCGCCGAGGGCGTGCGCCATGCCGAAGTGCTGTTCCTGGCTGTGGGCACGCCGCCGGGCGAGGATGGCAGCGCCGACCTGCGCCACGTGCTGGCGGTGGCGCGCACGGTGGCGCAGCACATGGACAAACCGCTGTGCATCGTCAACAAATCCACCGTGCCCGTGGGCACCGCCGACCGTGTGGCCGCCACCGTGCGTGAAGGTCTGGCGGCGCGGGGGCTGGAATTGGAGTTCGACGTCGTCTCCAACCCCGAATTCCTCAAGGAAGGCGCGGCCGTGGCCGACTGCCAGCGGCCCGACCGGATTGTGATAGGCACCGACAGTGCCCGTGCCGAGCGCCAGTTGCGCGAGCTCTACGCCCCGTTCAACCGCAACCGCGACAAGCTCCTGGTGATGGACGTGCGCAGCGCAGAGCTCACCAAATACGCTGCCAACGCCATGCTGGCGACCAAGATCAGCTTCATGAACGAGATGGCCAACCTGGCCGAACAGCTGGGCGCCGACATTGAAGCGGTGCGCCAGGGCATTGGCAGCGACCCGCGCATCGGCTACCACTTCATTTACCCGGGCGCTGGCTACGGCGGCAGCTGCTTTCCCAAAGATGTGCAGGCGCTGATCCACACGGCGCACAGCGTGGGCCTGCGCCCCGTGGTGCTGGAGGCTGTCGAGCAGCGCAACGCCGCGCAGCAGCGCGTGCTGTTCGAGCGCATCCGCGCCCACTACGAGGGGCAGCTGCAGGGCAAGGTGATTGCACTGTGGGGCCTGGCCTTCAAGCCCAATACCGACGATATGCGTGCAGCCCCCAGCCGCACCCTGATGGAAGCGCTGTGGGTCGCGGGCGCCAGCGTGCAGGCCCACGACCCGGTGGCCATGGAGGAGGCCCGTCGGCTGTACGGCGAGCGGCCCGACCTGCGCCTGTGCGCCAGCCCGCTGCAGGCGCTGGAGGGCGCGGATGCGCTGGCCATCGTCACCGAATGGAAAGCCTTTCGCGTGCCGGACTTTGCGCGCATGGCCGAGCTTCTGCGCGACCGTGCCGTGTTTGACGGGCGCAACCTCTACCCGCCTGAGCTGCCTGCGCGTTATGGGCTGCACTACGTGTCGATTGGTCGGCCGGTCCCTGCGGCGCAGGGCCTGCCCTCAGGGCGACGCTGAAAACATTTCCCGGGATTCGCGGCGCATGAGGGACCTGTTCAGCGTTGCCTCAAGTCAGTAACCCAGCCTTGCGGGCAGCCACAGGGCCAGCTGGGGGAATGCAATCACCAGCACCATGACGAGGAACATGGCCAACAGCATCCAGCCAACCCAGCGCACGGTGGACTCCATGCGCACGCCGGCAATGCGGCACGACACCATGAGGTTCACGGCCAGCGGTGGCGTGAACTGGCCCAGGGCCACCTTCAGGGTCAGGATCACGCCAAACCACACCGGGTCCCATTGGTAGTGGTTCATGATGGGCAGCAGCAGCGGCACGAAGATCAGGAAGATCGAGATGCCGTCAAGGAACATGCCCACGGTGATGAGCAGCACGATGAGCAGTGCCAGCACGCCGTATTCCCCCAGGCCCGAGTTCACGATGGCCTTGGCCACCGGATCGATCACGCCCAGCGTGGACAGTGAATACGCAAAGATGCCCGCCAGCGATACAACCAGCAGGATCACCGCCGACAGCTCGCCCGATTCGCGCAGGATGGGAAAGAGGTCGCGCACGGAGATCGTGCGGTACACCACCATGCCCACAAACAGGCCGTAGAACACCGCCACCACCGCTGCCTCGGTGGGCGTGAACCAGCCCGCGCGCATGCCGCCCAGAATCAGCACCGGAGCGGCCAGGCCCCAGCTGGCTTCGCGCAGGCTCTTCCAGAAGGCCGGGCGGGGCAGGGTGGCCTCCAGCGTGCCCATCTTGTGCTTGCGCGCCATCCACACGGCGGGCACGATCAGTGCAATGCCCGCCAGCACGCCGGGCACCATGCCCGCTGCAAACAGTGCGGGCACCGAGGCGCCGGGCACCAGCACCGAGTAGATGATGAACGCGACGGATGGCGGGATGAGGATGTCGGTGGCCGCAGCCGCCCCCACCACACTGGCCGAGAAGGAGGGCGGATAGCCCGCGCGTGCCATTGCGGCAATCATTACTCCGCCCACGGCAGCAGCATTGGCCGGGCCCGAGCCCGAGATGCCCCCGAGGAACATCGCCACCGCAATCGCCACCAGCGGCAGCATGCCCGGCCCGCGCCCGACCATGGATACGGCAAAGTTCACCAGCCGCAGCGCCACGCCCGAGCGGTCAAAGATCGAGCCCACCAGGACGAACATGGGGATGGCCAGCAGCGGGTATTTGCCCAGGCCTGCATAGAAGTTCTGGGGCACGGCCAGCAGGCCGAACCACTGGCTGTCGGCGTTGGCCAGTGCAATCGCCGCGGCGCCCGCCAGGCCCAGCGCAGCGCCTATCGGAACGCCCAGAAACATCAGGCCCAGAAAGGCCACGAACAGCAGTGTGGCGATCATGGTTGATCACCATCAGGGGGCGATGCGGCTTCGCCGGGCGTGGCGCGTGTGCGTCTCACCAGCACTCCCAGGGCGCGGGCCGCAATCAGCGTGGACAGTATCGGCAGCCAGATCGAATACCACCACTGAGGCACGCCGATGCCCGGCGAGGTTTCGCCAAAACGGTAGTCGTCCCACACCACGCGCACGCTGAGCACGGCAATGAGCCCGAACAGCAGGGCGACGCTGATGGCTCCCAGTTGCGCCAGGCGCTTACGGCGCTGCGCTGTGCCGCCTTCGGCAAAGTATTCAATGCGGATGTGCTGGTTGCGCGCCACCGCCGCAGAGCCCGCCACCAGCGCCAGAACGATCATCAGAAAGATCGAGATCTCCTCCGTCCAGGCAAAAGACGAGTTGGTGAAATAGCGCACCAGCACATTGGCAAAGGTGATCAGGGCCAGCGTCGCCATCACGATGACGGTGAGCCAGTCTTCAAGGCGCAGCGAACGGGGTTCGGCCTCGGGGCCTGTGGCGCGGGACGGCGTGTCCGTTGCGGGCCCTGGCGTGGGAGGGGTGGACATGGAGGGCAGTGGTGGGAGGGGGGAACGTGCGAAAGCCCGCCGCCCTGCCCGGCGCTGTTGTGCGCCGGGGGCCGGGGGCGTTGCCGCCCCGGGCATGGAACAGCGCGGCAGGCGCTGCCCGGCATTATGCGTTGGCTGGCTGGCTGGCTGGCTGGCTGGCAGGCTTGCACAGCAGGGGTGCGGCGCACCGGCACCGTTCATCACCCGCTTTCCCCTGGCGCGCAAGGCGGTGAACGCGGGCGGATAATGCGCCACATGGAAACCAAGTGGCTCGAAGATTTCGTCAGTCTTGCGGAAACGCGCAGCTTTAGCCGCTCTGCGCAGTTGCGCCACGTGACGCAACCCGCGTTTTCGCGGCGGATACAGGCACTCGAAGCCTGGGCGGGCACCGATCTGGTGGACCGCAGCTCCTACCCCACACGCCTCACACCCGCGGGCAAGACCCTCTATGACCAGGCGCTGGAGATGCTGCAGGCGCTGCAGAACACGCGCGCCATGCTGCGTGCGCACACCAGTGCCGGCAAGGACATGATCGAGTTCGCGGTGCCGCACACGCTGGCGTTCACCTTCTTTCCCGCCTGGGTGTCGAGCCTGCACGACAAGTTCGGTCCGTTCAAGAGTCGTTTGATTGCGCTCAACGTGCACGACGCCGTGATGCGGCTCGTGGAAGGCGGTTGCGACCTGCTCATCGCCTACCACCACCCGTCACAGCCTTTCCAGCTGGATGCCGACCGCTATGAAATGGTCAGCCTCGGGCAAGAGGTGCTCTCGCCCTACAGCAAGGCCGACGCGGAGGGCCAGCGGATAGGAAATCCAACCACAGGAGGACGATTATGGCCCAGGTTTTGGGCATCACAGGCCTTCAGGCTGAGCCTGCCTGAGCGCTTGATCAGCGCCAGTAGCCCGAGATTTTTCGGTTTGCACATTTTTTGGCAGTGACAGACGCAGCCCTGCCGCGCGGCCAAACCGCTGCTGCCTTCCCTTACCAACTGACGCGCTGATCGACCTCAAAGTCCGGCGCCGGTTGGGCCGCCTCGCCCCAATCTGGCTCAACCTCGACACCATCGCCCATCGGCACATCGCACCCATCCCACAGCGGCGGCCCGCGTGCTGGCGCGATGCGAGGCGGCTCTGTCTCCACCCCGATGTGCTCCAGGATGTGCCGGAGGTCGGCACTGTAGGTGATGAAAGCGATGATGCGCATCTGGCCACCGCAGAGCGGGCACAACAGCGGCAACACCTCGTAGATGCGGGCGATCAGCACCGCCCACAGAATGTGAGCTGAGCGTTTGGGCAGAGCTGGCTGGGTGGGCTCGGGCTGGCTGGGACCACCGACCGTGGCCACTCCCATGGCATCCACCGCTGCGGTCACACCGCCTGGCTCGGGCTGTGCCGTGCCCGTGCCCGCGCCTGCGGTTTGGCCTGCGCCCAGTGCAACCGCCGCAGCCCGCAGGGGTGAATTGGGCGCCAGCACGCCGTAGTACCGGTGGCGGTGCGCACGCGGTGGCGGCACCAGCGCGGCAAGGCGGTCGATGAGTTCGAGCGGCGTGAGGTGCAGTTCGTCGGCCCGAACACCTCGCTTTGCCTTGCGTTGGTCGCGCCGGTCACTGCCAGGCTCGCTGTGCTGCTTGGCGCAGCGGTAAATGAGCTCACTGCCCGCTTTGCGCAGCCTATCCAGCGCAAACGGGGGCCGTGCGCAGTAGCGCAGCAGGCGCTCCAGGCCCGCTCGGTCTTGTGCTGCTATGCACACGCTGGTGTCTACCGAAAACCCACTGTGTTTGTACCCCAGCATCTCCTGGGCCTCGAAGCCTTCGAGCAGGCCCCGGCCCACAAAGGCGCGCAGGATGCGCCGACGCAAACTGGCCTGGGCTTGGGTCACCGCTTCGGGGTCGATGCCGATAGCCGGGTGAAACATGACGCTGATCGCTGTGGTGCGGGTGCCCTGCTCACTCGCCTCCCCTGCCACCGCCTCAAACATGCCATCGACCACGCACACATGGAAATGCACATGCTCGTTCAGGCTGGAGCCAAAGCGGTGAATGAAGGCGACTGCACCGATGTGCAGGGCGGCCTTGTTCGCATGCGCTGCGCATGGGCTGTTGGCTTGCAGGGTTTGCTCAATGACGCGCAAGAAGATGCGCAACACCATGCCCAGCACCACGCTGTCGCGTTGCATAAAGTAGCGCAGCCGCTTGGGAACCGACAGCACCCACTGGCGCACTGGCAGGCGGGGGAAGACGTGGTCGGTGAGGTGTGCCGCTGTCTCGGCCATGCGCCGCGTGGTGCACGAGGGGCAGACGCCCCGGCCTTTGCAGGAAAAGGCCACCAGAAAGTCGTGTCCGCAGTCGTCGCAGCGGGCACGGGCAAAGCCGTGGGCAAAGATGCCGCATTCCAGGTACTTGGCAAACGCTTGGCGCACATAGGGCTTGGGGCTGCGGTGGTCGCCCTGGCCGTCGAACTGGCCGGCGCTGGCCAGATCAAGCCAGGTCTCGTAATGCTCGGCCACCGTTTGGTAGAGCAGCGTGCGCTCGGGGTGGCGCGGGTTGTAGAGCTTGGGCTTGGAGGTGGCTGGCATAAATACTGTGTAAATACACAGCATTCTGCAGACTTCTCCTCAGCCAGGCTACGCAGCAAAACGGCCCCGAAGGGCCGTTTGTTGTTTCAGGGAGCCATCGCCGCTCAGGCAGTCGCTTCCTTGGCGTTCTCCACATATTCTTCGATCTGGTCGAAGTTCAGGTACTGGTAGATCTTGTCGCTGCTCTGGTTAATGACGCCCACGTCGGCCAGATATTCTTCCTTGCTGGGAATACGGCCCAGCTTGGAGCAGATGGCCGAGAGTTCGGCTGAGCCCAGGTACACATTGGTGTTCTTGCCCGGGGTCTCCTCGTTTTCAGTGCAATAAGTGACGGTACGAAAAGCTAGCTGTCGCATCCCGTACGATCATATGGTCGCTTGTGAAACAGGTGCGGGTGGGTCTGGTACCAATCTTTCATGGCCTGC
>NZ_JAQOTI010000037.1:0-10530 GCF_028401915.1 Delftia sp. DT-2
ACGGTGCGCGAGCCGGTGACGATCTTGCCCTTGACGACGCTGTCGGTGATGCGGGCTGCGGGTTGGCCACTCATGCGGACTTCTCCTGAGTGGACTTGATGGCGCAGTCGCTTCGTATCGCTGTATCCAGAGCGGCAATTGCTTCACATTGCCTCATCCCAGGCAGATGGAGACAGTGGCGGATTCCCTGATGGCCAGGCATTTCATGAGAATGCAGTGGCTCGCCCCATGGCGTGCGGATGTCAAATGGTCGTGTCATTGTGTCAACCGCCCTGCGGACGGCTCCCCTCTCTCGATGAGCGCGAATCATAGACAGGCCAATGGCAATGGCGCAATTGATTTATGCGTCAGACTTTTCCTATAAATGTAAGCAGATTAATTATCTTGGATACATCAGCAATTGAATGAAGCTTCACCCATGGACGGCCATATCGATAATTCCCGCATGCCATTGGCGCAATGGGCATGAGGCGCCTGCTGATCCGCATCAAGGCGCGTCAATAAAAAAGCCCCCGCCTCGAAAGGCAGGGGCTGTCAGGGGCCCGTGGACGCCATGCGTAGCATCGACGGGCCGGCTAGCAACGGGTTGGCGTCAGCCGGCAGTGGCCTGCGGCGAGGGCTTGGGCTGCAGGCGCTTGAGCACGCGCGGCACGATGAGCACGCAGGCCACGATGATGATCAGCGTCAGCGACATGGGGCGCTGCAGGAAGATCCACCAGCTGCCTTCGCCGATGGACACGGCGTTGCGCATCTGCGCCTCGGCCAGGGGGCCCAGGATCATGCCCACCACCACGGGCGCGGTGGGGAAGTCGAAGCGGCGCATGATCACGCCCAGTACGCCGATGCCGTACAGCAGGAACAGGTCGAACGCGCTCTGGCGCATGCCGTAGGCACCCACGGTGGCGAAGATCAGGATGCCGGCGTACAGCTGGGGACGCGGGATCTTGAGCAGCTTGACCCACAGGCCCACCATGGGCAGGTTGAGCACCAGCAGCATCAGGTTGCCGATGTACAGCGAGGCGATCAGCGCCCAGACCAGGGCCGCGGACGAGCTGAACAGCTGCGGGCCGGGGTTGATGCCGTAGTTCTGGAAGGCGCCCAGCAGCACGGCCGTGGTGTTGCTGGTGGGAATGCCCAGGGTCAGCAGCGGGATCAGCGCGGCGGTCACGGTGGCGTTGTTGGCCGCCTCTGGGCCGGCCACGCCTTCGATGGCGCCCTTGGTGCCGAACTCCGCACGGTCCTCGCCCTTGGCCAGTTTCTTCTCGGTGGCATAGCTCAGGAAGGTCGGGATCTCGGTGCCGCCGGCGGGAATGCAGCCGAAGGGCGTGCCGATGACGGTGCCGCGCAGCCACGCGGGCCACGAACGCTTCCAGTCACGGCCGGTCATGTGCACGCGGCCCATCTTGTTTTGCGTATCGACGACCTTGCCTTCGTACATGGCGGCGTACAGCACTTCGGCCACGGCGAACAGGCCCACGGCCACGAGCACGATGTCCACGCCGTCCAGCAGTTCCATCTTGCCCATGGTGTAGCGCGCAGCGCCCGAGATCTGGTCCATGCCGATGCAGCCCAGTGCCAGCCCCAGGAACAGGGCCGTCATGCCGCGCAATGCGCTCTGGCCCAGCACGGCGCTCACGGTGGTGAACGCCAGCACCATCAGCATGAAGTACTCGGGCGGGCCCAGCTTGACGGCGAAGTCGGCCACCGAAGGCGCGAACAGCGTGACGACCACGGTGGCCACGGTGCCGGCCACGAAGGAGCCGATGGCGGAGGTGGCCAGCGCGGCGCCCGCGCGGCCGCTCTTGGCCATCTTGTTGCCCTCCATGGCCGTGACCATGCTCGCGGTCTCCCCGGGAGTGTTCAGCAGGATGGAGGTGGTGGAGCCGCCGTACATGGCGCCGTAGTAGATGCCCGCGAAGAAGATCATCGAGGCGGTGACATCGACTTTGGCGGTGATGGGCAGCAGCATGGCCACGGCCACGGCCGGTCCGATGCCGGGCAGCACGCCCACGGCCGTGCCCAGGGCGCAGCCGACCAGGGCCCACAGCAGGTTGGCCGGAGTGATGGCGGTGGCAAAGCCCGCCAGCAGTGCGTCAAAGATTTCCATTACAGCCACCCCGTCTCAGTCAGGCCCGGCAGGTTGATCGCCAGGAATTGCGTGAAGGCCCAGAACACAGGCGCCGAGATCAGCAGTCCGGTGACCACGTCCTTGGCCCAGGTGATGGGCTTGCCCGCCTGGGCCTGGCCGCCGGCACGGCGCAGGCCCTGCACGGCCAGCACGTAGCAGACGGTGCAGCTGACGATGAAGCCCACGGTGCCGATCAGCACGGCATTGACCAGCAGGCCCGTCGACACCCAGACGAAGGCGCCGATGTCGGCTCGTGGGTGGCCGCCCCCGCAAGAGGCTTCGCGAAAGCCGCCCGTGCGTGCCTCCCAGACCAGCCAGGCGCCGCAGACTGCGAGCACCAATGCACACAGCCAGGGCAGGAAATTGGGGCCGACGCCGCCGTAGCCGGCATCGCCAGGGATTTGCAGCGCGCCGAAGGCCAGGCCTGCAGCGACAAGCAGCACGCCGGAGCCGACGATGGTCTGCGCGCGTACCGAGGGAAAGCCGCTGGGCTCATCGGCCTGGGCGGCATCCGTGGCAAGTGGATTGGGTTGTGAGGACTCGGACATGGTCAGTTCCTGGCCGCAGCGGGACCGGCGACCGGTCCGGCCACCGCTGCAGACGTGGGGAAAAAATTAAGCCGCCGGGGCCTGCGAGCCGCTGGCGCGGCGCGCGGGCATCTTCCGCTTCTTGAAGCAGGCGCTGCGACTGGCGCCTGCCGTGGCCAGCAGGAGGGCGGGCCTGTTGCTGCACCGACCCCGCAAGAGGCCGGTGCAGCAGCTCGATCACACCATGCCGGACTTGACCATGGTGGCGCGCAGGCTCGCGAACTCCTGGTCCACGAACTCGCCGAAGGCATCGCCGGCCAGCCATGCAGGCGTCCAGTCGTTCTTCTGCAGCGCCTCGGCCCAGGCCTTGCTCTTGGTGGCCTTCTCGATCATGGCGACCAGCGCATCGCGCTGTGCCTTGGTGATGCCGGGCGCACCGTACACGCCGCGCCAGTTGCCGATCTCCACGTTGATGCCCTGCTCCTTGAGCGTGGGCACGTCCACGCCCTTCAGGCGCTGGCCCGAGGTCACGCCGATGGGCTTCATCTTGCCGGTGCCGATGTACTCGGCGAACTCGCTGTAGCCGCTGCCGCCCACGGTGACGTTGCCGCCCAGGATGGCGGAGATGGCCTCGCCGCCTCCACGGAATGCCACGTAGTTGATCTTGGAGGGATCGACGCCGACTTCACGCGCAATCATGGCCGCCGCAATGTGCTCGGTGGAGCCGCGCGAGCCGCCGCCCCACTTGACGGAGCCCGGGTCCTTCTTGAGCTGGGCGATCACCTCGGCCATGTTCTTGAAGGGCGAGTTGGCGGGCAGCACGAAGACGTTGTACTCGCTGGTCAGGCGGGCCAGCGGCGTGGCCTGCGTGAGGTTCACGGGCGGCTTGCCCGTAATGATGCCGCCCAGCATGACGGCGCCCATGACCATCATGGCGTTGGGATCGCCCTTGCTGCCGTTGACGAACTGCGCAAGGCCGATGGCGCCGGCGGCGCCGCCCTTGTTGTCATAGGTGACGGAAGCAGCCTGACCAGCGTCCTGCAAAGCCTTGCCCAGGGCACGGCCCGTGGTGTCCCAGCCGCCGCCGGGGTTGGCCGGCAGCATCATCTTGACGGCTGCCGCAGCCTGCGCAGACAGCGGCAGGCTGCCTGCGGCGGCCAGTGCGGCCAGCGACTTCAGAAAAGTATCACGACGCATGGTTTGACTCCTTGTGTTGTAAGGCTGTCGATGATCGGTTCGCTACCTGTCAAATGGCTGTCCAAACCCCTAGGGGAATCCCTAGATCGCTCTCGCCACGATGGCCTGCATCGCGCCCGGTGCTAACGTCCGGCCCATGCAATTGCTGCTCGTAGAAGATGACAACGCCATGCGCACCACGCTGCAGCGCACGCTGATCAGGCGCGGCATCCAGGTGGAGACGGCGGCCGACGGGCCCTCGGCCCTGGCGCAGTGGCTGGTGCGCGAGCCCGACGCCGTGGTGCTGGACCTGAGCCTGCCCGGCCTGGACGGCCTGCAGGTGCTGGAGCGTGCGCGCGGCCAGGGCCTGCGCACGCCCGTGCTCATCCTGACCGCGCGCGGCACCGTGGGCGACCGGGTGCTGGGCCTGAACGCCGGTGCCGACGACTACCTGGCCAAGCCCTTCGACCTCGACGAGCTGGAGGCCCGGCTGCGCGCCCTGCTGCGCCGCAGCAGCGACAGCTTCACGCCCAAGCCGCCGCCCGAGACCATCGCCATGGGTGCGCTGCGCTACGACAAGGCCAGCGGCGCCATCCACCGCGATGGCGAGATCATGGAGCTGACGCCGCGCGAGCTGGCCCTGATGCACGCCCTGCTGGCACGCCCCGGCCATGCCGTGGCCAAGGAGCGCCTGTTCGCGCTGGTGTTTCCCGGCGAGTCGGACGTGCAGTACGAAGCCGTGGAAGTCGTCGCCTACCGGTTGCGCAAGAAGCTGTCGGGCACGGGCGTGCAGCTGGTCACGCTGCGCGGCCTGGGCTATCTGCTCAAGGCCGAGTCGGCCTGAGGCACTCCACCACTCACCGCAGCCCATGCGCGACCCCGGTCTTCCCCTTCCCGCCCCCGCGCGCACGCGCCAGCCCTGGTCGCTGCGCCGCCAGCTGCTGACGGGCATTCTCGTGCCCGTCATTCTGTTCATTGGCTTCAATACCTGGAGCCTGTACCACCAGACGCTGGCTGCGCTGAACACCGCCTATGACCGCACGCTGCTGGCCTCGGCCAAGAGCATCAGCGAGCAGCTGGATGTGACGGGCTATGACGAGTCCGCCCAGCTGCATGCCATCGTTCCCTACTCGGCGCTGGAGATCTTCGAGGCCGACAACCAGAGCCGCATGTTCTACCGCGTCTCCACGCTGGAGGGGGAAATGGTGTCGGGCTTTGGCGAGCTGCCCATGTGGCACGGCGTCATTCCCCAGCGCCCGCCCTACGCGGCCCTGGTCGACTTCTACGACGCACAGTTCCGGGGCCGGCCCGTGCGCATGGCCGTGCTGCTGCAGCCCGTGGCCAGCGCCAAGGGGCGCGGCATGGCCGTGATCCAGGTGGCCGAGACGCTGGAGCTGCGTGAAGCGCTGGCCCTGCAGATCCTGCGCACCACGCTGGCGCGGCAGGCCCTGCTGGTGGCCGCCGTGGCGCTGATCGTGATCTTCGTCGTCCAGCGCGCCACACAGCCCGTGCGCCGGCTCAGCAGCGACCTGCGATCGCGCCCGCGCGGCGACCTGAGCCCGCTGTCGGCACCCTCAGCACCGCGCGAGTTGCAGCCGCTGCTGGAGGCCATCAACCAGCTCATGCTGCGGCTTCGCCAGCTGCTGTCGGACCAGAAGCGCTTTGTGCGCGACGCGTCGCACCAGCTGCGCACGCCGCTGGCCGTGCTCAAGGCACAGCTGCAGTCGGCCCAGCGCGGCGATGTGCCGGCCGAGCAGGCCTTTGAGGAAATCGGCGCCACCGTGGACCGTGCCACGCGCCTGGCCAACCAGATGCTGGCGCTGGCCAAGGTCGAGCAGCTGCGCCAGGAAGACAGCGCCGAGCCCGCATCGCCCGCGCCCAGCCTGCTGGACGAAGTGGTGCGCGACGTGGCCATCGAACTGTCGCCGCTGATTGCGGAGCAGGACATCGACTTTTCCATAGACACGGAGCCCTGCCCCGTTCCTGCCCACGAATGGATGCTGCGCGAGCTCACGCGCAACCTGCTGCACAACGCCATACGCCACATGCCTGCGGCCGGCAGCCTGCACATCAGCGTGCACCAGGCCGGCAGCCAGGCCGTGCTCAGCCTGCGCGACAGCGGGCCGGGCATAGACAGCGAGCTGGCGCAGAGGCTGTTCCAGCCATTTTCGGCCGGCAATGCGCGCAGCGGCTCGGGCCTGGGGCTGGCCATCTGCCACGAGATCGTGCAGACGCTGGGCGGCGCCATCGAGCTGCGCAACATCTACCGGCAAGGCCTGGTCTGCGGATTGCATGCGCACGTGGCGATTCCGCTGCAGCCGGCCACTGGCAAGCACCCCGCGCCGCGCGCACAATAACGCCATGACCGATATCGAATCCATGCGTCTGGACAAATGGCTGTGGTGCGCGCGCTTCTACAAGACGCGCAGCCTGGCGACGGAGGAAATCGGCAAGGGCCGCGTCACCGTCAACGGAGCCCTGGTCAAGCCCGCGCGCGAGGTGCGCTGCGGCGACACCGTGGCCCTGCGCCAGGGCCAGGTCCCGCGCACCGTGGTCATCCGCGGCCTCTCAGGCATGCGGGGCCCCGCCCCCGTGGCCCAGGCCCTGTACGAGGAAACCGCCGAAAGCCTGGCCGAGCGCGAACGGCTTGCAGAGCAGCGCCGGCTGGCGCCGGAGCCCGCCAGCAGCATCGCCAGCCAGCATGAAGGCCGCCCCACCAAGCGCGACCGCCGCCAGATCGACCAGGTGCGCGAGCGCGGCAGCTGGGACAGCCGCTGGAGCGCCTCCATCGACGATCTGGACCGGCGCTGAATCGCACGGCCCTGCCCGCCTCTTCCAGCAAAAAAGGCCATGCGCAACAACTGCGCATGGCCTTTTTTGCATGGATTTGCGGGAAGCAGGCCCTGCGGCGTTCAGACCACCTGGTCCCTGGCCGGGGCGTCGTCATCCTGCGCGCGCGGCAGGATGAGGTTCATCACCATGGCGGCCATGGCGCCCACGGTCACGGCCGAGCCCAGCAGGTACTGCAGCATGTCCGGCAGGCTCTGCACCCAGTCCTTGGGGGCCAGGGTGGCAAAGAAGGAGCAGATGATGGGCACGCCCACCACCAGCATGGCACGCTCGTCCAGGCGCACATGGCGCAGGATGCGGATGCCCGCCATGGCAATGGTCACGCAGACCACGGCGAACATGCCGCCGATCACGGGCGAGGGAATGGCCGCGATCAGTGCGGAGAACTTGCCCAGGAAGCCCAGGCAGGCCAGCACCAGGCCGGCTGCAATGAAAACCATGCGGCTGGCCACGCCGGTGATGGAGATCACGCCCGCATTGGTGGAGTAGCCGGTGACCGGCGTGGCACCTATCAGGGCGGCCACGCTGCAGCTCAGGCCTTCGCCCACGGCGCCACGGTCCAGCTGGCGGCTGGTGATGGGCTGGTTGATCACGGCCGAGACCGCGAACCACGTGCCCGTGGTCTCCGCCATGACCACGAGGTAGATCACGACGAAGGTGAGCACGGCGGGCAGCGAGAACTGCAGCGGATAGTCGATGCCCGCCAGCTTGGGCAGCGTGAGCCAGGGCGCATCGGCAATGGGCTGCCAGGCAAACAGCCCCATGCCCCAGGCGACGGCCGTGCCGCCAGCCAGCGCGATGATCACCGACGACAGGCGCATCCAGCGGCCCAGCCGGTTGTCGAAGCGCAGGCCCAGCATCATGGCCGCAATCAGCAGCGCCGCCGATACCGAAGCCAGCGCAATGGACTGGTTGACCGTCATGCCGCCGTGGACAGAGAACACGTTGGCGCTCAGCGCAATCGGCAGCAGCGACAGCCCCACCACGAGGATGATGGTGCCGCCGACGATGGGAGGCACCAGCCAGCGGATCACGCGGTGGAACCAGCCCAGCGCCCCCAGCGCAATGACGATGAGCGCTCCCGGAATCAGCGCGCCATAGACCGCTCCCATGCCGCCGAAGCCGCCGCCCGCGTCAAAGGCCACGGCCAGGATGGCACCCAGGGGAATGTAGGAAGGCCCTTGTGCCACGGGCATGCGCATGCACCAGGCCGTCTGGATCAGCGTGCCCAGTCCCGCTGCGAGGAAGGTGGACTGGATCATGGACGCCGCGTCGACCTGCGACAGCGCCAGGGCCGAGGCAATGATGAAGGGCACGACATACACGTCCATGGCCATCACATGTTGCAGGCCCAGCAACAGGGCCTGGGAGAGCGTGACGCGGTCGTCAGGGCGGGCGATCAGGCGCCCTTCGTAGGAGGAGGTCGGTTCGGTCATGGAGCGGAAAACGCGGGAAACAGCCAGTGCGCAAACGCAGCCGGTCTTCAGGCGGGGCTGGCCGCCTGGCGCCGGTGCACGCACGCGCCCTGCACCCAGGTGCAGGCCACATTGGCACGCGTGGCATGGTGGATGATCTTCTGCAGGATGTCGGCCGGGCCGTCCTGCTCGGGCCAGATCTGCACATTGGAGTCCGGCGCCAGGCAGTCGACGGCCAGGGCATCCATGGCATGGCCGGGCTCGATGCGGCCAATGGGAAGGTCCAGCGCATCGCCACCCGCCGCCGTGGCCAGCCACAGTGCAAAGACGTGGTCGATGCGGGCCTGCACGCCCTGCCCCGCCCTGCCGCGCCGGGCGGCCGTCTGCGCCGGATCCACGCCTTCGTGCAAGGCCAGCGAGGCTGTCATGGCATGGCGGCAGGCGTCGAACATGCTGGGGCTGTAGCCCCCCGAAATGTCCGTGGCCAGCCCCATGCCCAGGCCCTGCTCGCGGCCGCTGCGCGCAGGGAAAACGCTGTTGGCGAAATAGAAGTTGGACAGAGGGCAATGCGCCACCGAGGCACCCGTGCGCGCCATCAGCGCCACGTCATCGGCCGTGAGGAAGTTGGCATGGGCCACCACCGTGCGGCGCGTGAGCAGGCCGAAATCATGCAGCGCATGCGCATCGGTGCGGCCCTGGCGTTCCAGCACATGGGCGTGGGCCCAGTCGCTCTCGGAGCAATGGGTTTGCACATGGGCGCCGGTGCGTCCAGCCAGGTCGCCCAGGCCGCGCAGCAGCTCGTCGGTGCACGAAGGAATGAAGCGCGGCGTGATCGCCGGCAGCACGCGCTGCTGCGCGTTGTCCGGATGCTGGCGCAGCCAGTCGATGAAGCGTGCCGTCTCGGCAATGCCTTCGGCGGCGCTGTCGTCCTTGTAGTACGGGGGGCATTGCGACGGCTCGTCCATGGCCACCTTGCCGACCAGGGCGCGCTGGCCCAGGGCCAGGCAGCGTTCGGCCAGCACCTGGTTGCCCACGGCGTGGATGGTGCCGAAGTACATGGCCGTCGTCGTGCCATTGGCCAGCAGCGTACGCACCACGCTGTCGTACACCGAAGTGGCAAAGCCGGCATCGCCGTAGCGCGCTTCCAGGGGAAAGGTGTACTCCTGCAGCCAGGTTTCCAGCGGCACATCCAGGGCCTTGCCGCTTTGCGGCCACTGCGGGGCATGCACATGCAGGTCCACCATGCCGGGCAAAAGGTACTGGCCCTCGGGCAGGCGCTGCAGCGTGCCTGCGGCCGCATGCGCGGCCTCCAGAGCGGCGCGGCGGGGATCACCGCGCTCCAGCACGGCATCGATCATGCCGCGGCCATCCACGACGATCAGCACGTCCTGCCGGATGCGCAGCGCGTGCGGCGTGGGGGCATCGAAGGCCGTGCACAGCAGGGACCAGCCTGGGCGCGGCTCAGAGGAATTCATCATGGGAAACGACAAGAGAGCTTCACTTGGCCTTGAGCTTGGCCAGGTCCTCGACCGACAGCCAGCGCCACTGGCCCGGCTGCAGGTCCTCGGTGAGTTCCAGCTCGCCAATCTTCCAGCGGTGCAGGCCTTCGACGCGGTTGCCAACGGCGGCGATCATGCGCTTGACCTGGTGGTACTTGCCCTCGGTCAGCGTGAGGTCCAGCACATGCTCGCTCACCTGCTCGCAGGCAGCCGCCTTGACGGGCTTGGGGTCATCATCAAGCACCACGCCCTCCAGCAGGCGCTGCACCTGCCGCGCATCCACGGCATGCTTGGTGGTCACACGGTAGACCTTGGGCACGTGCTTCTTGGGCGAACTCATGCGGTGGATGAACTGGCCATCATCGCTGAGCAGCAGCAGGCCCGTCGTGTCCTGGTCCAGCCGGCCCACGGCCTGCACGCCCTGCACGGCACCCTTGTTCGGGCGCTGGCGCAGCGGCATGGGCAAAAGCGAGTAAATGCTCGGATAGGTTGAAGGCTTTTGCGAGCACTCCGTGCCCGCCGGCTTGTGCAGCAGCACATAGCCCAGCGCGTGATAGGCCCACTCCACTCCCTGTACGCGATAGCGCAGGCCTTCAGGATCGATGTCCTGCGTGGAGTCGAGGCAACGCACCCAGTCGTTGGCCTCGGTGTCCCACAGTTCCACCCAGCCCTGCTGGACCAGGCCCGAGCACACGCGGCGGATACCGAAGCCTTGGGAATACAGAATGTCTTGCAGTTGCATGTTGGTCTTTCAAGCCGGCGCACCCACCATGGCGCACGCACATCGCGCAGGGCCGGAACAGGTATTCTGCGCAAACAAGCAAAAAACCCCGTAGCTTTGGGCTACGGGGTTTCTTGGGCTGTAAGAGCCTGACGATGACCTACTTTCACACGGGAACCCGCACTATCATCGGCGCAAAGTCGTTTCACTGTCC
>NZ_JAQOTI010000038.1:0-7757 GCF_028401915.1 Delftia sp. DT-2
ATCAACTCCTTTAGAACGGCTCGGGCCATGA
Organism: Delftia sp. DT-2; assembly: GCF_028401915.1. Taxonomy (NCBI): domain Bacteria; kingdom Pseudomonadati; phylum Pseudomonadota; class Betaproteobacteria; order Burkholderiales; family Comamonadaceae; genus Delftia; species Delftia sp. DT-2. The sequence continues at coordinate 32 of NZ_JAQOTI010000038.1, forward strand.
AGAGTGGATAGCGTTTAGAGTCTATGCAATCGTCCGGGATGCGACATCTAGAGACACACTCTCGCGCCTGCACTGATCGATCACTATGAGCACACAGAATGCCCGACCATCAAGCATGTGATCGTGCACGAAGTCCATGCGCCAGCGCAGGTCCGGTCCCGTTGCAGGCTGATGCGCTTGCGGCGCTTGACCTTTGTGCGAAGCTGCAACCCCTCAAGTCAGTGTAGGCGATAGACCCGCTTCTTGCCGACCGTACATCTTTCCCGCTTGAGCATGAACAGCACGCGCAAATAGCCTATCCGTGGGCGATCCATCGCGATCTCCCGGATGCGCAGGTGCTGCGAACTTTGATCGAGCGCCTCGCTCTTTTGATACCAGACCGAGGGCCTCAGCAGCGCCAATCTGCACGACCTGCGCGCATTCACTTTGAAGCTCTCCTGCATCCAGGCTGCCAGCTCACGCCGCTTGACAGCCTTCAGAGCTTTTTTCGGACAACCTCCTGCAGGATCTGTTTGTCCAACGTCGGGTCGGCCACGATCTTCAGACGGGCATTTTCATGCTCCAGCATCGTCAAGCGTCTGAGCTCGATGACGCCCAGGTCACCGAGCTTCTTCTGCCCGACTCGGCCAGTCGTAGCGCTTATGCAATCTGCTCCTCGGAAAATCTCGACCTCTTGATTGCTTGTCCTTGCGCCCCTTCGGGACTGCCGGAAAGCGACCCCACTTCCAGTTTTGAAAGGTCAGGAATTCGGGGGAGACGTCAATGGTTTGAGAAACAAACCAGAAACCGACCGCCGGTCCGCGTCAACTTCACCTCCAAATCGCCGAGCTTCTGCCTCATCGCTGGCACCAGCCCCTGGTAAGTCACGGCTGAAGCCCCCAGAGAATTTACTTTGCTGCGGCCGCCAGCTATCATCGCGCCACTGGAGATGGCATTCCTCCATGAACCGTCGCGGCATCGCCGCAGCTAATGATGCCTACAGACACCTGATCACATCACAGGGCTGTAGGCGTTCGCGTTCACATCTGCTTTGCTGGTCGATCAGGCCCTTGTTTTCGCTCCTGATCCACATGACCAGCTTTCGCCGCCCCGAACAACTCGAGCTTCTGCCATATATAGGCAAGTGGCTCGTCATCGCCAGCGTCGTCGCCTTCCTGGCCGGCTCCGCCTCCGCCTTCTTCCTGTTTGCTCTCGACAGGGCTACCAACTGGCGCGAAGCACACCGCCAGGTCATCTGGTTGCTGCCCCTGGCCGGCTTTGCCGTAGGGTGGATCTACTACCGCCTGGGCAAGCCGGTAGATGCCGGTAACAACCTGCTCATCGACGAGATCCACGACCCGAAGAAGGTCGTGCCGTTGCGTATGGTGCCACTGGTGCTAGGGGGCACGGTGATCTCGCATCTCTTCGGGGCCTCCGTGGGGCGCGAAGGCACTGCCGTGCAGATGGGTGGCGCACTTGCCGACCAGCTCACACACCTGTTCCGTCTGAAGCACGAAGACCGGCGCATCTTGCTCATGGCCGGCATCAGCGCGGGCTTTGCCTCGGTGTTCGGCACGCCGCTGGCCGGAGCGATCTTCGGCCTGGAGGTGCTGGCCATCGGCCGCATGCGCTACGACGCCCTGTTCCCCTGCATGGTGGCCGCCATCGTGGCCGACCAGGTCGGACTGGCATGGGGTGTGCATCACACGCACTATGTCGTCACCGCCGTGGCGCCGGTCGCCTTCTGGAGCGTGGTCGCCGTCGTTGCCGCGGGCATCGTGTTCGGCCTGGCCGGGCTAGTGTTCGCCACGGCCACGCACAAGCTCGGCGCGCTGATGAAGCGCTGGATTGCCTACCCGCCCTTGCGCCCGCTCCTGGGCGGCATCGTCGTTGCAACGGCAGTCTGGGCCATCGACGGCTACCGATACATCGGACTCGGCATTCCGACGATCATCGAGTCCTTTCAGGCGCCGGCCGCGCCATGGGACTTTCTTGGCAAGCTGGTCTTCACAGTGGTGTCGCTGGGCACTGGGTTCAAGGGCGGCGAGGTCACGCCGCTGTTCTACATCGGTGCGACCCTGGGCAACGCCATGGCGCCGGTGCTGCACCTGCCGTTCTCGATGCTGGCCGCGATCGGCTTCGTGGCGGTGTTCGCCGGGGCGGCCAATACGCCGGTTGCCACCATCGTCATGGCGGTGGAACTCTTCGGGCCCGCCATCGGCCCGCTCGCTGCCATCGCGTGCATCGCGAGCTACCTGGTCTCGGGCCACACCGGCATCTATCACGCGCAGCGCGTCGGCCACAGCAAGCACCGCCAGGCCTTGCCCGAAGACCTTCGGATCGCGGACATCGCTCAGTTCCGCCGCAAGCAGACGCAAGAGAAGAAGGACAATGCCTCTGGGGAGAAGAAGTGATGACGATGGCAGCCCCACACTCGCACTCACGTCCTGACCGCTCGGCGCCTGCACTTTCCCGCCAACAGCCGTGCCAAGGCCACGCGATTCTGGCACCGACGGAGCGCACCAGCGCTCGCGCAGTACTTGATTACGGTTGCTTGGCGCTCGGGTATTGAGCAAGCGCTGCTTACCAGATCGGCTCGGGCTGCCTGCCGGGGGAGTGGCTTACGCATCACCACCTCGAAGGCCATGTCATGCGGCATCCCCAGTGTCCGGAGCTGCTTGATTCCGAACAGCGGCTTCGGGCTTTCATACAAGAGCATGCGCAGGAGACTCACTGAGCGAGCGTGGAGCGCACGATGGCATGTACGGCTCGCTCTAAGATGGCTTCCTGCCAGTGCAGCGGCAGGTGGTCCAGATACTTGGCGACCAGCACCTGGGCCAGCAAGCCGGTCGTCGGCGGGCCCTTGTCGATAATGTGCGGAGCGACCGGCGCCTGCACGATCCGCTCGCAGCACCTGCACCCCCGCTTGCCGTGGATGTGGCGCTCGACGGTGAAGACGTCGGGCTGGTAGTCGAGCTTCTCGGCCACGTCCTCGCCGATGCATTGCATGGCCTGGCCGCAACCGTAGGTGGTGTTCGTGGGCTCATGGCACACGTCGCGACACGGCAGGTGTGGCGGCAGCTTTTCGCGCCGGGGGTGTTGCCGCTCGCCGGTGGCCCGGCTTGGCTGCAGCGCCCCAATCTCGGCGGCCACTGCCGCCAGGTTGCTGCCCAGCATCTCGTCCAGCAGGCTCTTATACTCGGCGTTGATGAACCGCTCACTCTGCGCACCGAACTTCAGCCGCTTAAGGAATGCGTTCTCGTGCGTGAGCTTCTCGATGACGGCCTTCTTGAATCCAATCTCTTTGCTTGCATCCCGCAGTGCATCGCGCAGTTGGTGGGCATCGAGCGTGTCGAGGTCTTCGGCAATTACGAGTGGTGATGCTACCTGCTCCACGCCGCATCGGCCACCCGCTTAGGCCCTAAGCTTGGCTGCCGGTCTACAATAGTAGGGTGACGCATTACATCTCCAAGTGCTCCGAAGCCACAGTGTTCGTTCCGAACCGTGAGCTGCCGCTTGGGTATTTCTGCTCCGTCACTCCGCCATAGCCTGGCGCGCTTCAAGTCCCTGCTCTAGCGGACTTTCAATATCTTTTTTCGTGCTTCCTCGCTGCCTTTTGGCGGCTTGATGCTGCGCATTTCTCTCGTTGTTTCCGCAGTCTGCAGCGCATCGGCCGTCGTCGGTGGCGTTGCCTTTTTCTCATGAATCTTTCTTCCATCCGGCAAACCTGGTTTGCCAATGTCCGGGGCGATCTGCTCGCGGGCATCGTCGTGGCGCTGGCCCTCATTCCCGAGGCCATTGCGTTTTCCATCATCGCGGGTGTGGACCCCAAGGTGGGGCTGTACGCCTCGTTCAGCATCTGCGTGATCATTGCTTTGGCCGGAGGCCGGCCAGGCATGATCTCTGCGGCCACGGGTGCCATGGCGCTGGTCATGGTCACGCTGGTTAAGGACCATGGCCTGCAGTACCTGCTGGCGGCTACGGTGCTCACGGGCGTGCTGCAGATCCTGGCGGGCGTGCTCAAGCTCGGAGCGCTCATGCGCTTCGTCTCGCGCTCGGTGATCACAGGCTTCGTGAATGCGCTGGCTATCCTGATCTTCATGGCGCAGCTGCCCGAGCTCACCAACGTGAGCTGGGTGGTCTACGCCATGACGGCAGCGGGCCTGGCCATCATTTACGGCCTGCCCTACCTCACCAAGGCAATTCCATCACCCTTGGTGACCATCGTCGTCCTTACCGCAGTCTCCATCGCCATGGGACTGGATATCCGCACTGTGGGCGACATGGGTGAGTTGCCCAGCAGCCTGCCGGTCTTTCTGTTGCCCGACGTGCCGCTGAACCTGGACACGCTCAAGATCATCTTTCCCTATTCGATGACCTTGGCTGTGGTGGGTTTGCTGGAATCGATGATGACAGCCTCCATCGTGGACGACCTCACCGACACCCCCAGCAACAAGAACCGCGAGTGCATGGGCCAGGGCGTCGCCAACATTGCCACGGGCTTTATCGGCGGTATGGCGGGTTGCGCCATGATTGGCCAGTCGGTCATCAACGTGAAGTCGGGAGGACGCGGGCGCCTGTCGGCATTAGCCGCTGGCGTGCTGCTGCTGGTGATGGTGGTGTTCCTGGGCCGCTGGGTAAGCCAGATTCCGATGGCCGCCTTGGTGGCAGTGATGATCATGGTCAGCATCGGCACCTTCAGCTGGAATTCAGTGCGCAAGCTGCGTGAGCATCCGCCCAGTTCGTCTATCGTGATGATTGCCACAGTGGTGGTGACGGTCTCGACGCACGATTTGGCCAAAGGGGTGTTTGTAGGTGTGCTGCTCTCGGGCATTTTCTTTGCGCACAAGGTGGGCCGGGTACTGCGGGTGGACCGCAGCAGCGAGGACCAGGGCCGCACGCGGGTGTACAGAGTCGTGGGGCAGGTGTTCTTCGCGTCATCTGAATCCTTCCTCTCGGCTTTCGACTTCAAGGAGGTCGTTCCCCATGTCCGTATCGACGTCTCGCGCGCGCACTTCTGGGACATTACCGCCGTCGGCGCACTGGACAAAGTGGTGCTCAAGTTCCGTCGCGAGGGTACGGAGGTGGAAGTCATCGGCATGGACGAAGCCAGCAGCACGCTGGTAGACCGATTCGCCATCCACGACAAGCCCGGCGCTGTCGAACAACTCATGCACTGAGGAGACACCAATGAAGAAGGTTTATGCTTATATCGATGGCCTGACGACGACGCCCGCAGTGATTGACTGGGCCGCCTGGTCGGCGCGGCGCCTTGGGGTTCCACTGGAGCTGTTGCATGTGCTGGAGCGCGATCCCGATGCGGCCGCTGTCTCGGATTTCAGCGGCGCTATCGGCCTGGGCGCGCAGGAGGAACTGCTCAGCCAGTTGAGCGAGCTTGACGCCCAGCGCGGCAGGCTATCGCAACAGGCTGGCCGCCAGATGCTGGACCGCGCGCAGGAACGAGCCCGGTCTGCAGGGGTCGAGCAGGTAGCTGCCCTCATGCGCCAAGGCGAATTGGTGGACACCGTGCTGGAGATGGAACCCGATGCGCGCTTGGTTGTGCTGGGCGAGCACCATCGCCCCGGCAAGACAGGAATGTTGCATCTAGACCACCATGTGGAACGCGTCGTGCGGGCAGCAAAGTGCCCGGTGTTGGTTGCGACGAAGGAGGATTTTGCAGAGCCTGCGCACTTCGCTATCGCCGATGACGGCAGTACCACTGCCATCAAGATGGTCGCAGCGGTGGCGCGCAGCCCCATGCTGGCTGGCCTGCCGTGCAGCGTCGTCAGGTGCGGCACGGACGACGGCGAGGCGCGTCGGTCGCTGGATGAAGCCCAGCAGGTTTTGCAGGCCGCTGGTTTCGAGGTGAATGTGGCGATGCTGCGGGGCGATGCGCATGAGGCAATACCCGACTGGCTTGCCTCCCAAGGAACCTCGCTTCTGGTGATGGGCGCCTATGGCCACTCCCGAATTCGCCACCTTGTTGTTGGAAGCACTACGACCACCTTGCTAAGGGTGAGTCCATGCCCGGTTTTGATACTTCGATAAATCAGCCACAGGTAGCGGCTGCAACCCTACCTGCCGAAGTGTTCGAGCGTGGGAGAAGGGCTGTGTTGGCGATGTCCCCGAGGGACGCAAGATGACTTCCCTAGACACTTACGTTGGAACGACGCCAAGTTCCATGGATCGTCTCCATGGACATGCCTGTGGTGAAGTGCCACCAATGAATCGCGCGCGCAGTTGCCCATGCATACAGAGGGGGCCAAGCTTACCCCTGTGATGCTTGATGCAAGGGCAGCGGCTAGGGGGCGCCGACCGCTTGGTTTTTCAGCTCAAACTAGTGTCAGGTACGGGCCTTCTTCCGCGAGTTCTCTGTGCGCCCAGCGGCTGAGCGTCGCCGCTGGTCAGCGCGGACGCGCAACGTGGAGGCGCAGCGGCCAAGCTGTGCCCTGGCAAAATGCCGAACGCCCATAAACACTCGGCGCGCCACAGCGGTCGGACTTTGATTTTTCACGTCCTTGCAAGCTATGCGGCATTGAACTTTAGAGAGATGCGCCACTAGACGTTAGTTTGTGCCCCCATGACAGTGTGAGGAGCGAGCTATCGGCCGAGGCGCAAGCGCTTCGGGCCGATGGGGGGACGGCGTCGCGACCTGCCAAGGGCCCGCGTGTGGCTTCGATCGATCCAAGGCATTCATTCTCAATCAGCGCAATTGAGCTATCAGTCTTTTCGCTATGTACTGAGCATCTGGCCCCACACCTCGCAATGTGGCAGATGCAAAGCTGCGCTGCTTGGGCAACCCTACGAAGTATAGGCCCGGCACCGTAGTTGAGACACCATTTCTATGAGCTACCCGATTTTGTTGGTCGAGCACTGGCAGCTGCCCGAGTGCGTCCAGGTTCGGGCGAAATCCTGTGGCAAAGATGATGCTTTCAACCGGCTCATATGTCCCGTCTTGCCAGACCACACCATCACGCGTCACTTGATGGAACATGTCTTTGTGCCTAATCAGCCCAGAGTGCAGCGCACGCCGATAGGTCCCACGATCGAGCACAGGGGTGCTTTGGTCGTTGAGCCATCTGGTCTTCTCTAAACCAGTCCATTTCAGCCAAGCGTGGAAGTCGATGCCCAAAGGTCGCTGGGGAAAGAAGCGCACAGGTTCCCGGGTCGCTAACGTTACATTCGCGAGTTGAGCCAGCTCATGCGCTATCTGTACAGCAGAGTTCGCAGCGCCCACCACGATGACACGCTCTCCAGAGTACTCTTGGGCTCTTCCATAACTTGCGCTGTGGAGCACGCGGCCCTCAAAGTCCTGCAGGCCTGTTATTTCGGGGATGTAGGGGTGGCTGAATGCTCCCGTGGCCACCACGACGGCCTTGGAAAAAAAGATCTGTTCATCTGCTGTTGCGACGCGAAAGCCTGTCCCCTCTCGCTCCACCAGGACAACCTGCGCTTTTTGTTTGATGGGCAACTGGAAGTGCTCACTGTATTGCTCCAAGTACCCAACCACCTCATCGCGCAGGGGGTAGCGACCTGGATCTCCCGGAAATGCCATGCCAGGCAACCCCGAGTACCGTGCCGGCGAAAACAGCGTGAGGCTGTCGTAGTAGTTGCGCCAATTTCCTCCAGGGGGTCTCCTCGTTTTCAGTGCAATAAGTGACGGTACGAAAAGCTAGCACTGGCGCGGAGGTGGTGTTGGTAGATCGTTGATTTCATTGACTTTCCTGTTCACTTTCAAATCTGCGAT
>NZ_JAQOTI010000039.1:0-7704 GCF_028401915.1 Delftia sp. DT-2
CAATCTAGGCAGCTGCGGCGTGCTTGTCTCTAGGAATAGTCTGTTTCTGCGGCCCAAAGGGAGGAATGGGGCGGAAATGGGGCTGGCGTGGGGCTGTGGCGCAACGGAATGCGCCCTGCCCCACCCTGCCCCCGCTCAGAACTTGTAGTTCAGCACCGCCATGGCCTGGCGCGGCGTGCCGAACTGGCCCTGGCCGTCGATGTTGACGTAGTACTTCTTGTTGAAGAGGTTGTTGAGGTTCAGCTGCAGCGAGAGCCTGGGGCTGAAGGCGTAGCGCGCCATGAGGCTGGCGGTGGCGAAGGATTTCTGCTCGAAGACCAGGTCATTGCCCGCCACGAAGACGCTGGCGCGGGTGCGGCTTTGCCATTGCAGGCCGCCGCCCACGGTGAGCTGATTCCATCCACCGGGCAGGCGGTAGGAAGTGAACAGCTGGGCCTGGGTTTTGGGCGCCCAGGCGTTGATGGACAGGCCCTGGGCGTCACGCGCGACGGTGTGGGCAATGCCGGCCGACAGGTTCCAGCCCGTGGCCAGTTCGCCCGAGAGCTGGGCCTCGAAGCCCTTGCTGGTCACGCCCTTGGCGCCGTAATAGGCGAAGTCGGTGGTGCCGGGCACGACCTGGCCTTCGTCCAGCTGGGCCACGTTGTCCTGCTGGATGCGGAAGACGGACAGGGAGCTGTTGAGCCTGCCGTCCAGGTGCTCGCCCTTGATGCCGATCTCGAAGCTCTTGCCCGCCACGGGGTCCAGGTAGCTGCCGCCGCGGTCGCGGTAGTTCTGGGGCTGGAAGATGTCGGTGTAGCTGGCATAGGCCGAGAAGCCTTCGCTCAGGTCCAGCACCAGGCCCGCGTAGGGGATGAAGACGTTGTGGTCGCGCACCTCGCTGAGGCTGCGCACCTTCCAGCTGCTCTGGCGCCCGCCCACGATGAGCTTGAGCGGATCGGCCAGCGACAGGCGCAGCGCGCCGTACAGCGCGTCCTGGCGCGTGTGGTCCAGGCTGCTGGTGGTCAGCGGCCCCCAGGTGGGCTCGGCATAGGAGCCGTCCCATTGGTAGTAGTTGCCCACGTCCTGCAGGGGGCTGGTGCGCGCATGGCCGGCCTTGTGTTCGCGGGCACGGCTGCTGGTCAGGCCGACAACGGCCTCATGGCGGCGCCCGCCCAGTTCCCAGCCGCCCGTCACCTGCAGGTCGGCGCTGTTTTGCTGGAAGCTGTATTCGGAGTAGTTGGGCAGGGCTGCCATGCCCAGGCCGGTGGTGATGTCGGGCTGGCGCATGAGGTACAGCAGCTTGGCGTCGTAGGCGCTGTCGCGGAGCACGAAGTTGGCCTTGAGCTTCCAGTCGTTGCCGAAGCGGTGCTGCAGGTTGGCGAAGATGCTTTTGTTGGTGCTGTTCCAGCGCGTCCAGTTGGCGGCGGTGGTCTTGGAGGTGCTCCAGTCGGCCGGCATGCCGTTCGTGAAGACCAGCGGCAGGCCGCCCCAGGTCGAGCCGGTGGGCCGGTTGGCCTGGTAGTCGGCGCCCACGCTGAGCGTGGTGTCGGGCGTGAGGTCGGCATCGATCACGCCGTAGAAGACCTGCTTGCGCGCGTGGTAGAGATCCACATGGGAGTCGCGCTCTTCGGCCATGCCGGCGACGCGTGCGCGGATGCGGCCGTCCTGCGTCAGCGGCATGGACAGGTCCACCGTGCCGCGATGGTGGTTCCACGAGCCCACGCTGGCCGAGGCCGAGCCCGTGAACACCTTGCTGTTGGCGTGCTTGCGCACCATGTTGATGGAGGCCGACGGATTGCCCGCGCCCGTGAGCAGGCCCGTGGCGCCGCGCACCACTTCGACGCGGTCATAGATGGTGGTGTCGTTGCCCGATTCGCCGTAGAACGACAGGCCGATGGAGGTGGGCACGCCGTCGTACTGCAGGTTGTCCACGTAGAAGCCGCGCGAGTAGAAGTCCGAGCGGTCGCTGTCCGAGCTGACGACATGGATGCCGGTGACGCTGCGCATGGCGTCGTTGAGCGAGAGCAGGCCCTGGTCCTCGATCTGCTGGCGCGTGAGCACGCTGACGGACTGCGGCGTGTCGCGCAGCGACAGGCTCAGGCCCGTGGCCGCCGCCGTGGCCGGCGTGGTGTAGGAGCCCGAGCCTTCGGTGGTGGGGCTGGCCTGGGCCGAGGCCGTGACCAGCACGGTCCTGAGTGTCTGGGAGGACGGCGCGCCTGCCGCACCCGCAGCACCCGCCGCGCCGGAGGTGGCAGGCACCACGGGCATCTCGCGCAGGGTGTAGCCGCCGCCGGCCGAGCGCACGGCCGCCAGCGGCGTGCCCAGCAAGGCGCGGTCCAGCGCCTGCTCCACGGTGAAGCGCCCGCTCACGCCGCCGCTGCGCAGCCCTTCGGTGACGGCCGAGCCGAAGGTGACCAGCACGCCGGCCTCGCGCCCGAGCTGGTTGAGCACGCTTTCCAGCGGGCCGGCGGCAATGTCGTACTGGCGTTGCTGCGAAGCACCGGCAGCCGGCTGCGCCCAGGCCTGTGCCGGAGCCAGGGCGCCTGCGGCAGCCAGCCCCGCCAGCGTGCCCGCGCACAGCACCTGCAGCGCCAGCGCCACGGGCCGCAACGCCGGGGCCGCCTGGGATGGGCGGACAGTGGGGGCGACAGTCTGCCGCATGGAGTTCTGGCGCATGGTCTGAGGGCGCATGGAAAGGCCTTGTTGCAATGGTTGTAGAGAAGCGTTGGCGCACGCTGCGGTGCGCTCCTGTCTCTGTTGACAGCCATCGCCGGCAAATCAGCTCAAATTTTTTTCAAAAGAGAGGCGAAGGCCTTCATGCCTTGTGCGGCGCCGCAGGCCGCACCATCACCCAGTAGCGCGAGAAGGAGTGGATTTCCACGGGCAGCGAGGAAGTCAGCGCGGCCAGCACGCGGTCGGTGTCGGCCAGCGGATAGGCGCCGGAGACGTGCAGGCCGGCCACGGCCGGGTCGCAGCCCAGGCGCCCGCGCCGGTAGCGGCCCAGCTCGGCCAGGAAATCCTCCAGCCGCATGCGCGAGGCCACCAGCATGCCTTCGGCCCAGGCGCTGGCCGCCGTGTCCAGCGCGCCGGAGTGCACGGCCTGCTGGGCCGTGAACGTGCCCTGCTCTCCCGCAGCTATGCGCTGCGCGGCATGCGGGGCATGCGCGGGCCGCAGTTGCACGGCGCCTTGCAGCACGCCCACTTCGATGCCGGGCTCGCGCTCGCGCACCGTGAAGCGCGTGCCCAGAGCCTGGACGGCGCCCATGGCGGTCTGCACGATGAAGGGCCGGTGCAGGCTGTCCGGCGCGGTCTGCACGAGGATTTCGCCACGCACCAGCTCCAGCACGCGCTCGGCCGCGCCGTAGCGCAGATTGAGGGCGCTGCCGGTGTTGAGCACCACGCTGCCGCCATCGGGCAGGGGCAGCGTGCGCTGCTCGCCCACGGCAGCCACCTGGTCGGCCGTCCAGCCGCGCCAGGCCTGCGAGCGCACGACGGCTGCGGAGCCTGCGCCCGAGACCAGCAGCACGGCCAGCGCCTGCACCGCACGGCGCCTGCCGGCCGAGCCGGGTGCGGCCAATGCGGCCCGCGCCAGCGGCATGGGAATGCCGGCCATCTGGCTGCCCATGGATTCGATGCGCTGCCAGGCGGCCTCATGCTCGGGGCTGGCCGCACGCCAGCGCTGCAGGCCATCGTGCTGCCGGGCCTGGGCCTTGCCGGAGTTCAGCTGCAGCCACCATTGCACGGCCTGGCGGGCCACTTCGGCAGAAATGGGGGAAGAAGCAGAAGGGAACGCCTGCATGCCACCTACTCCGGGAAGAAGCAGCGCATGGCCGCCTTGGCCAGATGCCGCTTGACCGTGGAGATGGAAATCCCCAGCTCGGCCGCGATCTCGCCATGGCTCAGGCCTTCGAGCTGGGCCAGCAGGAAGGCCTGCTTGGCCAGCGCGGGCAGGCGGCCCAGGCGGCGGTCTATCTCCACCAGGGTCTCCAGCACCATGAGCCGGACCTCGGGCGGCGGCGCCACGGGCTCGGGCATGGCGGCCAGGGCATCGAGATAGGCTTGCTCGATGGCGCGGCGCCGCACTTGGTTGATCAGCAGGTTGCGCGCAATGGTGGTCAGGTAGGCGCGCGGCTCCTGGAGCTGGTCCAGGCCCTTGGCGCCCAGCACCTTGAGGAAGGTGCTCTGCGCCAGATCGGCCGCGTCGAAGGCATTGCCCACCTTCTTGCGCAGCCAGCCCTGCAGCCAGCCGTGGTGGGCCAGGTACAGGGCTGTGACTTCTCGGTACTGGGGGGCGGAGGCGGATGGCATGGCAGGTCCCGATTCCCTTGGGGGCGGGGCCCACAATCAAACAAGAATCATTCCTATTCGATTGTATCCATGCCAACCTGTCTCTGTTTCAGAAGCGGTAGCGCGCCGTCAGCAGCACATTGCGCGGCGCCCCGAAATGGTTGTTGTCCTGGGTGCTGCCAATGGCCTGGTAGTAGTACTTGTCCGTGAGGTTGCTGACGTTCAGCCGTATATCCAGCTGCCGGCTGAATTGGTAGCTCGCCATGAGGTCCACCAGCGTATAGCCCCCCTGGCGCACGCCGTAGCCGGCCGAGCGGGTCTCGCTGCGCGTGCGCACGGATCCGCCCAGGGACCAGCGCTGCCAGGCGCCCGGCAGCTGGTAGCGGGCCGACAGCTTGAGCAGATGGCGCGGGGTCTGGGTGTCATAGGGCGTGCCGGCCTTGGCGACGTCCGAGTCGCGGACATGCTGCGCCCTGTTGTAGGTGTAGCCGGCCATCAGTTGCAGGGACGGCGTGACGGCACCCGCCACCTCGAACTCCACCCCCCTGCTTCGCACCTCTCCGGTCTGCGCATAGCAGGACGCCACATTGGGACTGCACTGCGATTGCGGCAGTTGCAGCGGCAGATTCTTCTGGTTGATCTGGAACAGCGCCGCGCTGGCCTGCAGCCGGCCCTGGGCGTACTCGCCCTTGATGCCAAGCTCGAGGTTGCGTCCCGTCACCGGGTCCAGCAGCGCGCCTCTGGCGCCCTGGTTGCTCTGGGGCTGGAACACGCTGGTCCAGCTGGCATAGGCGGAATGCCGGCTGTCCAGCGCATAGACCAGGCCTGCATAGGGCGTGATGCGGTCATGGACCCGGTACCTGCTGGAATCGCTCCATTCCCCCGAGCGCGTGAGCATGTCGTAGGAGTAGGAATCCACGCGCGCGCCCAGCAGCGCGGTCAGGGGCTGCGCGACGCTCAACCGCAGTGTTCCGTAGGCACCCAGCTGCCGCTGGTGGCCGCGCCGCGACCACAGGGTGTTGATGGCCGGCCGGGCAACGGAGCCCGGGTCCCAGGTCATGGGGTCCACGATCTGCTGGTAGTCCGCCGGCCACCCGCCAGGCCCGTCGTCGTCGCTGTTTTGCCTCACGCTGGCGCCGAAGACCATTTCATGGGTGCGGCCCAACCATTGCCAGGGCCCCTGCGCGAAGGCGTCGAGACTGTATTGGGTCTTCTTGTAGGCATAGGCGCCCACGCCCTGGCCGAAGTCGGCGGAATCTTCCAGCGGATACAGGTAGGTCCCAAGCATGTCCATCTTCGCCTGCAGCACACGTGCGGTCAGCTGGGTCTTCCAGCCGTTGCCCAGGCCATGCTCCAGTTCGGCGAAGAGGCTGGCGTTTTCCTTGTTCCAGTAGGCCCAGTCCGGCGTCACGCGCGCCGATCTCGGCAGCGGGTAGAAGCTGCCATCACGCCGCGTGGGCAGGCCGTTCCAGTCGGCGCCGGGGTTGTCTTCCCTGTTGTAGTAGCCGCCCAGGCTCAGCCGCGTGCGCGGGGCGATATCGGCCTCCAGCGTGCCGTAGACCAGTTGGCGCTCATGGCGGTACGCCCGCTTGAAGGTGTCCGTATCCTGCAGGGCCACCACGGCGCGGCCTCGCAGCGTACCGGCCGCATTGAGCGGGCCGGACGCGTCGATTTCGCCGCGCAGGTTGTTCCAGGAGCCCAGGCTGCCCGTCAGCGAGACCTGAGGGGCATCCGTGGGGCGCTTGCGCACGAGGTTGATGGTGCCGGACGGATTGCCCGTGCCCGTCATCAGTCCGGCAGCGCCGCGCAGCACCTCCACGCGGTCATACATGGCCATGGTGGCCAGGCCCTGCGTGTCGTAGTCGAAGGCCAGCGGCACGCCATCGGCCAGGAAAGAGTTGACCTCGAAACCCCGCAGGAAGAACTGCGTGCGTTCTCCGCCTCCGATCTGGCGTGTGCTCAGGCCCGTGGCATCCAGGGCAACCTCCTCCAGCGACTGAAAACCGCGGTCATCGATCTGCTCGCGCGTGATCACGCTCAGCGATTGCGGGGTCTCGCGCTGCGACAGGCCCAGCCGTGTCGCCGTGCTGCTGGGTCCGGTGGCCGCATAGCTGCCCGATCCTTGCGTCACGGCGCTGCGCTCGGCCTGCGCCGTGACCAGCACCTCGCCCAGCGCGGTGGCGCCTGCCGCCTGGACGGCCTGGGTCGCCTGCCTGCGCAGCGTGTAGCTGCCATCGCTGCGCGCCACCATGTCCAGCCCGCTGCCGGCCAGCAGGCGCTGCAGCGCCTGCTGCGGCGCGTAGTGGCCGGACAGGGCCGGGCTGGTCAGCCCTTCGGTCAGCGCTGGATCGAAGGACAGCGAAATGCCCGCCGCCGTGGCCACGCCGGCCAGCGTGCGGCCCAGCGGCCCGGGCGCAATCTGGTAGGTCTGGGCTGCGGGAGCGGGAGCAGGTACGGAAGCGGGGGCCGGTTCGGCCGCCTGCCCGGCGCCTGCGGCCAATGCCATGCCCAGCAGGGCCAGGCGGGCGGCATGCGCCAGGGGATGGAAGACGGGATGCGGCATGGGTACGGCAGGCATGGAAATCGGTCCTTGGAGGCGGTGAAGAAAGAAGCTCTTTCCCCGTTGCCAGCCGAGATCCGAAAAAGTGTCACCCTGCCTTGATTTTTCTAGTTCCTGGCGACCACGGTGATCCAGTAGCCACGCATGCGCGTCTGCACATCGACGGGATAGGTGGAGGCCAGCATGGTCAGCGTCCGGTCCGTGTCGCCCAGCGGGAAGGAGCCGGACACGCGCAGGGCGCGCACCTCGGGCGCGCACTGCAGCAGGCCGGGCCGGTAGCGCGACAGTTCGGCGCAGAACGCGGCCAGCGGCATGGCGTCAGCCATCAGCATGCCGTGGGTCCAGGCCGTGGCTTCGGGCTGCAGGGGCTGGGGCGCAGTCACCTCGCCCGCTCGCAATACCGTTTGCTGACCGGCTTGAACGACCAGCGCCGGGCTGGCGGCGCCACGCAGCGTGACTTCCACGGCGCCCTCGGTCACGGCCAGGCGCACGGGGCCGCCGTCCGCCCAGCCCCCCTCCTGCCGCACGGTGAAGCGGGTGCCCAGGGCGCGCAGCCGGCCATGGGCGGTGTCCACGACAAAGGGGCGGTGCGGTGTGGCGGTATCCGCCGCCGTTTCTATGGAAATCGCACCCTGGCGCAGGGTGAGCAGGCGCAGTGCGCCATCAAACCGGATGTCCACCGCGCTGGCCGTGTCCAGCAGGAGGCGGCTGCCATCGGCCAGATGCTCGGTGCGGCGCTCGCCCGTGGCGGTGCGCAGGTCGGCGCCCCAGCCGCGCTGGTCCGCCGCATACCAGGCTTGCCAGGCCAGCCAGCCTGCAGGCGCCACGGCCAGCAGCGCGGCCAGCCGGGCCACGGCGGCGCGGCGCTGGGCGCGGTG